>DAITOV010000057.1:0-18760 GCA_036833945.1 Abditibacteriia bacterium
GCAAGAGATGCTGTGTCAGTGTAACGGCGGCATACAAATTAATCTGAAAAATCTGCGACCAGATGGTAGGGTCTTTATCCTCAAACTCATGCCGCCGGTCGATGGCCGCATTGTTTAAAATGCCATCGAGCGCAGGCAGTTTGGTCGCCAGTTGCCCGGCTAACTTTTCCACTTGCTCGGGTCGGGAGAGATCGCACTCGTACAGCTTCATCCGCGATTCATCCACGCCCAACCCGGCACGGATTTCTTGCATGACTTGCAGGTCGATACCTACCAAGATCAAATTCAATCCCTGATCGAGTAAGCCAGGCAATAGTGCCTTACCAATGCCGCTGGTGGTCCCGGTGACGAGGAGAGTTTTGCCTTCGAGGTCGGAAAAATGAAACGCTGTCATAGATTCTTTAGAATTTAGATCTTGGAGCTTAGATCTTAGGAGGGGGCACTGAACGCAAAAAACCTAAGTTCTAAGCTCTAAAATCTAAGTTCTGCTGTTAGATGCTGCTTGTTCGGACTTCGTGCGGTTCCTGGAAGAACTCGTCGTGCCATTGCGCACCGATACCGGCGGCTTCGGGGGCTTTGATGCGTCCGTTTTCAACCGGCGGGATGACATCGACGATTTCGGGGTAGCGCACACGCAACAGATTACGCACAGTCTCCTGCCAGGCGACGTTGCCACGTGCGATGCCGACGTGCACACCGGCCAACAGCGTCATCGGGCCGGTGCAATCGTGCATGATGACCGGGATGTTATAGTGCTGGGCCATGTCGGTAATCTTTAAGGTCTGGGAGATACCGCCCACCCATGTGGGATCGATCATGATGTAATCGGCGGCTCGCTTTTCCAGCACCAGGCGGTAATCTTCGGCACCGATCATCATTTCGCTGACCGCCAGCGGCACGCCGCCGTGCTCGCGAAAATCGCGGATGGTATCGACGCAGTCGGGGCGGATTACGTCTTCCAGGCACAGCGGCTTGAGCGGCTGCATCTCTTGCGCAATGCGAATGGCCATCGGCAACTGGAAGAAACCGTGTCCATCGAGAATCAGTTCGACTTTATTGCCGACTTCCTCGCGAATGGCATGAAACGGTTCCAATCCCTTTTCAATATCGGCGTAGTTGACGTAGATGTTGCCGTTGGTTTTATGCGCCGCGAAATCGAGCGTCCACAGCTTCACGGCTTCGATGCCTTCTTCCACCATTTCGCGGGCGAAGGCCTTCGGGTCGTTAGTAGCCAGCCAGTAGTCGTTGAGCGGTGCTTCCTCACCGATCTGGCCGTAGCCAGGCCAGTTGCCGGTGGGCATTTTTTTCTGTTTGCCGTAACCGATGCTGTTGTAGATGCGCACACCGTCTTGCGACTTACCACCCAGCATCTGCCACACCGGCATATTGGCAGCTTTGCCTTTAATATCCCACAAGGCCAAATCAACCGCCGAAATGGCACGCAACTCCGCGCCGCGTGAACCGATGTTGGTAGCGCGCTCATAGAGAAAACGCCAGTGGCCTTCGATGTTGAAGGCGTCGGCCCCAAGTAGGCGGGGAGCCATCCAGTCGTGAATGACGGCAGCGATCGCCTGCGGCATGTAGTAGCTTTCACCATGTCCGATCAGTCCTTCATCGGTGTGAATGCGGCACATGGCAAGGCCGGGAAAATGCGATGCGGCAATGGCGGTTTCGATTTTGGTGATTTTCATGAGTGATGAATTGTCTGTTGGATAGCGGCTCCGGCAGCAGCGGTGCAGACCCAACTTTGAGCGTTAAGCTGCATGCTTTTGAGATATTCCTGCGGGAGACGTTTATTATAATCCAACAGCGATTCATTTTCGACAAGGGCGACAATACAACCACCAAATCCGGCCCCGGTAAGCCGCGCGCCAAGAACGCCGGGCTGTTCGCGTGACCAATTCACCAGCCAGTCGAGTTGGGCACTGGAAACCTCGTAGTTATCACGCAATGAATCGTGCGATTCGTTCATGCAACGACCAAACTCGGGAAGATCTCCCACTTGCAGCGCCTGGGTTGCACGAATCACGCGGGCGATTTCAGTCACCACGTGGCGCACTCGTTTGCGAAGCACGGTAGGGAGGTAGTGTTCGAGTTGTTCGAACTCTTCCACTGAGACATCGCGCAGGGCTTCGATGAGCGGCAGATGCTGTTGCAGAATTTTGAGTGCCTCTTCCGACTGGGCGCGGCGTTCGTTATAGGCCGATGAAGCCAGTTCACGCGGAGCACCTGAACTGGTGATGACGATGGAATGATTTTCCAGCTTGAACGGGATGTGCTGGGTTTCAAGCGAACGGCAATCCAGGAGTAGGGCATGGTCCTTATGGCCGGCAGCTATCGCCATCTGGTCCATAATGCCACAGTTCACGCCGACGAATTTGTTTTCGGCGCGCTGGCAGAGCAGGGCTATTTCGGCTGTGCTCATCGGTTGCTCGGCTAAGTGCAGAAAAGCCAGTGCGGCTGCCACTTCCAGCGAAGCGGATGAGGAAAGGCCCGAGGCAGTTGGGATATCGGAGGTGATGACACCCTCGAAACCGTGCAGGGGAACCTGGGCCGAAGCCAACTCGCGTGCCACGCCTTTAATGTAGTCGAGCCAGTCGTGGTTCTTTTCGATGTGGTCGAGCGAAAAGGAAAGTTTGGTATCGAATTTATCGGAGTAAAGTTCGATCGTGCGATCGTGGCGCGGGCGGATGAGCAATTGTGTGCTCATCGGGATAGCCATAGGCAAAACGAAACCTGCGTTGTAATCGATGTGGCCGCCGACGAGGTTGACTCGTCCTGGGGAGCGAACCAGAAAACAGTCGTCCATTGCGCCGAAGTGTTGTGAAAACAGGGAGTGCAAGTCGGTCATGCAAACAATTTAACCATAGTTGATGAGTTTGGGACTACAGGATAATTGTTCATTAGTTACAAAGTGGTTTTGAGCGGTTTTTAAAATATTTTTTATACTGAAAATATGGCCGTTTCAAACTCGATCATCGAGATTGTTAGTTCACAGTTGGTTCCCTGGGTGATGAATAATTCCCCGGAACATTTAATCGTGGCCCAGCCCCGATTACAGTTGATGAAAGCAACGACTCAACTGCCGTTGACACCCAAAAAGATCAAAGGTCCGCGTAAAAGAGTCAAGGCCTTCACCTTTAATGAAGTGAAAGCCAACTGGCCCAACGATCATCTACTGGAAACAGACAATGCTTTGTTGGTTTTCGTTTTGAAAGGCGAAGCCGACCTGAATTGCGGTGACTATGTTGTTACTGTTCCAGAGGGAAATGCGATGCTCGTGCCGGGAAGAATTCCACGCTGGACAGGGGTGGAAAACCTGGAATATTTGGGTGATAACCCCAATCGTTATAGTGAAATTATCTTTTTCCGTGAGACACGCGGCAGCCTCCAGGTGTGGGTGAGTTCCCGGGAGGGGAACCGGCATGTGTATCATCATCTGAATGGAATATTGATGGTCCACAATACCCGGCTGATTCGCCTCCTCGAAGAAATGGAGGAAGAGGTCACTAAACGTCGGCCCCATTTTGAGGTGATGGGTTGGAGTTTGTTGGAGCAGTTTGTATTAACTCTTCATCGCGATTTACTGGAAGACAAAGCGATTTATCCGGCCCAGTTGGCGGATAGGGAGAATTTGCTGGCGAAAGCGGAATCGCCGATCCAGCGTGCGCAGCAATATGTGCGTGAGCACTTGAATGAAGAGTTGACACAAGATCGCGTAGCGCGCCGGGTATACCTCTCACGGACGCAATTCATTCGCCGTTTCAATGATGAGACGGGGCAAACCTTCAATGAATTCGTGACTCAATGCCGCATTGAGCAGACAAAAAAACTCCTTCTCCAAACGGATTTCCCGCTCACGTTCATTCACGCGTCCGTAGGTTATAAATCTTCGACCTATTTTAATACGGTCTTCCGAAAACACACCGGAATGCTGCCTTCACAATATCGTTTGCTGAAAAAGACCGATAAAGCGAGAGAGTGACCGATAAAGATGTTTGAGAGAGTAGCCGTAGGTGGAATAATCATTAAGAATTAGTTTTCTGGAGACAATGTTATGTCCGCGACAAAATCCAAATCACACGGCTTTACCCTGATAGAATTATTAGTTGTAATTGCTATAATATCTATCCTTGCCTCGATTCTTTTTCCTGTCTTTGCCCGTGCCCGCGAAAACGCCCGGCGCACGAGCTGTCTGAGTAACCTCAAGCAGATGGGGTTGGCGATGATGCAATACACGCAGGATTATGATGAGACGTATCCTTACGCCTGGTCAAATCTGGGCACAACTCCGCCGGGCGGACTCTGGGGCTTGGGAACCAATATTTGGGCCTGGCAACAGATTCTTCATCCCTACCATAAGAGCGTCCAGGTTTTTGCTTGCCCCTCTGGTGTGGGAGCGAACGACACTAAACCGTCCCGTGGGCATTACGGTGCGAATAATAGTCTATTAGTCCTACCAGGCAGCGCGAGCATTAAGATTGCAGCTGTTCAGGCCACCGCAAATACATACGCTTTTATGGACGGCGGTAATTACACTCTGGCGGTTGGCTATGCTCGCACCACCGGCACAGCAGATAACGGTGGTTACATCCCGGGAATAGGAAAGTTGGGTTCGGCATGCACGGCAGTATCAACCGGTACGGCCTTAGTGGACGATTGTAAAACCGGTCGTCATTTTGACGGTGTCAATGTGGCTTATGCCGATGGACATGCGAAATGGCTCAAAACCAGTGTCGTGATGGCAGAATCGCTGAAACCGGCACCCGCGCTGAATGGGGCGTGGAATCCGGCTAATTCGTAAACAGAATATTCGGTTTGTTATGATGAAAAAAATACGTGAAATGATGTTTGGCCTATCGGTGCTAACCGCTGCTTTTGCAACGACTGTAGTGGCGCAAGAGGCTCCGGTGAACTTTATCGAGAATCCGGGCTTCGAAGCGCTTGCGGGTTGGCAGGTGCAAAAGCAAAACGGAGCGCAGGGAAGTTTTCAGTTCGATGCGGCGAATGCGCGAACCGGAAAGCAATCGCTCAAGCTGAGCAAAACCAATGGCGTTGGATATATCGAACTGCGCAGTGAAAAACCAATCCGCATCGAGCCTAAGCAACTCTATACCTTTCGGGGTTGGTTTCAGGCCACAGACGCTCCGCTCTCCTCAGTGCTCCTTTTTCGCACCAGCACCGATGGCAAGAGCTTGCGTTACAACTCCATCGACCGCACGGCCGGCTGGATGAGCCAGAGTTTGCTGATTAACTCTCCGGCCGGGCAATGGCATCCGCGCGCTATTACCTATCAGAGTGATGTCGCCCAGGAAATCTATCTTCATGTCGCTCTGTGGGGTAACCCGGCTTCTGTATGGCTGGACGATTTGGAATTTGCTGTTGGCACCAAAAAGGGGCAGTCGTCACCGATTACTTTTACGACCCCATTTTCAAAGGAACAGGTTCTGGAAACTCTGGAAAAGCGCCCTTCTGCTTCGGCGCAGGTTGTGCGTCGGAATGGGGAAATGCAGTTTGAAATCAATGGCGAGAAAAAGCCATTCGTCATTTATAAAGGTATGGCGCCCAATGAGCGCAATGGCGACCAGGAAGCGTTCGGCAAGGCCGGCGTGGATATCACCATCGTGCCGATTCAGTTGGGGCAGTCGCGTTTCGCTTACATTCCCGCTAAAGAGCAAAGCTCGGAGAAACTGATCTGGGAGGCAAATGGCAAAATCAATTACGATGTCATCGACGAAGTGCTGGCGCTAACCTTGCAACGCAATCCTAATGCATACCTGATTCTGGATATGTGGGCCTATCCCTACCGGGAATGGGGCGCAGAGAATCCCGACGATGTGGTTCGTAACGATAAAGGCGAGAAAGCCTATGGCATCTGGGGCAACCTCACCGGCTATACCGACGATCTGGACAAAGTGAATACCGCGCAAAACAAGGCCTGGTGGTATCCGTCTTACCAGTCTGCAAAATGGCGCGCCGATTCGGGGCAGGCGATGGCTGCCATTGCGCAGCATCTGAAAAAATCGCCTTACGGCAAGGCGGTGGTGGGCTTTTTCGTCACCGGTGGGCATGACGGGCGCTTCACGCCGTTCTTCTACGATTACTCCCCGGCCGGTCAGGCTTCGTTTCGGGCCTGGGCACTCAAAAAATACGGCTCTGTAGACAAAGTGGCGGCGGCCTGGAAACAAGAGATTGCTTCGCAGCAAGAAATCAAGGTGCCCACTTTCAATCAGCATAAATTGGAAGAGTTGTCTCCCTACCAGACAGCCGGAGCGCTCTCCGATTACCGCGAGTTCCGGGAAGAAGGCTCCTGGGATTTACGCGACGGCTACGCTGGAATACTTAAAGAAGCTATCGGCAAGCCGGTGGTGGCTCTGAGTTATAACGCACCGGTAAATGAGAATTTTCTGCGCACCAAGCACCTGGATGCCTCCGGCGATATGACCTACTACCCCTATCGCAATCCGGGCTATTCCCTGGCCTGGCTGCCGGGTGATGGGTTCAAATATCACAACAAAATGTTCTTGCAGGAGATGGATTTGCGCTCCTGGGTCGGTGCTCGCTACGATGAGGTCTACCAGATGTGGATTGGCTCGGGAGAGAATCCCGAAAGCTGGGACCATGTTCATCGTAAGATGGTTGGTGTTTCCCTGGCGCGTGGCTACGGTTGGTGGTACTACGATATGGGCCGCTACTTCGCCGACCCGGCCATGCACGAGAAGATTGCGCAGACACAAAAGATTGTCGAACACTACAACAAAATGCCGGCCGACACTTTGCGTCCGGAAGGGTGTATTATCGACCGAAGCTATCCCAGCCCCTATCTTACCAGCGCCTATACATCGGTCGATGGTGCCGATAACTACCAGCAAGCCATGCTGGAAAGTAGCGGTGTGCCTTTCGAAGTGCATTATCTCGACGATGTGCTGAGCCGCCCTGAATTGCAGAATTTCAAGGTCTACGTGTTTCGCCAGAATACGTTCATTTCACAGGTTGAGCAAAAGCAGATCAAAGAGAAACTGCTCAACAAGAACCGTGTTATCGTGTGGATGAACGATGCTGGTTATCTTTCGGAAGCAGGCAAATCGACAGAGCAGATGTCGGAGTTGATCGGAATGAAAATCAACACTTCCGAAAAATATGCCCGGCTCAATGCGACGATCACCGATGTAAAATCACCGTGGACCAAAGATGCACTCCCATATCTGGGGGCTAGCGAAATGGTGTTGTCGGTTTTTAGCACCGGCGGCGGGGCGAATTCGTTCTCGGCACGCTATCAGCCGTTCTGGGTCGATGATGCTTCGGCCACAACCCTGGCAAAATACCAGGAGACCGGACAAACAGCGATGGCTGTCAAAAAGCAGAACGCTTGGACTTCAATCTATATAGCTGCTCCTCAGGCTCTGGAATCGCAGCTTCTGCATAATATTGCGCGTCAGGCAGGTGCATTCGTAGGTGGCGATGCAGGCCAGCAGCTTCACATGAATGGAAACTTTGCTTCTTTGCATGGTTTGAAGAACGGGCGTTATACGTTACGATTGCCGGAGGGTAAAACTCGTTTGTTGGATGCTGTGACCGGTAAAGTACTGGCCAGCGGCAAGAAAGAATATTCGCTTGATGTGGAAGCGCAGAAAACCTACTGGTTTTTCTTTGAGTGAAGATTACCAAAGTAGATTCGCTGACAAAAGAATAGCCGTTATCAAACGCCTCCACTGCTTTCCATTTGCAGCGGAGGCGTTTTCGCTTTGCTTTTTCCATCCGGCTTGCTCCATACTTTTTGCCTATGAATAGCTTCCTCTCGATTCCTGAGGTCGTCAATACGCAATTACTCCCCTGGGTTTCGGGTAAAAATCCCGAGCATTTGGTGGTAGCTCTGCCCCGGTTGCGGCAGATGAAAACAACCACGTCGCTGCCGCTCACCCCCAAAAAAATCAAAGGTCCGCGTAAGGCGATACGCACCTTCACCTTCAACGGTATGAGGGCGATGTGGCCAAACGACGAACTTCTGGAAACCAACAGCAGTTTGCTGCTTTTTGTTTTGAAAGGTGAAGCCGACCTTAACTGCGGCGACTACATGGTACACGTCCCGCAGGGATATGCGATGTTCGTGCCGGGTAGGGTGCCGCGCTGGACAGGGGTGGAAAACCTGGAATACCTGGGCGATGATCCCGATCGGTACAGTGAAATACTCTTCTTTCGCGAGGTGCATGGAAGTTTGAAAGTCTGGATGAGCACCCGGCAGGGTAACCGTCATATTCGCCACGACTTGAATGAAACCCTGATGATTCACAGCACGCGGCTCATTCGCCTGCTGGAAGAGATACAGGAAGAAGTCACCACGCGCCGGGTGCATTTTGAGATGATGAGTTGGCGCTTGCTGGAACTGTTCCTGCTGACGTTGCAGCGCGACCTGCAGGAAGACAAAGCCATCTATCCGGCACGGTTGGATATCGGCGAGAACCCTACACCCGAAGGGGAAGCGCCCATCCTGCGCGCGCAGCAGTATGTGCGTGATCACTTGCATGAAGAACTCACTCAGGAGATGGTGGCGCGCCGGGTCTATCTTTCGCGCACGCAGTTCATCAGCCGCTTCCACACCGAAACCGGCCAGACATTTAACGAATTCGTTACCCGGTGCCGCATCGAACAAGCCAAAAACCTGCTGGAACAAACAGACTTTCCACTGACTTTCATCCGTCTCTCCGTGGGATATAAATCACCGGCCTACTTCTACACCGTTTTTCGCAAACATACCGGAATGCTGCCTTCTCAATATCGATCTTTGAAAAAGACCGATAAAGAAACAGAGTGACCGATAAAGGTGTTTGAAAGGGTAGCTTCGGGGGGAATAATCATTAAGACTGTAGTTTTACAGGAGTGATAATAATGCTGAGAGAAAAATCAAAACCCCGTGGTTTTACATTGATAGAATTATTGGTCGTAATTGCTATTATAGCTATATTGGCCTCGATCTTGTTTCCGGTATTCGCCCGTGCCCGTGAAAACGCGCGGCGCACCAGCTGTATCAGCAATCTCAAACAGATGGGACTCGCGACGATGCAATATACCCAGGATTATGACGAAGGACTTCCGGTGGCCCTTTATAGCGTGCCTACCGGTTATGATTATCCCGATGGCGATCCGTGGCAGGCGGGCATCCTATACTGGCCGCAGATGATTTATCCCTACCATAAAAGCAAGCAGGTCTTTTACTGTCCTTCTTCGCCCGATCCCAACCTCACCAACCCTCGCCGCTTGAATTATGGTGCTAACGAAGTTGTTATTACATACAACACCGTTGCATCTACAACCCCGCTGAAAGTGGCGGCGATCATTTCACCGGCTTCGACATATATGATAATGGACGCCTCGGATATTCGTATCAATCCCTCGCATGCCATTGCCGTTAATGGCAATTATTATTTGCCGGGACTTGGTGAGAGTGGTGGTACCTGTCCTACGACCATCACCAATTATTCCGATTGCCGGGGCGGGCGGCACTTTGGCGGCGTCAGCGTCGCCTTTGCCGATGGGCATGTCAAATGGTTGAAATCGTCTGTGCTGCGCAGAGAGTCACAAAAAACAGGAGACTCACTGCGCGGTGCCTGGAATCCGCAGATCGATAATTCGGGAAGCTAAATGAAGAACCGCGCGCGTTAGCAAGCGGACTGTTATAGCGTTATTCCAGGCATTTGTTTGCCTTGACACAATGCTCATTCAGTCCGCTTGCTGACGCGTGCGGCTCTTCAAGAGGCCTCACCATGCGCAATACTTAAATACCTTCCCTCTAATGATCAAAAAACACCTGCTTCTCTTTCTTTTTAACCTGATTTTCTGGGCCGGGGCTTTGGCCCAGCCTCAGTTGCTGCCTACGGTTAAATTGCATCCCAACGAGTTTCCCGAATTGCTTTACCCCCTTACCGGCGAGGCAGCATCTTTGCCAAAAGTCTGGAAATATCAGGACGGCAACAACCTGGAACACGCCACTGTCAACTTTGATGACAGCAACTGGAAAACCGTTGAGGTAGGGAAAGAGCTGGCGGGCAATGGCTGGCGCTGGTACCGCCTCACTTTCGATTTGCCCGAAGCCCTGAACGGAAAGAACCTGTTGCTCGATTTAGGCAAAATTTCCGTTTACGATGAAATTTTCCTCAACGGTGAAAAAGTGGGGCACTACGGCAACCGCCCGCCTTATTTCTTACCCAACGCCTCGCATATCGATCGCAAATATCCCATTGAAAGCAAGCACTTCAAGCCCGGTAAAAATGTGCTTGTCGTGCGCGTTTACCTGGGCTATCGCGGTGGCCTCTACGAAGGGAATTACACCTTGCAGCCCATCCGCTTAGATTCCGTTGTTGGCCAACTGGCCTGGAAAGTGGGTGGAGCATATTCCCTGGAAAGAACAGTCACCGAACTGGCCGGGCGAAGCATTTCGTATGCCCCCGGAGAAAACATGCTGGTGGCACCGCGCCTGGCACCTCTCTTCGGTGCGCCTCAAAGCGGGCAAGTCATTGTAAAAATCCTTAATCAACAGCGGCAAGTCGTCGGGCAGCAAAGCCAAACTATTCCTTTGCAAGCGGGCGATTGGACGCAAACCTTGTTTCAATTCCGCGCTCCCCAGCAAACCGGAGATTACTTTTGCCAAGTAAGCTGCATGCTTAATGGCAGCGAAGTTTGGCGTAAGAAAGTTTCGTTACGGGTTCGTCCGTTCAATCCATTGCGGTATGAGTTCAAAACCGATCCCTCATTATCCCAACTGGAAAACACAGCTTTTCCGGTGCAAATCAGTGAGAGTGCCATGGGCAACTTGGGACCGCGTGAACTGGGTGCCAACGGCGTTTTGTTCGACGACCTCAACCAAACCGATGCGCGCGGCAGCATGACTTATGCGACGCAGTCCATGAAATCGCTGGCCGCGCCGCGTTTGTTCCTCAGCGATGTGCGTCCGGCACCTATTCCGCCCGGTAGAACGGTCAACATGCACCGCGTGGCCGGTCTGCAATATGATGGGCTTAAAGATTCCTGGTTCTATGGCTTCGTGCGTCCCAACCGTGCCGGTAACATCAAGAATTTCAACGTTAAAAACAGCTCCTGGGCCAAACGCACCTATCGTTATGAATACGATAACGATATCTGGATGGATTTTTCTATCAGCAACATCAGTCCGGCCTGGGTCGCCACTTCCAACGGGCAAAAGCTGCGTGTTTTTGAAGGTATTCAGAAACAACACGGCATCGGCCTGCCCACGTGCCTGGCCTATGAGAGCAATGGGCAAGTGAAAGTGGTGAATGCCAAAAAAGGCATTCCCGGCAGCGAGATGAGCGCCAACTGGGTTTTGGCCTGGTTTAATGGTGGCCAGGGGTGGGATGAATTCGACACGCCTTACCTTTTTGTGCTGGAAAAGCGCCCCGACCTGGTGCAGAGTTATGCCGATACCGCGCTGTTTTTCAGTTATCCCCAGCAAACCGGAACCATTCAGGGCATGCCGCTGTATGGAGTGAGTTTGCAACGTCCCCAGTTCACCGCAGCTTGGGCGAAGAAATTACCAGCAGAGGTCGTCGAACGCTGCCGCTACTGGTCGCAAGTTCTGGTCAACGCGCCCGATCAGGTAACGCGCACCGCACAAGTCGATTACGAGAGCGATCAACTGACCGTTAAAGACGAGTTCACCTATCTTAACCTAGCCGATGCCTGGAACACCAAAGGCAAAAAGATCGCTTCCATCAGCCCGGCTCTCGCTCTGGCCGCCCATGCGCGCAAAAACGAGGTGGCGTTCAGCAAACCAGTGCGCGATTTGAACCTGGCAGCCATGCATGGCCCTTTGCTGGCGGCCGACGATACGCAGAAAATCGTTTTTCGTATTGGCGGCCTGCTGCACTATATTCGCGAAGTGCGCGATGTGAAGCAGCCTGGAGATGCCCGATCGCGCGCTATCCAAAACCAGTTGAACGGTATCGTTCAAACCGGATTAGAAAAAGATCTCAAGCAGCATCCCTGGAAAGTCACTTACAGCAACGAAATGTTAATGCCGGGGCGCCAGCAGCGCACTTATGTCAATTTGCTACTGACTTTGCCCTATATTCAGCAACCGTTGCGTGATGCACTGGAAAAGGAAATCCGGCAGGAAACTGAGAAATACTTTTTGTATGCAGGCGTGCCAGGCCCCGAACTCAAACCGCATTTGCTCCCCAAGCTGCGCGACGTTCCCGCGATTATTACGATTACCAATCCCGTCACTGGGTTGGAGATCGACGTTTCACCGGAGACCAATAAATTCGGCATCGATCAGCCTTATTGGACTTCCACAAACATGTATATGGCCTGGCTCTATGCACACCAGTTCAATCGCCCGGAGTGGATAAAAGAAAATTATTCCACTTTGAAACGTTATTTCAATAGTTTGCGGAACAGCTACGATTGGGCCATCTGTGCTTCCTGGGATTCGTATGGCGGCTTGCGAGTGGGCAATGGCCTACAGGAGGGCAGCGGGAAATTTGCCGGTAATGTGGCAATGGCCCGTCTTGCTCACCAGCAAAATGATACTACCACGGCTAATCAGGCGGCTTATTATGCCGTAATGGAAGCGTTGGGGATGTTGGCGCAGGTCAGCGCCAGCGAATTCCGCCAGCAGCGCCGCCCCTGGGCGGCAAGCAGTAATGAAGCGAAAAACAACGCCTATTCCGAGAATTTTCGTTACCAGTATTATGCGGAATTCAATGAGTTCAAAGGCTTTTCGACTTCGGTAATCAAACCGCAAAACTTCCTGCACACTACCGGCAGCTATATCTTGAGTCCGTTTCCTGAAAGCATGCGCCTCTACCAGGAAGTGTGGCCGCAATTTACCGACGATTATTACGACCCCAAATATGACGCCATCCTCGGCACCGACCGGCGCACCGATACCCGCACTTCAATGGATGTTTTTGTGTACATGACTTCCCATTATCCTCAAAACCGAGAGCAACTCTTCGATTTTCGCAAGCAACTCGATTTAGAATGGTGGGATAAATTGCCCGATTACCGGGGTTATCTCGATGCGCGGGGAACGATCGGCTATCGAAAGCTCTGGTAGATCACTTTAAATGAGATAGCGGGACACTGAAAAATTGAACGAAAGCTCAGAGATGCTCTCGGCTCACGTATAATAAAGATCTATGCTTAAGGTTCTTCGCTTCTTTTCATTGTCCCTGTTACCTTTGCTTGCGATACTGGTTTGCACCATGGCGATTACCAGTGCCGCACGTGCCGACGACGTTTCTCGTGTCGTTCTCTTTGGGGGTAGTTCGGTCGCTACGACCTATCTTCCTACCGAGGCCAAGCATCATAATGCTTTAGCGGCTTTGCTTAAGGAAGCCTATCCCAAGCAGAAAATCGAAGTGGAGAACTGGGCCGATAACGGCGAGTTCATTGCGCGTTATCTTTTGAACGGAGCCTACGAACGGCACCGCAAAGATCAAAAGGGTATTGATGTCGCGATCATTCGCTTCGGCACTAACGACCAGAAGCGCATGAAAGTGCCGGAATATCATGCGCAGATGCTCAAGTTTATCGAGCTGTTAAAAACCGATTATCCCGGCATCGCGATTGTGCTGGAAACCGGCATTTATCTTGATTACCCCAAGCACTACGTTACCGACCGGAATAAGACCCTCAACCCCTATTGGGAGGTCTCACGTGTCATCGCCAAAGAGTTCGGTTATCCCCTGGTGGAATATTACGGTGTGACGAAACGCGAAGCGGAGGCCGGGAACTGGGATATCCGTATTCGCACGCAAAAATATAAGCGATTTATCCTGGATAACAGCGAAGATGCCGGAAATGAGAATGATCCGAAATGGTTCAACGATATCCATCCCAACCCGGTCGGAACCAAAATGGCGGCACGTGAAGAAACCCTGGTTTTAAAGCAGGTGTTTGCTGAGAAGCTGCCGGCAGGACAGCAAGCGTTAGTCCGGGAAGCCCATAATAAAGAGTATTACAGTAAGTTCCTGAATTTCGACGCAGCACGTTTAACCACAAATAAAGCGGCTAACCCGGAACAAACACTTCAAACCGCTGCGCAGTAGCGTAGCTTATCTAAAACACAACAGCCTGCAAATCAAGAAGAGATTTGCAGGCTGTTGTGTTTGTGGGTATATGATTCTGAGAATTGAACTCTTATTGTTGTGACTGAGAAAACAGGAAACTTACTCTTGAGAAGGGTAGTTTGGTTTTGTCCAAGTATATAGCTTGATATAAGGATATCGACTCGGCGCTTATCTAAGAAAAGGAACAAAAAACATCATGTCCCAGGAACTCTCTTTGCGTTGGTGGCCGGAAAGTTGTGATCTGCGGGAAGAAAACGAATCGGGTTCGTGTGTGCGGCGCATCACCGCCGCCCCGGTTATTACCCACAACATCTATCACGAGCAACCGCGTTGCAGCGCCGATGGCAACCGCCTGGCGCTGTTTCGTACTATGGACGGCGGGCATCAGATTCCCGGCAATTTGCTGGTCTACGACATCGCACGCTACAAACTGGCTTACCTCGAATATTGTTCTACCGATTTGGAAAACGGTGTGCGCGGCATTGCCACCGCTTCGTGGAGCGGAATGCTTTTCGCAGCGCGCGAAAGGCCCGGAAGCACCCAATTATTACGCTTCGACCTCAACACTCTCGAACGCGAAGAACTCTTCGATTGGGGCGATTTACCCAGGTTCGGTCTACAGACCATCAGCGCCGATGGGCGCTGGGGGCTGACTTTACAGCGCATCGAAAACCGCACCTTCGGCATCGTCCGTGTCGATTTGCAAAACGGCACCCACGAACTGATTCACGAAAACCCCAACATCGTCAATCCGCATCTGCAATATCGTCTCAACACAGCCGGGCGCATTATGGTGCAGGAGAATCGTGGCTGCGTGGTCGATGCCACTGGCAATGTAGTTCGCCCCTTCGATGAGCGCGGTGTAGGCCTCTACACCATCAAAGCCGATGGCAGCGACCGCCGCGATTTCCCTGTCGGCCCACCCATCACTCCGGCCACCACCGGGCATGAATGCTGGATCGGTGATACCGACCGCGTGCTGGTGACTCTCAGCGGCACCTACAACGACGGCCAGCGCACCGGCAACGTGCTGGAAGTGCGCCACGAGTGGGATAAACCACGCGTAGTGTTCGACAGCTCGCTGATCTGGAACCACATCGCCGCCTCGCGTTGCGGCAAGTATTTTATTGTCGATAGCTATGATGAACCGGAGGTGCCGATTCGCATTGGCAATATTGATAGTGGTAAAACCCGCGTACTTGTCAACGCACAAACCAGCGGCGGGGGAGCGCAGTATACGCACGCCCATCCCTACATGACTAGCGATAACAAATGGGTTGTATTCAACTCCGACCGTACCGGCTTGCCGCAGGTTTACATTGCGTCGGTGCCGGATGGTTTTTTGGCGAGTTTGGATTAAAATTTGTGGAACGAAGTTTCTTCCAATGAATATATATTCTGACCGTTTTCTTTATTTTAAAAGGAGATAATAGAATGTCATCGAATAATTTATCGGGAAAAGTGGTTGTCGTGGGCGGAGGCGGCAAGAATTTGGGCGGGCTGATTAGCCGTACCTTTGCCGAAGAAGGAGCCAAGGTAGTCGTTCACTATAACAGTAACGCCAGCAAGGCCGAGTCTGAGCAAACTGTTTCTGATATTCAGGCTGCAGGCGGGCAGGCCTTTGCCATTCAGGGCGATTTTACCAATGTTGCCGATATTCAGGCCGTGTTCCAGGTCGCTAAAGAACAGTTTGGTGGCGTGGATATTGCCATCAATACGGTAGGCAAAGTTTTGAAAAAACCCTTCGTGGAAACTACCGAAGAAGATTACGATTCGATGTCGGCCATCAATTCCAAGGCGGCCTATTTCTTCATTCAAGAAGCTGGCAAACAACTCAACGATAACGGCAAGATCTGCACTATCGTCACCTCACTGCTGGCGGCTTATACCGGTCTCTATTCCACCTACGGCGGCATGAAAGCGCCGGTGGAGCATTTCACTCGGGCTGCTTCCAAAGAGTTCGGCCCCCGCGGTATTTCCGTGACTGCTGTTGGTCCCGGCCCAATGGATACACCGTTCTTCTACGGCCAGGAAACCCCAGAAGCCGTGGAATATCATAAGTCGGCCTCGGCTCTGGGCGGTCTTACCAAAATTGAGGATATTGTGCCGTTGGTGAAATTCTTGGTCACTGATGGCTGGTGGATTACCGGACAGACCATTTTCGCTAATGGCGGTTATACAACGCGGTAGCAGGCAATATACTGGGCATCACTATTTTATCTTCGTTACTATCTGTAGCGACAAAAACAGCGGACTTCTTTCATGGAAGACCGCTGTTTTTGCTAATACATGCCGAAATCACTTAAAAAACAAATGCTCGGCCGTTCGACCAGCCATGTGATTGATATAGTGGTCGTAATACTCTTCCCGTAAATTCCCCGCGCGGGCAGCATTATAGGTGAGATACAGCGAGCGGCGCGGATACGTCGCCAGGTTCTTGCCGCTTTGGTGCGGCGTTAGCGAGTGGAAAATCAGCACGTCACCAGCCACGGTTTCCATTTTCTGGCCGCGTGCGAGGTCGATGAGCTGTTTCTCCGCATCTAAAAAGCCACGTTCCTCGCCGGGCGTGGTGAGCAGGCTGCCGTGGCAGCCCTCGAAGAGTTCGATGCAGCCGTTGGCGGCGTCGGCACCGTCGATCTGGAACGATACCGAAAGCAAATCGTTGGCCGGTGCCAGGTGCTGCCAGCCCCAGGCCCAGTCCTGGTGCATACCGTAGCCCGGCATGCCAGGCAGCTTGTAGATGATTTTGTCCTTGAAGAGGAGGGCGTCGTCGTTGAAGAGAGCGTCCAGCACACGGGTGACGCGCTTATCGGCGATGAGGCTTGTGAAGAGCGGTGAAATATCGGCTACGGGGTCGATCTTTTCCGGGTAGGGCACTCCCGGTGCCTTGAACGGCGTACGCTTGTTGTTGGGATCCACGAGGTCTAACCCCTGGAGCCGGTCGCACTCGGCCTGCCAGCCTGCGACTTCTTCCGGCGTGAAAAGCCCACTGAGTTTGATAAAGCCGCGCTGCGCATATTCCTGGGCCAGGGCCGTTACGTCAAGTTCGGTTTGTAGTGTCATTATTCTCCCTCCATTGAAGATAATTAAAGGTTAAACTATCGCAGTAGAAAAATAACGGCATGTTTATACTGAGATATGACTTATTTTGACTAATACTTTTTCCTTCTGACGAGGAATTAACGGACGGGTAGAGACGCGATTTATCGCGTCTGAACATAGTCGCCAGTCAAATGTTGGAGTATGTGTTAAGTCCAGACGCGATAAATCGCGTCTCTACGCTTCGCACTACGATACGACTCCTGTTCTCCAGATAGCCGGAGGGCAGCTTGCAGAATGAGTGTGTGATGAAAATCCTCGATTTCTTGGCCGATCAGGTCTATCTGTCGCCTAATCTGCGTCATTCCGAGATGGATGTCGAAGCCGGGTTGGCGCAGGTGGGGCTGATTTTTCCATTGCAGATAATGGTAATGGGGGCTGAAGGTGCCTCGCCTTCACTGCGTCTGAAAAAACGTGGTAAGCGGTTTTACTGGTCGCCCCATGCTGGTTTGACTTATGTTTTCTGGAACACTTCTACTCAAAACGAGCCTTCCGCCTCATTGCGCGATGGTCTCACCGGCGAAGTGCTGGAGTGCCGGGAAGTCGCCCATTTCATTAATACGCTGTGCAGTGCCATCGTTTCGTTTCGCAGGCGAGAGTTAAGCCGTGTCTGGCAACGGAGGCCGCAGGAACTCTCCTTTGCGGCCGAGTTAGAGGCCCGGCGGTTGGCGATGCGTAAAATCCAATTGGGACTCACGCAAAAAACGCCTTTCGCACAGCAGGAATGGCAGGCCGGAGTCGAGTTGTGGCTGGATGTGGTGCTGCTGCGTCATCAGAAACATCTGCATACCGTGCGCCGCAAATTGCAGGAGTTCCTGGGATTGCTCACCTGCGAATTGGATACCGGCAACGCGCTGGGTAACCGTTTCCACCTGGCGCAGCGCTTCGTGCAGGAAACCTATTCGCTGGTGGAGTTGCGTGAAGGGTTTTTAGTATGGCTTGGCGAATTGCTCGAAGAGTTTCCGGGCCAGGCGCTTCACCGTATCGATGTCCTCTCTCCTTTTTGCCGGCAGGCGGTGGAGTGGATGGAGCAGCGCTATAGCGAGCCGGTTTCGGTGGCCGATTGTGCGGCGGCGATTCCGATCAATGCTTCCTATTTATCGCGCCTTTTCAAACAAGAAATGGGACAAAGCCCGGTGCATTTTCTGCAAAAACTGCGCATTGATCACGCACGCCGTTTATTAGGGCAAAATCGGCATACCATGCAGGAACTGGCCCGGCTGTGCGGCTTTGGCAGTGTGGAACACTTCCACCGCGTTTTCGTGCGGCAGGTAGGCATGACCCCGGCGCGGTATCGGAGGAATACCCGGCCGGGGTAGCTTTGAGGAACCACGCGCGTGAGCGAGTGGACGGGGTGAGGCTTTTAACGAGACGGTTGCCGGGGTCAGCAATAAGCCAGGGATAGCCCGGCTTGCTTACGCGCGCGGTTCTTCGAGAAGCGTAAGCGAGTGGTCGGGGTGAGGCTTTTAACGAGGAGGTTGCCGGGGTTCGCAATAAGCTAGGGACAGTCCACTCGCTTACGAGGCTGTGTCAAAACTCAATAATGACAGAGCCTCTCTTCCCGAAAAGCAGAC
>DAITOV010000058.1:0-18422 GCA_036833945.1 Abditibacteriia bacterium
CCAACCACGAAGGCGAAAACCATGTCATCGATAAGCCCAAAGATTACGATTTCTGGCAGAGCTATAAAGCTGGTTTCTGGCCCGACAAGAATTTGAGCTGGCAGCAGACCCACCCCATCACGCTGGAAACCCGCTACCGCTCACTCTTTCCCAAACCCGATTCTGACGCCTGGGAACCGCTATGGAACTTCCGCCGCATCGTCGGTCACGAAAACTTCACGCGCGCCACGCCCGACGTTTCGCTGGTGAACTGGCCACAAATCGACTACTGGCTGGGGCCGATTGTGGGCGTTTCTGCCGAAGAAAAACAAAAGCACCTCGAAGCCGCCAAACAGCTCTCGCTCTGTTTCCTGTACTGGATGCAAACCGAAGCGCCGCGCCACGATGGCGGCAACGGCTATAACGGCCTCCAGATTCGCGGCGATATCACCGGCACTAAAGACGGCCTGGCAAAATACGTCTACGTCCGTGAAGCGCGCCGCATTCAGGCCGAGTTCACCATCTGCGAACAGCACGTCGCCAGCGACCTGCGCCCCGATGGAGCCGAGAAGTTTGCCGATTCAGTCGGCGTGGGCAGCTACCGCATCGACTTGCACCCCTCGACCGGCAAAAGTGGCGATGGGAGCGATGGCGACAACTACATCGACGTGGGCAGTTGGCCGTTCCAGATCGCGCTGGGCAGCCTGATTCCAGTTCGCATTGAGAACCTGCTTCCGGCCAGTAAAAACCTGGGCGTTACCCACATCACCAACGGCTGCTACCGTTTGCATCCGGTGGAATGGAATATCGGTGAAGCCGCCGGTGTGCTGGCTGCGCATTGCCTGAACCGTGGCGAAAACCCGCGCGCTGTGCGCAACGATGCCACGGAGTTGTCCGATTTCCAGGGCTTGTTACAGCAGCAGGGCTTTGAATTAGATTGGCCGGTGTTACATTCGGTTTAAGAAACTTTAAAAAAACGGCAAACATAATAAACGTGTCGTTCCGAGGAACGAGGAATCTACTGACAGTTCTCTAAAATGTATAATACAGGTAATTACGTTTTAGCTTGCTAATACTATATTCCTCGTTCCTCGGAATGACCCTTTTGCAATTTTGGACGTCACTTTAAAATCCACATCCCCCTTTCTCAACACCCCATGAGCGAAACCTTCTGGCCTGAGGGCAAACGTGCCGCCCTCACAATTTCTTTCGACGATTCGCGTTATTCGCAGATGGCAAACGGCATCCCTATTCTCGATAAATATGGCTTTAAGGGCACCTTTTACGTCATGCCTCAAGTCGTCGAAGAAAACCTCGAAGAATGGAAAACCGCCCAGCAAAACGGCCACGAAATCGGCAACCACACCGTAACCCACCCCTGCAGCGGCAATTTCAAGTTCTCACAACATAACGCGCTGGAGGAGTATTCATTGGAGCGCATGGAAGCAGAACTCACCGATGCCAACGAGGCGCTGCACAAGCTGCTGGGGCAAACGCCGCAGACTTTTGCCTATCCGTGCGGCCAAACCTATGTTGGGCGCGGACAAGACACCCAAAGCTATGTGCCCCTCACCGCCAAACACTTTCTGGCGGCGCGTGGCTTTAATGGTGAGTCGTCCAACGCCCCCACTTTCTGCGATCTTTCCCAACTCATCGGCATCCCGGCCGATGTGCCGGAGTTATCGGTTCTCGAAGCCCGGCTCGAAAGTTCACTGCAACAAGGTCACTGGCTCATTTTGGCGGCACATGAAGTGGGCACAGATAAAGGCCAGGCGATTTCATCGCAAGCTTTGGAAGCCTTGTGCCAATATGCTCAAATCCATTCCGAGGTGTGGCTCGACACCGTCGCCAATATCGCCACCTATATAAAAGACAAGCGCTCTTAACAGGAGAATTCATGTATCGTATCGGACAAGAAGAAGTCGAGGCCGTACAGCGGGTAATCGAGTCGCAAACCCTTTTTCGCCGTGGTAATCTCGAAGCCGGACACCAACAAGCTGTCGTGAACTTTGAAAGTGCGTTAGCTGAAAAACTTGGTGTTTCTTATGCCCTTTGCCTTTCGGGCGGCGGTTCGGCAGCTCTCACC
This sequence comes from Abditibacteriia bacterium, assembly GCA_036833945.1. Taxonomy (GTDB): domain Bacteria; phylum Armatimonadota; class Abditibacteriia; order Abditibacteriales; family Abditibacteriaceae; genus DAITOV01. The sequence continues at coordinate 2,066 of DAITOV010000058.1, forward strand.
TGCGCGTTGGTGGGGCTGGGTATCGGCCCAGGCGATGAAGTCATCATCCCGGCCTACACCTATATTGCTACCGCTGCTGCTGTGCTCTCAGTGGGAGCAGTGCCGGTGATTGTCGATGTCGATGAAACCCTCACTCTCGACCCGCAAGCCGTTTTACAGGCACTCACTCCCAACGTAAAAGCAATTATTCCCGTCCACATGGTCGGTCGTTTGGCTAACCTGGAAGCATTGTTGGAAATTGCAAAGGAACACGGCGTGAAGGTGATCGAAGATAGCTGCCAGTGCGATGGCGGCAGCTACAAAGGCCGCCGCACCGGAAGCTGGGGCGATGCCGGAGCGCTGAGCTTCAACGATTTCAAGATCATCTCCTGCGGCGAAGGCGGTGCACTGGTGACTAACGACAAGAATATCTTCGAGCGTGCCCTGGCCTACCACGACAGCTTGGTAAGCTTCCCGCACTTTGGAGAAGACCTCTCGATTCCGGCTTTCCTGGGCAGCCAGATGCGCGCCAGCGAAGTGCAAGGAGCCATTCTGGGCGAACAGTTAAAACGCCTCGACGGCATCCTGGCCGATTTGCGCCGCATTCGTAAGCGCTTTGAAAATGAATTAGGAGGTGTGCTTCAAGTCGCGCCCAATAACGATTTCGAAGGCGACTGCGGTGTGGTTGTCGCGTTCCAGTTTGAGGATGCAGCGAAAGCCCGCGCTTTTGCAGAGCAAGCCGGGGGCTGGCTACCGCTCGATACCGGTCGCCATGTCTATTCGAATTGGGATATGCTGATTGAAAACCGCGTGGGGCATCATCCCGATATGAACCCGCTCAATCACCCCAAGAATCAACACCTGCGTATTTGCTACAGCGCTGATGCATGCCCACGCTCACTGGAGTTGCTGGGACGCACGGTGTTCATCAGCCTAAACCCCGATTGGAGTGAAGAAACCATTGCCCAGCGCATTGAGCAATGCCGCGTTGCTACCCCGTCGTAAATGAAGAACCACGCGCGTGAGCGAGTGGACTGAGCAGGCGTAGAGTTAAGATTGGGGCTTATAGGAAGGCAAAGAGCCAAAGCAGCCCACTCGCTCACGCACGTGAGCGAGTGGGCTGAGTAAGTATAGAGCTAAGCCAGGGACTTAGGAACGTAAAAAGCCAAAACAGTCCACTTGCTCACGCGCGTGGTTCTTCATGCCTGTTACCCGCCGAAGGTATAGCCAACCTGCGCAAACAGCTTCGACTTATTCTCCCACGGAGAATTAAGGCCATGGCGCTGTAGGCCTGCCGTCACGGAAAGCGACTGCCCGCTGGGCTTGTAGCGCAAACCGAGCGAGTAAGGAATTTTGCTGTCTTCCAGCGAAAAGCCCGAGCCGATATTTTTCGACTGCACTTCACCGATGACACTGACATCGCCGCCGAGGGTGACGGGAACTTCCACACCGGCAAACAACGACCCTTTTGAAGACTTACTGCCGACCTTATCATCGAAACGATCCCAACGCGCGCCGATGGTGCCGGTAACGATGGTGCGGCCCGGAACGCCGAAAGAACGAGTCGCAGCTACATAAGCGTGAATGTTGCGCGCCAATGCGCCATTATAGCCTGCGCCGATGGCGACATCCAACCCTTTATCTGCCTGGCTCATCAACTGATATTTCGCACCGATGGCAAAGCTGGAACGGTTCCAATCGGGATCGTCTGAACGATATTTGCTGATGCCGCCACTCACTTCAAGTTTATCGGCAGGTGAAATAGCACCGAAGATACCGTAGTTCTTATCGCCCCACAATGAACCGGCATCATAGTAATTGGCCTGCAAACGCACCTGACCTTTTTGTGGGATTTGAGCGGTTGGATTGAGAATAAGCCCGGTTTCACCGTTGATATTCAAGTCGGCATTGGCAGCTTGAACAGTGCCTAATAAAGCAAAAGTAGCGAGTGCGACTTTCCATGTATTTTTCATAGTGAGAAATCCTTGCTGCGAACTTTTTATTTACCGAAAGTATAGTTAGCCTGCACAAACAGTTTCGCCTTACGCTCGTAAGGAGTATTGATACCGTGGCGCTGGATACCGGCTGTTAATGAAAAAGCCTGGCCATTCGGTTGGTAGCGCACGCCCAGGGCATAAGGAATCTTGGCATTATCAGCGTAATCGGAATCGACGTTCTTCGATTGCACTTCGCCAATCAGGCTTAGTTCCCCGTTACGCGTCACCGGAACTTCCACTCCGGCAAAAACCGAGGCTTTGGACGACTTACCGTCACTATCGAGATCGAAACGATCCCAGCGTGCGCCAACCGTGCCGATAATCGAGGCACGCTCTGAAGAACCAAAGGCTTTGGTGGCTGCGATATAAGCATAGGTATTTCGAGCGAATGTCCGGTTATGTCCTCCACCAATCGCCAATGCAAAGCCTTTTTGCTCTTCATTGAAAAGTTGGTATTTGGCACCGATGGCAAAACCGGAACGATCCCAGATTTCATCGTCTGAGCGGTATTTACTCAAGCCTCCATTGATTTCAAGCTTATCGGCAGCTTGAATCGCACCAAAAACGCCGTAATATTTGTCGTCCCAATCCGAACCGGAATCATAATAGTTAGCCTGAATCTCCGGTTGGCCTTTGGCCACGATTTGTGCGGTGGGGTTCAGGATGAGACCGGTAGCGCCACTCAAGTTGAGGTCGGCGTTGGCGGCCTGGGCCGCTCCCAACATAGCGACGACAGCAAACACGGTTTTCGTAAAGTTTTTCATCGATTAAATCCTTTCACTTTCGTTAGCTCTTAATTATAAACCGCAATCATCTTAGCAGATGTGCACTCTGACAGGAATAATTTACAAAAACGAAAAAACGGCGCACCTTCAAGAGAGAAGATGCGCCGTTATATTTTGTTGAGACAATTTACTTGCCGAAGGCGTAGTTGGCCTGGACAAACAACTTGGCCTTGTGTTCGTACAAGGTATTGAGGCCCTGACGCTGCACGCCAACAGTCAAGGAGAACGGCTGATTGTTGGGAGCATAACGCACACCCAAGGCATAAGGCATTTTGGCATCGCCGAGGGAATAATCGGAATCGAGATTCTTTGACTGTACTTCACCGATCAGGCTGATTTCGCCGTTGCGGGTCACCGGAACCTGAACACCGGCAAAAATCGAAGCTTTGCTCGATTTGTAGGAATCGGCATCTTTGAAGCGATCCCAACGCACACCAACGGTTCCGCTGATGCGAGCGCGATCGGCGTTGCCGAACGCCTTGGTTGCGGCGGCGTAAACATAGGTATGGCGGGCCAGGGCACGATCGTATCCGGCACCTACGGCCAAGTCGAAGCCTTTTTCTGCCTGGCTGAGGATCTGATACTTGGCACCGAAGGCAACGCCGGTTTTGTCCCAGTTATCGGCATCGGAAGACCATTTGGTAACGCCACCGTTGACTTCCAACTTATCGGCTGCTTGAATCGCGCCGTAGATACCATAGGTCTTGTCGTCCCACTCGGAACCGTGATCGTAATAGTTGGCCTGAATTTCGGGCTGGCCCTTGGCGACAATCTGCGCAGTCGGGTTCAAAACCAAACCAGTTGCGCCACTGATGGTGAGGTCGGCGTTAGCTGCCTGGGTAGCACCCATCAAAGCGACGGCTGCAAATGCTACTTTTAACGTGTTTTTCATTAACTGAAAGTCCTTACTTAATCTTTTTCGATACCACAAACCGCAAACATCTTAACAAAAGATTAATGTCCTGAGAATGTAGAAATAATCCTTCTTTCTTATAAGATTATTCATGGTTTGTGGTACAAAATCAGACTATTGCGGCAACAGTGAAAAATCAAAGTGCGATTCAGTATCGCCCAGCAATGTCTGGATATAAGCGATCTGACCGTGATGGTGAACCGAATCGGTGACGGCCATCGAAGCCACGAAACTCAAGGGATAGCTGCCGAAAGAGAGTTCGACTTTACGCTCGGCCTCTTCGGGAGTGAGGGCAAGCAACATGCGGGAATAATCTTCACCGGCAGCGATGAGCTTGCTCTTGGCTTCGTCGCGGCTCGTCGGGGTCGGACCGTCGCCTTCGGGCACAGCGCCGGGACCGGCATTTTCAATCGAGCCTTTAAAATAGTCGATCGCCGTCAGCAAATGTCCCACTACTTCCAATGCGGAAAGGGCTGTGGGGGCCGGCTTCCAATCGAGCTTGTCATCGGGGATGAAATCGAGGTTATACGCGAGATTCTTCGTTGCCCAACTAATTTCTGCGGCCAGAGTCTGCAATTGGTTCATATCGTCACTCCAATATTTAAAGTCGGATTTTATTATAACTGGAAGCGTTTAAGCACATGTTAGGCGCATATTATTTCACCAGATACACCGCAGCGTCATCGAAGATTACTCCGCCCGGCCCATCCAGGCCCAACATCAAGGCGGCGCGATGCGCGCCTTTAGGCGCGGTTGCCAGCAGCATAAGCGGTTGCCATTCACCAATTTTCCCACCGGCCGTGCGCGGGTTGGCATCCGGCCCTTTAGCCCAGCCTTCCGGCGTGCTAAAACGCAGCGACACACTGGCAGTGCCCTCTTTTTGCTGCTTGACCCAGACCACCACAAAATACTTCTGCCCAGCCTTCACCGGAATGCTTTGCAGTAAGGTCCCGGTTTCATTGGTTTCTTCACCGTGCTTGGGCGGAATGGCAATGCTAAAGCCACGCCCCGCTTCGCTGCGTCCGACAGGACGCTCAAACTTTGCCACCCCGACACGGCTCCATGTGGCCCAATCGGCCGGGGCGAATTGGGTTTGCTGCCCTGCTCCCAACTCGATGTTCTGACTGCTAACATTACTTTCCAAATTGCCGTTTTTAATCAGCGTGGCCGGTTGGTTTTGCTGCACCCACTGCCAGGCATTGAGGGCACCGCGAAAACTGCTTCGAGCCGGAAAGGCATTAATGAGCGCGACACTCTTCTCGGACTGGCCGGTTTGCCGATACCAGTTGAGGAGAGAAATGAGAGTCGGAAAAGTAAAGTTCTCTAAAGGGGCCGTATCAGTTTGGAGATACCCCTCTCCTCTGGTTGCTCGACCCTGGTTATAAAGCCCCAACAAGTTCTCACCCAATAGGTCTTTGCGCTGCCTGGCTTGCGGCCAGAAGGCGTTACGCTCGGTCATAATTTGGCCCAACTCTTGAGCCAGGATAAATGTTTGCTGCGCCTGGGTTTCGTTGGTAACCGGCGAGGCGGACAAACGCTTGGCAACATCGTAACCATTAATTGCATAACCGGCATACTGCAGGCCGCCACGCACCACGTCGATGCGGTGCTTTTCTTCAGGTGTTTTGGCTTGTGCCAGCGCGCCGTCCAACAACTGCAAGCCTTCATGCACGGCTTCGGGCGAAATGGAAACCGCCTGTTTCACGATGTCTCGGTGTTCCCAGATCACATGCTCGGGCCGTGGCGTAGTCCACGACTCTTCCAATAATTGAAAATACTTCTTCAGTGTCGGCGCGGTGTCGGGAAACATCTTTTCATAAAACTCGTCCAGCAGCGCTTCCATTTTCAAATCGCTTCGCCACTGCTTCTGAGCCAACGCCCAAATCATGGGAGCGGTATGCGGCAAAAAGGTATAGACCTCGATATACATGCCTTCCAGCCCCAGTGATTTATCGTATTCCAGTGAATCGTCGAGCGCGCGCGTAAAGACACGCGGTGCAAAAGTGCCCAGGCCCAGATAGTCGTATCGCGATAAATGCTTCACACGTTTCGACCATTCCAGCGTCAAGGCATCGTCCTCGGCCTTCATTCCCGGCTCAAACCAGTTAGCGCTCGATTGGGTGATATAGCCGAAAATATTGTCTTCCAACACCGGCACCTTTTCCGGCAGCTCGCGTGCGATACGGTAGATTAACGTCCCGATATATTTATTGGGATGTGTCTTCTTCACTTCCTTCGCGATGATATTGACAAAGGTATAAAACCGGTTGGAGAAACGCCCTTTTTCGTAATCGCCGGGTTGAGCATCTAAAGCGAGGCACAACGGACACGCGCACATATAGGCAGTATCGTCCATGCCAAGCGAAAACGAATCGGCGTTGGGGTTTTTGGTAAAAAAGTCGTTGATGTAAGCGACCGTCGCCTGCTGCACGGCGGGGTTGCCGGTGCAAGGATACCAGTAGACATGACTATCGCTGGGTGGAATCCAGCGTTTGCCGTGAACCAACGGATAATATTCGGGATTGGTTTTGGCATACTTCGACGGCGGAAACACCCGATACATATTGTTCTGGAAGTTGCGCCTCGGCACGCGCTCACTTTGAGCGGTTTTATTGCGCAGATTCCAGCGTTTCCAATCGTCATTCCATTGATGTCCCGACCACACACGCGGCGAAGTATCGGGCACGGAGACATGCGTTTCGACATCTACGGTCAGGGTGCCGCCAGTATTCCTGGGAACAAATTCCCAGGCTGCTGTGGGCGCAAACCAACGCACACCAAGTTGCTGCTCCAAAAACGAGTACACCGCAAATGCAATCGGTGTCGGATGATTGCCGCCAAAATAAATATCGCCACCGCGCACCGTCACGGCATAGGCTTCGGGATTAAGACTTGCTGCCGGGGCATCTTGCTGCGTAGCGGATGAAGTTTTTCCGACATGCAGATTAACTCCCACCGTCGCCACACCATCGGTTTTCAACGGAAGTTCTACACCACTGATTTTCTGGATGTAATCGCGCAAGTCTTCGGCGGCGGCTTTAACAGGTTCGGGCGCATCGGCTTGAACGACGATAGTGGCATTGGGCTGCCCATCCCGGATGAGCGTGATTTTCTCGGCCCACGCCGGTGAGGATACTACAAAGGCAATCAAGGGGAGAACAACTACAAAGATTCGGGCTTTCATAACAAAGAACGGATTTAAATAACTACACAGGGTTTTATCCTATTCCAGTGTGCGCACTCCTATGGACCGCCGGCGTCCCGCCGGCACAGGCGTAGACGTCCTCATTATCATGCCAGGAGAACTATGACGTTAGTGCCGGCAAGATGCTGGCGGTCCATAGGGCTATAGCCAGTGTTATCCGTTATCGGGATTGAACGCGCCCTGGTTGGTTTTCTGGAACTCGGCAAAAACCGTGTTAGTTTTCTGCCATTTGGCATGGCCATCGGCATAGGCGATATTGACGCCGTTCAGATGCCGCCCGTTAAGGTAATCGGGCTGGAATCTTTCGTAATAGCCGCTTGCCACTAATGGATCATAGTTGCGGGCAATACCGGTCGCGCTTCCCGTTCCAGGAAGATACTGTGCGTTTCGGGGCGCAGCAATATTATCAGTGCTGGCACTGGTATTAACAGCCCAGGCCCCAAAATCCATCATCATGTAGGTCCCTGCCGTGATATTGATACTGGCCATTTTAACCGGAGTGGCAGTAGGGCCAGCGAAAACCCGCACGTTCACCCCGTAACCACCTTCACTGGCTCCTTGCACGGGAGAAGACGGACAAATGAAGACCTGGGTATTCTTCGTATACGGTGCCAACACTTGATGCCAATAATCGGTGTAAGTACCTCCACTGGCAGGGACACGGTTGCGAGGATAGGTTTCATCGTAGTCCTGCACATACATCATCGTGCTCAGGCCAATCTGCTTCAAATTACTCAGGCAACTGGTGCGCCGTGCGTTCTCTCTCGCCCGGGCAAAGACTGGAAAGAGAATCGAGGCGAGTATTGCTATAATAGCAATGACGACCAATAATTCTATCAAAGTAAATGCTGTTTTTTTCGTGTGTGACATGGTTGATTCCCCTCAATACAAACGATGCACCCAAGTGGGCCTGATTCAAAGTATGCCACCAACAGGGAAATTCCAAACTCTATTATCCGGTCACAGCGTCTATTATCTATTCAATTCTTGATTGCTGCGAAAATCGCTTGGCGAACAGCCATAATGCGCCTTAAACAGCACCCAGAACTGCCCCTGTTTCAACCCCACGTGTTCAGCGATATTCTTGATGGTGTAATTTGTATCCTTGAGTAGCTCCACTGCACGCTTCAGCCGCACTTCCGTCAGGTATTGCTGAAAGGTTTTATTGGTTCTTTTTTTCAGGTGCCTGGTGAGAGTGGAGGGCGAAACCAGAACTTGCGCAGCGACATGGCCGATGGTCAGATGCCTATCGATGTGTTCCTGAACATAGGCCATGGCTTCGCTGATGGGATCTTTTGCCGTGTTGCTGGTTTCGGGACGTGGTCGCCCCCAGGCTTGCATGATATTGCCTGCTTCAATTTCATCGCGGAACAGTGAAACCATACACGAAAGCAACTGATAGACGATACGGCGGTTGCGTTGCGCGAGAGCTTCCCGGCAAAAACCCGTAAATAGCTCGACCAAGAGTTTATTTTCAACCGAACAGTTACCCATATCCATGGATCGGAAATGAGTATCTCCTTCACAACGGCAAATCCACCCCCTCATGCCGAAATCTTGCCGGATAAGCGGAGAAATCCACAGCACTTCGCAGACCCGATCGGTGGTGTCGCCCTCAAAATGCACTTGCACCCCGTCTTGCCGTGGGATATTAGGCAGAAACAATACCATATCGCCGGTTTGGCACCTCACGAAGTAATTCTCAATGCTAAAATCAGCACTACCGGCAATCACGCAAGCCACTGCAAATTGTGAGCTCTCCACCAAATTGTCCTGCGGCCATAAAGCTTTAATGAGCTGCGGCTGATCGTGCGTATGTCTTTTGCGAACCGCTGTTCGTTTACCGATGCGCGGTTTGGGGAATATTTCAACTCGCGAGGTAAGGGTTTGAGGTCTGGCTTCTTCAATATCGGAATAGCCGATCATCAAGCTGGACAAGTCGGGCCGTGAAAGCCAGAATTCCAAATTCTTCAGTGCCTTGGCAATCGGCTCAGCATAGTTTGGCAGTTCGGTTGGGTTGGACATAATACCAATCCTGATTGAATTAACCACAGATGGACACAGATAAACACAGATGGGAATAGCAGAGTTAGATTTTAGAACTTAGAATTGAGGACTCTCGCTCTATCAAGTCCCGTCTAAGATCTAAAACCTAAAACTCTGCGTCCTCTGCGTGAGATAAAGTTAGCGATGCAACATTAACTCAGCGTGACAAAGGAGAACTCAAAGCCCCAGCGCGTCGTCGTTTGCGCAGCATGAAGTTCGCCATTCACCTCAATTTTCTCGTGACGACCTAAAACCAAAACTGTGGCTTCGGCAAGTTCTGTCAATTCAACAGCAGGCTGGGCCTGACTGACAATGCTCTTCCACTCCACAGCGCGACGGGCACGTTCCCAATCGTTGAGCCAGCGCGCGGTGACCCATTCCATGCCGCGCTCTTTGCCCTGGCGCACGGAATCGAGCAACGAATCCGCCACGCCATCGGTCAAAATCCAGGCCGGATGGAAAAGTAAGTGCAAAATACCGTGATGCTTTTCAATGGCATCGAGTAGCACCGGTACCACGGATGGCGGTGAAACGATCCGTAAATCTTGCGAATGGAGAGGCTGTTCCAGCACGGTATGAATCGTCCCATCATCAGCTAAGGGGAAATACAACTGGCCTGAACCGAAGGTGAAACCGATTTCGCCCGGCTTGGACGGGCCTTTCGACTGCTCGATCCAAATATTGCGGCGGGCGCACCAATCGAAAAACTCGGTGCCGTTTTCCCAGCGCGTATAATGGTTTTTATTGGAAACCGGCTGTTCGCCGAACAACTCAACCAGTTCTTTATACTGCGCATCGAACTCTTCCTCGCTCCACGGATGATCGAGTGCGTTATAGTGCAGCGAAAGCTCGTGCCCGGCGGCTTTGATTTCTTCCATGAAGTCGCGCGGATAGCCAGGCGTGATGGTACACCAGGTCGAATGAATGCCCGCTTCGCCCATCACTTCCAGCAAGCGCTTACCCTTTTCCAAATCGTTGCCATCGGTATCGTGGGAAATGTGCGCCATTGCCGGTAAGTTGCGCGGATAGAGCCACAATACCGGCAAAGCAATATTCTGCTGGCCCGCAGAATGGAAAATCGCACGCAGAATTAGCTCGCGCCACTGGTCGGCCACGGGCTGCAGAAAACCTTTCAAGCCGTTGGTTTCAGGGATTTCCTGACGGTCGAAGTACCAGTCGAGCACCAGGCCGTCGTCGCATTTGAGAACGCCATCGGCTACGGGAGCGCTACCGTCAGGCGCGGAAACTCCATCACATGTTACTGCCGTGCCCTGTTGAATACGGATCACCGCATCCACCACGTCGGCGGCGATGAAAAGGCTTGTTCCCTGTCCGTATGATGCTTCGACCACAACAGGCGTCTCGGTTTCGCGACCATGATAATCGAGGGCTGATGCCAGCACACTACCCGCTCCGGCATTCACCCGGTAACCGTTGTAAAAGTGCAACGGAATAACGATTTGCTCAAAAATAGGATGCGCCGCCAACGGCTTGAGATAGCCTTCACCGATGCTGCCATAGGGATAAAAGTTCGGACGTGTTTCGATGCCGGGAGAAGGCACTGTTTCCACCCCCAGAACTTCTTCGAGGCCACAAACACTGCCCAAAGAAAGCCACTGGCCGCCTGTTTCTACCCAGCTTTTAATCGCTTCACTTGCAGCCGGTTCGAGCACTCCGTTGCCGGATGTCAGAAGGATTTTAATGCCGCTTTCCAGCAGTGCGGGCAAGGCTTCAGTCTCCAGCAACCGATAGGGCACGCCAGCATGGCCCAAGATTTCCGTAATATAATGTGCGTTTTGGGAGGTGTGAACTCCATTTGGAGCTGTCGGCGTAAAAATATAGACGCCCAAAGGACTATGTGCAGTTTGCAATGTTCTCTCCGATTCTCTCTGCCGGGAAACTCTGTCTGGCCCCGGTCACAGGTTTAATCTAACAAAGCCACGCCCTTTGCCACACCATTTTGCAGAAAAAAACCGACCATCCTTTTGAAGATAGCCGGTTTGATTGAGGTTTTGCTTCGCTTTACGGAGTGCCCGGTGCTGCCGGTTCAGCCGAACCGCTTTTGCCGAAGTTGTAATCGAAACAAAGATAAAGCTGGTTGCGCGTCGGTGCCACACTTTTATCATTAAACCGCATCAACCCTACGCCAAAGCTCGCCTTATCGTTAACAGCGTAATAGAGCGAAGGCTGCACGCCGGAAATCGCCGATTTGCCACTATACCAATCGACAGCAAAAGAAAGTTTTTTGGTGATGGGTCTGTCATAGGCCAGATGCAAAAATGTGCGGTCGTCGTTTCCCGCCGGAGTGGCGATGGTTTCCTTACGCGCCAACGAATGCGCCACGCCCACATGCACGCGGCCCCAGTCAAGCGATTTTGCGCCCAGCACATAAGCGACGTTGGGCGCATAAATTTTCTTATTGCCCACACCCCACACTCCAGCCACCACGCGCAGGCCTTTTTCATCGTTATTATAAAGCTGTGTCTTGGCATTGAGCAGAAAACGCTTGCTGCCGCCCAGCGAATTGCCCGTATCGGGATCGACCGGAGTGCCGCCGCCCGCGCTCATGAGGTAATCGGCCCCAATTTCGGTGCGTCCGAACAAACCGTCCTTATCGCCCAATCCACCGGTGAGGCCAACCGAAGTTACGGCATCCATTTTGGTGTTACGCCCATAGCTATCCACATCCAGATGAAAAGTGCCTTTGCCGTAAATATCGCTTGCCGGATAAAAGCCCAACGTCGCTGGTGTGGCCTGTGCTGGTTTCAATGCCCCGCCCAACATACTCATTGACATTGTGACACCTGCGATTCCCATTAACAGCTTCTTATTCCCCATACACTCTCTTCCTCTCAATAAAATATGATGCAAAAAATTTAACCGACATTTGTTTCTTGCCGATTAACGTCCCGTAAATATTAGGAGACTGGGAGGTTGAGTTTGGGTTACCAAAGTAACAAGCCGGAGTCCTGAGTGTTGAGCATCTCTTAAAAATATTAGCCACAGATTGACACAGATTACACAGTGGGAGAATGGAGGCCGTTTACTGACCGCAAATTTAACCTTAATCCGTGTAATCTGTGTCAATCTGTGGCTAATTTAAAAATCGCGAAAACTTGCGACGAAGTTAGCGTAGCCGAAGGCTTTGCGTGCTATCAGACCGGGAGCTTATCACTGGAGATAGCAGGATTGGCACTACACCAACCGATACAGAGTATCACGTCGCTTCGGTTCGTATCCGGCTTCGGAAATTAACCGTTCTATTTCCGAAATCGGCATCACGAAATCGGTGCCGGCGGCGCTCACGACATTCTCTTCCATCATCGTCGAACCGAAATCATCCAAGCCAAAACCTAAACCGACCTGGGCGATTTTCGGGCCTTGCGTCACCCAACTCGCTTGATGATGAGGAATGTTGTCGAGCAGGATTCTGGCAACAGCGATGGTGCGCAAATAATCGTAGCCGGTAGCTTTGCGCCAGTCGGCTGGCAGTTCGGCTTGTAGCGGGGTGCCGTCGGGCTGGAAATTCCAGGCGATGAACGCGGTGAAGCCGCCCTGCGTGTTGGCCAGGCTCTCGTCTTGCGCCTTACGGGTTTCAAGGATGTGTTCCAGACGCTCTTCCACGGTTTCAACGGTGCCATACATCATCGTCACCGTGGAATGTCCGCCGAGTTTGTGCCACAGCTTCATGGTATCGAGCCATTCGTCGCGAGTGTCTTTATAGGGCGCAATCACCTGACGCACACGGTCAACCAACATCTCCGCACCGGCACCGGGAATAGTTTTCAAACCAGCGTTACGCAGACGAATCAAGGTTTCTTCCAGGCTGAGGCGTGAGATTTTGGCGATGTAGAGAATTTCTGCGACCGACAAGCCATGAATCCAAACCGAAGGAAATTTGTCGCCTATAGCAGAGAAGAGGTCTTCGTAATAATCGATTTTCAGCTTGGGGTTAAGCCCACCCTGCAAGAGAATTTCGATACCGCCTAAATCGACCATCTCCTGAATTTTTTCAAAAATGGCTTCCTTGGAATGCACGTAACCCTTGCCGCTCGCGGGAAGGTCGTAGAACGCACAGAACTTACACTGCACCCAGCAAACGTTGGAGTAATTGATGTTGCGCCCGGCGATATAAGTCACCACATTGCCGGGGTTCTGCCGCTGCCGCACAAAATCGGCCATCATTCCCAGTTCTGTGAGATTGGGATGGCGCATGAGGCGCAGGCCGTCTTCGAAATCGAGACGCTCACCCGCGAAGACTTTGGCGGCGAGATCGTCGATTGATTGGAGGCTGGAGACTGGGGGCTGGAGGCTGGTGAGCGTACTCATGAGGTTTTTCGGTATAGCTTAAAGTTACAGTTTTTGGAGTTCAGATTCAAAGACTGTGAGTGTGTTGGCATCGAATAATACGAAGCGGACGAGATCGAAGGCGTCGGGGTGTTCGTTTAGATAGCTTGCCGCTGTCGATAATGCGATTTGTGCCGCTTGAGCAAATGGATAACGATAAGCACCGGTAGATATGGAGGGAAATGCTATCGTCTTTAAGTTGTGCTCATGGGCCAACTTCAAGCTATTACGATACGCACTTTCCAGCACTTGCTCCTGACCAATTGCGCCTTGATTATAGATTGGGCCTACGGTGTGGATGACGTAGCTGGCGCTTAAATTGCCACCACTCGTGATAACGGCTTGGCCTTCTGGACAAAAACCAATCTTCCTACATTCTTCCATGATAGAAGGGCCGCCAGCGTGGTGAATAGCGCCATCCACCCCTGCCCCGCCGGCAAGAGCTTTATTGGCGGCATTTACAATCGCATCGACATCCTGCGTAGTAATATCGCCCTGCACCAATTCTAACGTCGTATTTCCGACCGCAACTCTCATCGCGCCTCCAAAGGAATCAAACCTTTATCACGTGCCTTGTCCTTGAGCTGCTGGGCTGCGGTGAGCACTTCTTCGCGCGACATAATATTGAGGTTTTCGGTGTTATGGCCGATGTTGGCACGCTCGTTGGAGAGAACGCCTTCCACATCAGAAACGTTTTCCAGTCCGCGCGAAAGCACATTGTAGAGCGGGTCGCGCTCCACCGGTTCGCGCCCGGCTTCGAGAATCATCTCCACCAAATCGCGCGAGGTCAATACCTGTTTACGGTCACGCTGCGGGTCGCGGATGATTTCGTATTCCATGATAGTGCCGTCCACGTCGTCGGCTCCAAACCATAGTGCGCACTGGGTAATCGGCGCGGTGTTCATAATCCAGAAGCTCTTGATGTGCGGGAAGTTATCGAGCATGAGACGCGAGATAGCGACTTCGCGCAAATCTTCCACGCCGGTCGGCGGTTTCAAATGTTCGAGCGCGGTTTTTTCGGGATGCCAGGAAAGCGGGATAAAGGTCAGGAAGCCGCCGGTTTCATCTTGCACTTCACGCAAGCGCACAAAATGTTCCACTTTTTCCGGGGTTTGCTCCACGTGGCCGTAGAGAATGGTGGCGTTGGTTTTCAATCCCACCTTATGGGCCTCACGGGCCAGTTCAAGCCAGCGTGCAGCGTTGGGCTTGGTGGCGAAGAGGTCTTCGTGCACACGGTCACTCATCACTTCAGCGCCGCCACCAGGCAAGGCATCGACACCGGCGGCTTTCAAATCGAGGAACACTTCATGCGGCGGCTTCTTGGCGCGGCGCACGATCTGGTCGATTTCCACCATCGTAAACGCCTTGATATGTGCCTTGGGGCGTGCTGCTTTAATGGTGCGAATCAGGTCGAGATAATAATCGTAATCGAGCTTGGGGTTCACGCCGCCCACGACGTGGATTTCCGAGATGGGGGCATCACCGTAGTTGAGCACTTTCTGCGCTGCATCTTCAGGCGACATCACATAGGCTCGGGCATCGTTCCTGGGACGAGCGTAAAAGGAGCAAAACAGGCAGCTTTTATTACAGACGTTGGTGTAGTTGACGTGCTGGTTGCGTACCCAGTAGGCCACGTTGCCGTTTTTACGCTCACGCACGATATTGGCGAGATAGCCAACGGCGTTCAAATCTGCCGTGGCATAGAGCTGCAAACCGTCGTCAAAGGTAAGACGCTCTGCGTTCATCACCTTCTCTTGTATTTTGCCTAACCCTGCCGCTTCAATGCGCTTTTGCCAAAGTACTCCACTCATCAGTTGTCATGCTCCTTGAACGAAGGAGAGTATAACAAGCGCGTTTGCGCTAAAATGGCGGTTGAGCTTTTTTCACTTTCAAGGAGAACACGACCAATGAGCCAGAACTTGCAAGTTGTCCAGGATTTATTCGTCGCCTTCGGCCAGAAAGATTTGCCGACGATGCTGACCCTCATGACGCCAGACATCGAATGGGAACTGCTCGGCCCGCCTGAACTCCCGTTTTGCGGACTGCGACACGGACACGATGGTGTCGCGAGTTTTTTCCAGGACCACATGGGCAGCCTTGAACTGACGCGGTTTGAAATCCATGAATTCCTCCCCAGTGGTGACAAAGTGGTAGTGCTGGGCGAAGAAGACGGCCACGCACTGAACACCCAAAAAACCTTTACCAACGAATGGGCTATGGTTTTTACATTGCGCGACGGGAAGATTGCGAAGTGGCGTTCGCATGAGAATACGGCAGTGATGTTGGATGCGTTACGGGGATAGTTTTTAATTCTCGCTCTGGATTTTGAGTGTATATATCGCAGCTTCGGTCAAGCGCTTTTCTGTCGCTTGATCGCTGCGATGCCGCGAAAAAACTGCATACGTATCTGTCGCATCGACAATAACTACTACTATCCCCTGCACTTTTAACCCATCTTTACGAGAAGTTCCGGACCAGTTGGATTTTAAGACTGTCTGCCCATTAATAATTCCCCGCTGTGGCTTCGAATAACGATGATGATGATAAAAACGGCTCGACCCTTTTATCAAACCATTGAAAGATGCCTCAAGAGTTATTTTTTCCTGGCCAATCGCCTCAAGAGGAAACTGCAGGATGCCAACGATATGGTCTTCTTTACCGCGAGCGGATTTCTTAGTCCAGGCATAACCACTTCCGGCAGTGTCAAAAGCTCCTACCCCATCTGATATTTCATAACCACGCGGTAAACGAATGGCACCAAACGGTAACTCCGTCTGAGGCGCTAACTGTTTCAGCAACGCAGGTGCCGGTTTCCACATCGGCAACGGCTTTTTCGCAGGTCCTTTCTTGGGTGCAGCCCACACACCCACACCAACGCTAGCCAGCAGCACGAATAAGAAAAAGAATTTACGCATGGTTAAGTGTTCTGAAAAATGAAATTATTTTCGTCTTCTGAAAGCGAGGAGCGCGTCATGAAGAACCGCGCGCGTTAGCGAGTCGGGTGTGGGCAGGCATTATGCTAAGCCAAATAGAGCCATACTACAAGCAAGCAGCCCGAAAATACCCGGCTTGCTAACGCGCGCGG
>DAITOV010000059.1:0-18334 GCA_036833945.1 Abditibacteriia bacterium
GCTCAATAAAGATAAGGGACTCGACTCTCTATGTGTGGAATTGTTGGTTATACAGGAAATAAATCAGCCGTTAGCGTTTTGATGGTGGGCCTCACCAAGCTGGAATATCGTGGCTACGATTCAGCCGGAGTTGCCGTCCACGATGGGCAACAAGTTCTCCTGCGCCGCGAAGTCGGCAAGCTCAAGGCGCTGCACGATTCTTTGCATGCCACCCCTATCGACGGCCACACCGGCATTGCCCACACCCGCTGGGCCACGCATGGCGAGCCTAACACCACCAACTCCCACCCCCACCGCGATGCCGGCGAAGCGGTGTTCGTGTGCCATAACGGCATCATTGAAAACTACGCCGAAATCAAGGAAGAGTTGCAAAAAGAGGGCGTGGAATTTCGCTCTCAGACCGATACCGAAGTGCTGCCCAACCTGATCGCACGGGCATTGAAAACTTCCGAGGGCGAACTTTCTCAAGAACGACTCATTGAAGCCGTGCGCAACGCTTTGAGCAAAGTGCGTGGTTCCTACGCCGTGGCGGTGTTGCACAAAGATTTACCGGGCACCCTCATCGCCGCGCGTCAGATGTCCCCATTGGTCGTGGGCCTGGGCAATGGCGAAAACTTCTGCGCCAGCGACGTGCCGGCTATCCTCAACGCCACCCATCGCGTGCTGTTTCTCGATGACGGAGAAATGGCCGTGCTCACGCCAGACAAAGTGCAGGTGCTCGATACCGAAAGCGGCAAACAGCGCCACAAGGCCGAAGTCAAGATTGAGTGGTCGCCCGAAGAAGCCGAAAAGGGCGGTTACGAGCATTACATGCTCAAAGAGATTCACGAGCAGCCCGGCGTGATGAACCGCTTGCTGGCGCGCTATACCGACCCCGACCGCACCCGCGTGCTGCTCGATGAAATCAATATTTCCGACGAAGAACTGCGCGGCGTACGTCGCATCTTCATCCAGGCTTGCGGCACCAGTTGGCATTCTGGTTTGGTCGGCAAACTGTTCCTCGAACGGCTGCCGATGATCGCCGTGGATGTCGATACCAGCAGCGAGTTCCGCTATCGCAACGTCGGTGCGGCCGGAGCCGGGGCGATTCTCTCGCCCGACACATTGGTGATTGCCATTTCGCAAAGCGGCGAAACCGCCGACACCCTGGCCGGTGTGCGCGAAGCCCGTTCGCGCGGGTTGAAAGTGCTCTCCATCGTGAACGTGCCCGGTTCCACCATCGCCCGTGAAAGCGATGGCGTTATCTACACCAACGCCGGGCCGGAAATCGGGGTGGCTTCCACCAAAGCCTACACCGCCCAACTTGGCGCACTGTATCTGCTGAGCCTGCATCTGGGTGCCCTGCATGGCGCTATCGACCCGGCCCGTATGGAGCGCCGCCTCTCCAAGCTCACCGAAGTCGCCAAGCTGATGGAAGAGATTCTGCAAGACGACAGCGAAATCCAGCGCGTAGCCGAGGTCGTTGCCAAGTCCGACAATGCGATGTTCATCGGTCGCGGTTTCGGTTACCCGTCGGCACTTGAAGGCGCTTTGAAGCTGAAGGAAATCTCCTATATTCACGCCGAAGGCTACCCCGCTGGAGAACTCAAACACGGCCCCATCGCGCTGATCGATGAAAACATGCCGGTCATCTCCATCGCCACCAGCGGCTACGTGTACGAAAAAATCATTTCCAACATTCAGGAAGTGCGCGCCCGCAAAGGCAAAATCATCGCCATTGCCGGGGAAGATGATGAAACCATCGAGAACGATGCCGATTATGTTCTGCGCGTACCGGAATTGACTGAAAGCTTCACCCCGTTCGTGGTGGCATTGCCGTTGCAACTCTTATCGTATTATGTGGCCAAAACGCGTGGTTGCGATGTCGATCAGCCGCGTAACCTGGCTAAGAGTGTGACGGTGGAATAGAAACCTCTGTTCCCCATTTCCCGCTATGGTGAGCACCCGTAGAGACGCGATTTATCGCGTCTGGACGTATTAATCTGTGAAGCATTGAGTTTAGTAAGAGGCTCAGACGCAATAAATCGCGTCTCTACAGATCTGCGTTAAAACGCAGAATCAACCCTCGGTTTTTAACCGCAACGCAAGTTCCAACGGCACGTAAAAGTAGAGGTAATCATCGCTCTCGGGCCATTGGAATTTGCATGGTGTCTCATCGCCGATAGAACCGTGGCAGGTGCGCAGCAGAGTTCCATCGGGCATCGCAGTGGAGCCGAATTTCGTATCGCCACATTGGGGGCAGATGGTTCGTCCTGCCAGGGCAATTTCATCGGCAATTTCCAACACGTCTTTCTTCCCTGTCCTATCATCGGGTATTAAGCCAAGCATACAACTTCCTCGTGAGTGCTATTTCTAAAGAATTTAAACACAAAGTCCACAAAGAAATCACAAAGAAAGAGAGCCTTTGGGGTTTTGTGGCTTTGCGTTGAATGTAACAGGGAGATTAAACAAAAAGCCCGGAACACCCGACTTGCTGACGCGCGCAGTTCTTCGGGTGCCTTCTCTCTTTCTGTCGTTAATAGCGAAAACTTGCAACGAAGTTTGCGCAGCCGAAGGCTTTGCGTGCTATGAACGCGCAATTTTTAGAATTTTAATTGATGGGATTGGTATTAATCCGAATGAAATTAATGCGCTCCAATTTGGAAATCATTCCGTTTTTCGGCTTGTCAATGGGGCCATTGATTTGTAAAATGCTATGAGCACTTTTTGCGGTATTCGTGAGTGTTTTTGGGCTGTAGCCAAGCGGTAAGGCACCGGACTTTGACTCCGGCATTCCCTGGTTCGATCCCAGGCAGCCCAGCCAGAAAAGCAGTGTGAAATGGAAAATGCAAAAGTGGGAAACATAACTTTTCATTTTCCATTTTTCATTTTTCATATTCCACTTCTCCCATGAACCTCGCCGTCATTATTCTCGCCGCTGGCAAAGGCACGCGCATGGAAAGCGACCTTGCCAAAGTTCTGCACCCCTTGTGCGATAAGCCACTCGTCTCATGGGTGCTGGAAACCGCCCTCTCCCTCGATCCCGAACGTATCGTCGTCGTGACCGGCCATCAGGCTGAGAGCGTCGAATCGACGATTCGCGAACAGTTTTGCGACTTCAAAGGTATCGAGTTCGTTCGCCAGACAGAAATGAAAGGCACCGGTCATGCCGTGCAACAGGCCAAGGGTCTGCTGGGCGATTTTGACGGTGATATCATCGTGCTGTGCGGCGATGTGCCCCTCATCAAATCGAACACCCTGCGCGCACTGGTGCAAAAGCGTGGGCGCAACCAGTCCGGTGCGGCCCTGTGCATTGCCGAACTGGAAAACCCCGGTGCCTACGGTCGCGTCCTCCTGACCAGCAGCGGCCAGGTCGATCGCATTGTAGAAGCGAAAGACGCTAACCCCGCTCAATTGGCGGTGCATAATGTGAACGCCGGCACCTACTGCTTCGATTCACAGAAACTCTGGCCCGCGCTGGGACAAATCGATTCCAACAACAACTCGGGTGAGCTTTATCTCACCGATGTCATCGGCCTTCTGACTGCAGCCGGTGAACGCGTCGATGCCGTGACGCTGGATGAGAAAGAGATGACCGGCATCAACACCAAGCGTGAACTGCAGCAATTGGAAGAACAGGTGAAAGCCGAAAAGAAATTCTCTGCCCTGCCCCCGCAATCGCTCACCTCGCATCGCCCCGGCAAGCGTGCCGATGGCCGTCCGCCCAGTGAAGCGCACGCCATGAAGATTTTCACCGGCAATGCCAACCCGCAGTTGGCCCGTGCCGTGGCAGCCGAACTCAACAAGCCGTTGGGATCGATGAACATCACCCGCTTCGCCGACGGCGAAATTCGCCTGGCGATCGACGAAAGCATTCGCGGTGCCGATGTCTTCATTATCCAGCCGACCTGCGCACCCGTCAACGATTCGTTGATGGAACTGCTCATCATGTGCGATGCCTTCAAGCGGGCTTCGGCGCGCCGCATTGTGCCGATCATCCCCTACTTTGGCTATGCACGCCAGGATAAAAAAGTTCGCCCCCGCGAACCGATTACCGCCAAGCTGATTGCCGACCTCATTGTGCATGCCGGAGCCGACCGTATTTTCGCCATCGACCTGCACGCCGGACAAATTCAGGGCTTTTTCGATTGTCCGGTCGATCATCTGCCCGCCTTCCCGCTGATTGCCGAGTATTTGGTCGCCAAGGGCTTGTATGATTCGGGCGTAACCGTAGTCTCGCCCGACGTGGGCGGTGTGAGCCGTGCCACCATCTTTGCCGAACGTTTCGGTGCCGACCTGGCTATCGTTGCCAAACGCCGCCCCGAACCGGGCAAGGTCGCCATCGTCGATGTCATTGGCGATGTGGAAGGCCAGACCTGCGTGCTCTTGGACGACATGGTCGACTCGGCCGGAACCTTTGCCGCTGCCGCCAATGAATTGGCCGAACGTGGTGCCAAGGCGATTTACGCAGCCGCCACCCACGGTGTGCTTTCGGGCGAGGCCATTCGCCGTATTCAGGACTCGGCGATTAAGGAATTGATCGTGACCGACACGATTCCGATTCCGCCGCAGCACATGATACCCAAGATTACGGTATTATCTATTGCTACACTGTGCGCCGAAGCAATTTGGCGCATTCACTCCGATGACTCGGTTTCGACAATGTTCGAAACATGGGAAAAATTGGATATCTAAATAAACTGGAAAGCCGGGAACCGTGTCGCAAAAAGCGGTCGGTGAGCATCGCGCTTCCAAGTTTCAGGAGAGTATTTTTTTATGTCGTCACATGATTTAAACGTTGTCGTTCGTGAAGAGAAGGGCAAATCGGTTTCTCGCCGTCTGCGCTATGCCGGTCGTCTGCCCGCCGTTGTTTACGGACGCAACGAAGAGCCGGTCAAACTGTCGGTCGATACCAAAGAGTTTCGCGACCTGTTGGCCCATCATGGTTCACGCGGTTTGTTTAGCTTGAATACCGAAGATGGCTCCAAGACCCCGGCTATCATCAAGGCGCTGCAGCGCCATCCTTTCAAGAACACTGTCCAGACCATCGACTTCCTGCGTGTTTCGCTCAGCGAGAAGGTCAACGCCGTAGTGCCCATCGTTCTCGAAGGCGAGGCTGTTGGTGTTAAGGTGGACGGGGGAATCCTTGTGCAGTCGATGCATGAAATCGAAATTTCAGCCTTACCGCAAGATTTGCCCGAAGCAATTCATGCTGATATTTCCCACCTGGAATTTAACGGTGCTCCGCTGCTGATTAAAGAGATCAAACTGCCCGCGGGTATCACCGCTGTGAGCGATGGTGAAGAAGACGTTGCCGTTGTCAATGCACCGGCAGCCGAAGAAGTCACTGAAGTCGCAGCCACTGAAGAAGCTGCCCCCGCAGCAGAGTAAGACTCAAACTCGCAATACGGCAGGCGGAGACTGGACTGGGCCATTGAACCCTTTTCCATTTCCGGCCTGCCGTTTTTGCTTTTAATGCCATGCATCTTATCGTCGGACTGGGTAACCCGGGCGCGGAATACGCACGCACGCGCCACAACATCGGCTGGATGGTGCTCGATGAATTGGCACGCCGCCACGCTTTGGCTTTCGATAAGAAACAAAGCCACGCCAAAGTGGCAGCCGGTTTTTTCGGCCCCAACAAAATCCTCCTTGCCAAACCTCAAACCTATATGAACCTCTCCGGTAAATCGGTCGCCGGATTGATGAATTTCTATCGCGTGGAACGCAGCCAGATTCTTGTGATCTGCGATGATTTGAACCTGCCGCCGGGCAAACTGCGCTTACGCGCCAATGGCAGCGATGGCGGCCAGAACGGCCTCAAATCGGTAGCGCAGATGATCGGTTCACGTGATTACGCCCGCTTGCGATTCGGCATCGGCACCCCGCCTGAAGCCGAACGGCGGGAACGCGGCACGGCGGCATACGTTTTAAGACCGTTCCTTACGGAAGAGACTTCTCTGATTGAAGCCCAGATCAGCCGGGCCTGCGACTGTGTTGAAACCTTCGTGAGCCAGGGCGTGGAAACCGCCATGAACCAGTTCAACGTTGCGGAGAAAACCGAATGATGAAGCCCAACAATGCCCTTCGTTGGGGGGTGATTGCCGTCGTCGCTACCGTCGCTGTAGGAATTATCTCGACCCTGAAAATTAATTCCCCATCAGTCGCTCCCAAGAATCCATCCCCTACCCAGGCTCCAGTCAAAAAGACTGTTTCGGAGAGTGCCGCACCTCAGGAGCAGGCCAATGCTATCACCTGGCACGATTCGCTGAGCACCGCTTTGCAAGTAGCAGAACAAACTAACCGTCCGGTCCTCGTGGATTTTAACGCTGTCTGGTGTACTCCCTGCCTTATTATGAAGAAAACGACGTTCAAAGATGCCAGTGTCATCCGTGAGTCGAAGAAATGGGTGATGGTCTCCATCGATGGCGATAAGCAGCCCAAAGTTGCAGCCGAATATCAGGTTGATGCCTACCCCACCCTGCTGATTTTGAAATCCGATGGAACTGTCGTTTCGCGAGCAGGTGGCGAAATGGGTGTCAAAGCACTGCTCAACTGGCAACAATCCAAGTATCAAACGGCCAAGCAATAAATGGCCATTTCTCGTTGAGTGCAAACTATCTTCCTGGGTGACGGCCTTAACACAAAGGACACCAAGGAATCACAAAGAATGAAAAGATGTTTGTGAGCTTTGTGGTCACTTTGTGGTCTTTGTGTTGAAAAGGTCATCACAATGAGGAAGATCATTTCTGGGATCGGTATCAGTTTTTGCACATGTGAGCACTTCATAATCGAGGTCTTGGACTCAATTTGGAAGCCCTGAGCGTGAGCGACGGGCACGTTTTCTTTACTTCAGTAGGCTCATTGCTCGTGCCCGTCGCTCACGCTCTGGGCTTCCAAATACATGCACCCGCCCTGCGCAAAAGTCCGGAAGAAATTTATTTTACAGACTAATCAGTTTTCTGATTTTCATTTTCCATGCTCGTCAAGATCTGCGGCACAACTTCAATCAGCGATGCCCTCCTCACTCAAGACGCCGGGGCCGATTATCTGGGCGTCATCCTCCATCCGCCATCCCCGCGCAATATCGACTTAGCCACGGCTAAAGCCATTCGCGATGCTGTGGCAATTCCAGTTGTAGCCATTACCGTGAATCTCTCGTTAGAGCAGCTTCTCGAAATCAACCGGGAATTAGCCCCTGCAGTTTTGCAGTTGCATGGCGATGAACCCCTGCCTCTTGTTGAAGCTCTCGTTAAGCAAGGACTGCGCGTATGGGCGGCTGTGGGCGGCGAACAGGCACGGGAGCGTGCGAACGATATGCTCAAAGCCGGTGTCGAAGCTGTTTTGGTCGATGCCCGCGCCAAGACGAAAACCGGTGATACAATTTATGGCGGCACCGGAAAGCGAAGCGATTGGGATTTGGCCCGCGAACTGCGTGAAGCAGGTGCTCGTGTTATTCTTTCGGGTGGATTATCACCGGATAACGTTGCCGAAGCGATAGAAACGGTGCAGCCGTGGTTGGTGGATACGGTGAGCGGGGTTGAGAGTGAACCCGGTGTGAAAGATGTTGAAAAACTTCGGCAATTTGTAGAAAATGCCAAAACCTCGCCCTGAATAATCAGGACGAGGTTTTCTTTATTGCACAAAATCAGCTTTATTCTACCAATCGAACCAGAGGAGGACGTCCCGACGACGGGCCGGAATAACGCATGGCCCACGATGAAGTGTCCTGGCGGCCAGCCGCATAGGTCGCAGTCCAATTGCCTCCGAGATAGCCGTCCGGCAAATTCAACACATCAGGCAGAAATTCATCATTCTTGGTCAATTTCCCGCTAAATGTATAAGTCCCGTCGGTATAGCTCACGGATTTGGAGTTAACGTCGGTATCGAATTTATCGATAGTAATCTGATTGGCGTCTTTAGGCACATAACCTAACTTCACTGTCACCGTACCATCGGTATTGAAGTTAATGGGTAAGCGCCCACTACCAGTTATACCAGTCCCATTCTCTTCATCAAATTTCTCCCCCGCCTCAAGAGGTGGCCCAGCGCGCAAATTGAATCCATTTTCACTCGCTCCATCTATCGACTGGACGTTGATACGAAACGCATTCTCTGTGAATTGTTTCCCATTCCATCTCGGATCGTTAATATCAAATTGAAAGTTCGGAGGCGAAACCCACTTGGCATTCGTCGTCGTATCTTTTCCGTATGTAGCAGAACCAATTTCTATGTCGTCGTCTGTCTGCGGCGTATCATTGGTAAAAAATAGCTTATAGTTCGTCTTCGTCAACACGACCTTATTGCCGGTGACCGGTGAGCCTCGGTATTCGTCTACCAGCTCTTTGCCATTTGCATCCGGCTTATCTCCGGCATTGTAAGTATCGGGATCATAGATTTCAACGACCACTGTATTCGTACCATTGGTCGTACTGTATTGACTATCAACCTTAAGATGAAAGTCGAAACCGCTTGACAGATAGTGTGGATTAGCTGTTTTGCCATCACTCAGAAAAAGTGTGCTGAACATATCGCCGTTAGCATGCAATGCCAATGGGCCAAAAACCGAGAGGTTCATCGGGCCTTGAGAACCATACTTACCATTACCAGCAATGTCCATATTGGCGGGCTGTTGGAACAGAGCCGTAGCACTCGCTCCAACCTTTCGCGAACGGAAACCCAGAGCTGCCATAAAAAATAAGGGTTCCACACGGGTTAGGCGGACATGGTACCAACTGGAATTACCCGCTGCAGGATATGTCGTCTCAAAAGTGACTTTTGAGACGACATCGGCATCCGAGGGGTTATTTGGATCCGGAGCGTTATCCACATTATAACCATTCGCAATGGCCACATTTCTCGCTGCTTCATCGGCTGCGACTTTGGTTCCCATATAGGCCATCTGGGTTGCACCGGCAAGCGCTGCCGCATCAGCAGCACGTTGAGCCTTGGCCCGGTTATGATGCAGATGCCCCATATCTACTGCGAGCCCTGCCACACCCAAAAAAACCGTCAACCCCAATGCCATGTAGACGAGAATGACAACACCCCGGCGCTTACCCCTCCCCATCATCTCACACTCCTCGCCAGAATAAACCGCATAATATCAAGTTCCATTTCATTCAACCATCATAGCTGTCTTGGTTGTATAGATTCCGTTAAACAACACGATTGGCTGACTCATAAATGGAAATCGTAACTGTGCCGGCAGAAACAGCTTATTAGACATGCTGTAGTTAATTTGAACAGTGATTAGTTTACGTGTGCCAACCTTTCTGTAACTTGAACCCTCGGCGGGCAGAATGACAATATTATCTTCTATATGATCCCAGTTAAGGGAATCGGGGCACGCTTCCTCCATATGGTCTTTTATATCTTGGTCAACTAAAGGTTGCACTGCCGCATAACGAGCCCCTTCACGCGAAAGGTTCGTTAAGCTGGTAGCCGTATTCATGTAAATGCCATACTGAATAAGCAACAGTGATAATACAAGGAAAATCGGCAACACCAGCGCCATCTCAACCAGCGCAACTCCCCGACGACGATAATTTTTTTTTGAGCCAATCATGGTTTTGGTATGTAAAATGCGCATTAGTGTCGAATCCTATATGCCATATATCGCGGCTAAAATCCTAAAATTGCTCGCAATCGGCATTCTAACATAAGCGCTCTGCTCTCATGTTAAGCCTCTTTTCCATTCGCGCATGGAATAAAAGCGGGTTTCCAGTATTCGAGACTTCCTGTTATCGACCATTAGAAAAGCACTAGTAGACTATCCCCCTTCACGAAAAAATACGGCAGACAATCCAAGGATTGCCTGCCGTCAAGTCGTATTCCATCTACACAGTCAAAAAAAGAGCGCACGATAATTTTTTAGCGCGCGCTCTTTCCACTTTCAATGCCGATTAACTCAAAACCTATTCAACAAGCCGCAAATACACCCTACCCGGGCCGGGATAACTTACCTGCCAGGAACTCGAGTCGTTTTTTCCTGCAGTGTATGTCATCCGGAAATTGCCGCCCTGGAAGTTGGCGGGCAGAGTGTGCTCGTAGGTACCTTCTACGCCATCGACTTTCTGGAAACTCACAGTTTTGCCACTTGATGTAATACCAGAATTGCTGTTATTGTCTGAAAACAGCTTGAGCGAAGTACCGCCTTCAAGATCGTAATAGGTGATACTGACGTTGCCACCTGCTGCAGTCTTTGGCACATAGCCCAAATCGACTTCTGCAGTTCCAGCTTTCCAAAAGTTGAACGAGGTGCGTCCCTCGGCAACGAATGTCGTGCCGTTCGCTGCTTTTCCCGGTCCGTAGCGAGTTTCCCACTGTGAGTCGGTAACATTGGTTGGATGTTTAGGGCCCGTCCGAATGTAAAAGCCGTTTTCGCTGGCACCATTGCTGGATTTTACCTGAAGCCGCAGACGACCTTTCGTCAGATCGACATTGTTCAAATTGACTTCCAGCATACCCTGCGTCCATTTCCCATCAAACTCAGTGTAATTACTCTTTGAGGGGTCGAATTCCCTGGACGTTATCGATGTGGAGGTTACAACCGTTCCTTCTGGAGAGAGCGTGTCGTAGTAGATGGTATACGTTGTCCTGTTTTTGTCGGTGGTGGTTACACCCAACTGATTTTTGGCCAGTGTCTTTACCTGGCTGGCAGGAGAGTGAACTTCGTCATAATCGCCATTCGATTCCGGATCGAAAATTTCTACCCACAGTTTGCTATGGTCATCGCCATTGGAATTGGCTTTGTTTTTAAAATCGGCGGGAACGCTGAGCAGGAAATTGTAGCCATTCGGGTCGTAACTCGCATTTGCAGCGGAGCCGTTATTGGTATACATAGCGCTATAGTAATCGCCATATGAGTTAACCCTAGTGTCACCCTTGGGACCCAACGCAAACGGTCCATTATTCACCAGGGCCGCTTGAATGGAAGCAACGTTGCCATTGTTCTTGACACTCAAACCTGCATACGCGGCATATTCAGCCGTTGCCCGTGCTGCTATGGCTAATTCCGTTCTTCCCACAACCCGATAGAAAAGAGGCTGCTGATTAAGGGAAATTGCTACCCGTAAACGAATGGGGGAGGGCTGCTCGGTAGTAATCGTGACGCCGTTCACACCGTGGGTATAACCGTTTCTGGTGGCATAAAGACGTGCCTGGGCATCTGCAACGGCATAGCCTTGCTGCAAAGAATTCGCGCCTGCCAGAGCTGCATTGTCAGACACTCTCTGAAGATCGGCCTGTTTACGGTAAGCCAGACCCATATCGACGACGAATGCCCCCATCCCCAAAAGAACAACCATGAGCATCGCCAGGTAAATCGCGACTGCGCCACGCCTGCGCTGCATATGCCTCGCGTGTTGTCTCTGGCGAAAACTCATTAACCAATTCTTATCTTTCTGTTCCATATGCTCACCTCGTCTGGCGTTATTACGAAATTACGTAGTCTTTGATATCACTCCATCATGACGATGTTATCGACTATCATATTCTCACCAAAAACTCTCACTCCAAAAAAAGTGGAAGGGAGAAACAATTTTTGGCTCGTGTTGTAGTTTATGCGAACAATTAATGGCCTCTGTGCAATTCGATTGGTAGATATCAATAACGTGTTCTCAGACGATACAGGCGGTGCCGGAAGCGCATTAGGAACATAGGTACTCTCCTCGAACGTATGAAAAGTGATGTTCGCATTCGTCAGGGTAATTCTGAAGCTAGCACCGATATTTCGGGCGTATGTCCGAATTCGTGCATTGCTATCAGGTCTCGTTGCGTCTACTGCGGCAAAGCGCCCAACATTTCGCGAGACATGGTACAACGACAGCCTGGTACTGAGCAAAATGCCGTACTGAACAATCACCATCGACAAAATCAATAACAGAGGGAGAAGCAGGGCAAACTCCATTAACGCCTGTCCTCGCCTTCTTTTCAGCGTCGAAATTCTCATTATCCCCTCTCACACTCGCAGCACATCCGGCACCCCCTGCCACGAATATTCGCTTTTTTTCAGCACTTTATAAAATTCTTAACATATTTTATCACCTTATCCATAATAAAAGAGATAAGAAGAAAAACCGACAATATATGAATTTCATATAAATGAATGCAATTCCGAGCATGTTCCCAGGAATTAGCAAAAACGCCTCCACAGATAGATTTTTATCCTTACTAGTCTGTAAAGTAATTTATTTCCCAGCCATTCCAGGAACGGCAGGCTGCTATTGGTGGCTCCGGCCTCCGTGCCGGGGGGGATGCGAAACTCACTCCGGCACGGAGGCCGGAGCCACCATACGCGATAACTTATTTTACAGACTAGTTACTCGCCAATCGCAACCGTCTATGACAAGATAAATATCCCTATGAATACTTCAAAATCCAGTCAACTTTTTTCCCAGGCCCAGCAACTCCTCCCCGGCGGAGTCAATTCACCGGTGCGCGCTTTTGGCGGTGTGGGCGGCACACCTCTTTTCATGGCGCGCGGCAAAGGCGCGCGCATGTGGGATGAAGACGGCAACGAATATCTGGATTACGTCGGCTCGTGGGGGCCGCTGATTCACGGTCACGTGCCCGACTTCGTACACGATGCGGTGCGCGTTCAACTCGAACTTGGCGCAAGTTTCGGCACGCTCAGCCGCACAGAAATAGACCTGGCGCAGATTGTCTGCGATGCCGTTCCTTCGTTGGAAATGGTGCGCATGGTGAACTCGGGCACCGAAGCCGTGATGGGTGCCATCCGCGCGGCACGCGGCTACACCGGGCGCTCGAAAATCATTAAATTCTCCGGCTGCTATCACGGTCATGCCGACGGCCTGTTAGTGCAGGCAGGCAGCGGTGCCACCACGCTGGGCATTCCTGATTCAGCCGGTGTGACGCCCCACCAAACCAGCGATACGGTTTCGGCCAATTTCAACGACCTCGAAAGCACTCGCCAACTCATCCAAACTTTGGGCGAAGAGCTGGCCGCCGTCATCATCGAACCGCTCCCGGCCAATATGGGGGTTATCCCTGCCCTGCCCGGCTTTTTGGAAATGCTGCGCGAAGAGACACAACGCGTAGGCGCAGTATTGATTTTCGATGAAGTGATGACCGGCTTCCGCTCGGCACGTGGCGGCTACCAGGAGCGCATCGGCATCACTCCTGACATGACCACGCTGGGTAAAATCATCGGCGGCGGCTTTCCGGTCGGCGCTTACGGCGGCAAGCGAGAAATCATGCAGTGCGTGGCTCCGGCTGGCCCGGTGTACCAGGCAGGAACACTTTCGGGGAACCCCATCGCCATGACAGCCGGGCTGGCAACACTCAATGCCCTGGACGACGCTTCCTATGCGCAATTAGAAGAACGCGGTGCCCAACTGGAAAATGGCTTCCGTGCGATTTTGGAAGAGCTGCAAATCCCGGCACAGTTCCACCGCGTCGGCTCGATGTGGACGGTCTTTTTCACCGACCAACCCGTCACCGATTATGCCTCGGCCAAAACCAGCGACACGCAAAAATTCGCGCGCTATTTCCACGGCATGCTTGAACGCGGAATCTACCTGCCGCCTTCACAGTTTGAAGCTGCCTTCATTTCGCTGGCTCACACGGCAGAGGATATTGATGTCACTCTCACTGCCGTGCGTGAGACGCTGAGCGCTCTGTAAGCTACAGTTTCTTAATTCCCTTCCCATTTATTTGCGAACCCTGAGCGTGAGCGACGGGCACGGCTTCATCGCTTCACTCAGCTTATTGCCCATGCCCGTCGCTCACGCTCGGGGTTCGCAAATTGACATTTACGGCTCGATACGAACGGTACGGCCATCGAGCACCACGATTACCCGCTCACCCAGACTCAGCCACTGCGCCACCCGCTTATCGCGGGCGAGGTCGAAATATTCCGATGAAGCGAACTTCACGGCTTCAATCTTAGGCGATTTTTGCGGATTATAAGCGGTATCCGTCCAAACACCGTCTTTCAACTCGAAAGTTTTCCCGGCAATAGAGCGCAGATTGGCCGATTGCGGCACTGTTGCCGGAAGCGTTTCGGCAGCGCGATACTGCTTCGTCGCTCTCGACGCCCTAACGGCCTGCTCGCCTGAAGCGGCTCCACTGAACCCACCGGCAGCGTCCATCGCCGCCCGGGGCGCACCAGGTATGCTGCCATATAAACGATTATCACCGGCAGTTCGCCGTTCATCTTCGGTGATTAAGCCAGCCGTAAACGGGGTGACAATGCCGTATTTCTTACCAAGTTGAACGATTTCTTCCTTCACTTCCGGGTCGATAGTGCGTCCACTGCGGCGGGCCTCGTCCATGAGGTAGCCGATCTTTCGCGTCGCCCATAAGCGCGGCAAGGTCTCGTTTTTGTTCTCGCTAAAATCACCGTTGCCACGAATACGCTCCTGTTTATTACCCACATTGCCGATGAGTTCAGGCGCGCCCTGCCCGCGTTTTTCGTAACGTCCGAAAACGATCATTTGCGTGCCTTTGAACAAATCGGGCAAGACTTTGGGGTAAATATCATAAACTTTGGTATCGCCCCAATCCAACCGGGGATTCGCCAGAACCGGGTACGCAATCTTGTTATAAAGCGCACCGACTTTGGTTTCGATATCTTCGTTGGGAAGAACATAATCGCTGGCTCCGCGATTTTCTTCGGCGAGAACGTCGAGTAACTGAGTGTTCACATCGTAACCGACACCGAAAACGAAGAGACGCGTTGCGGCTTCACTCGGATTGACTACCTTGGCAGCGCCACGAATATTCTTGAGAATCTGTGCGATATCGGTTTCCCCGACCGTCGGCTGACCGTCCGTCATGAATACCAATTGCTGTGAACGCGATTCTTTACCAAACATTTTCAGCGATTCGAGTAACGCCTCGTTAATATTGGTGCCGCCCACCGCTTTGATTTTTCCAGACCAGTCACGCGCTGCTTCGAGATTATCCTTCGACGCACTCACCAGACCGTCCCGGAAACGACGCACATCCGAAGAAAACGTCACGATATTGAAACGGTCATCCGGATTCAGATTGCCGAGCAAATTCTGCAACGCCCGGCGGGCCTGTTCTATTTTCTCACCAGCCATCGAACCGCTGGTATCGAACACGAAGACCACATCTTTGGCGGCGATCTCCTGCTGGGCGATTTGCGGGTCGGGAGCCAGCATCACCATGAAATAACCGTCTTCACCGGCTTCCTTGTGCGTGACAAGGTTCACGCCAACCCGGTTTTTCGAGGTGGTGTAATAGAGCACGAAATCGCGCGCATCACCGGCAATAGATGGTACGGGCCGGGGCCTCCGGCTCTCCCCTTGCACCGAGCTTTCCACACGATTGCCGAATTCACCGCTTACTCGCGCCGTATCGCCATCGCGCCGCACTTCAATTTCGTGGGTGGGCGAGTAGACGGCTTTAATGCCATCGGGCGAGGTGATTTTAATATCGACCGCAGCCTTTTCAGCCGTGCCGCCCACCGACAGGCGAAGAGGCAAGGCGTAGCGGTAGCTGCCCACATCGGCAACCAGGGGCTGCGAGTATTCCAGTTCCATCGTTTGTGTGGCATTCGGCTCGATGGGAAACACCTTGGCACGAATCAGGTTACGGTCGGCAAATTCCAGAATGGCAGGGTCACGCAGTTTGGAAACGATATCCTGATAGATCTTGCGCGCCTGGTCGCCTTCGAGGAACTCGGCTTCCATGCGCTTGCCGTTCACCGTCATGGCAAACCCCGAAACACTGGCCCCGCTTGGCAGAGGGAAAACGTAGGTGCCTTCAATACGACGGTTAGTGGTGTTTTGAAACACCTGTTTCAGGTGGGTTTTGGCAACCGCACCTTTAATCTCGACCTCGGCGTTTTGCGAAACCAACTGCAATTCCTGGTTCAGTACCGGCGGGAAAGGCCGCGGCGGCCAGATCGGTGGGATGGGGCGTGGCGGTTCGATAATTCTTGGCAAAGTGGCACCGTCTTGCGCACGCGCTAAAAAAGTAATTCCACTTACTACACTTAGTAATAGCAGCGCCGTAGGAACAACAAACCGACTCCACTTTTTCTCCAACATTTTTTTCTGTTTCATTGCATCATCTCCCGCCGGGCTTAGCGCGAACGACGTCGCCCGGCTTCACCGACCGGTACGTTTTTATAGGCTACGGTTTCCGTTTCCCCATCTTTGGTTTCCTTTAAAACAACGCGGGCATCTTCGGCCTCCGCCTCCACTTCCGCTTCAAACTTCACCGCAATCGATTCATCTTTGCGCACGGCACCACGCCACAGCACCCGCGAGCGGCTGCCATCGGTGAACTGCGCTTCTTCGGGCAGTTCAACCACAATTTCAGCATTGCCAATGGAACGAGGCGCGGTAATGCTGGCCTCAATTTTTTCTGGAGCGCCCCGGCGGCGGCGTGCCAGGTAGAGATTGTTACCGGTGGATTTTTGCGTGGCTGCCCCTAACTGAGGAGCGCGTTGTGCCATGGCTGCCGGGGGACCACTCGGCCCAGCAGGTCCGCGTGCTCCAGCACCAGCGCGGGCATTATCCGCTGGAACCGAATCTGCCGCCATTTCCCGATTTTCATAAGCTGTCATCGGTGCCGGTGCAGCCGCTATTTCCGGCGAAGTGCTTTGCGGCACCCGCACTGCCTGCGGAGGTGCTGACGGCACCGGAACAACTTTGCTGCTGGCTCGCTCATCACGAGCATCGCTCGCCGCCGTATTAGCAGTAGCCGGTACAGAAGCAATGGTGGGTGGAGACGTCTTCAAGGATGGCTGCGGCTTAGGCACAGAATGAGATGGCGTCGTATTCCAAATGGCAGGCCCATCGTCACGCGGCGTCGGCAAATCTACCTTTGGCTTATCCCCGGTATCCACCTTCTCCCGAGCAGTAACCGATCCAGGCTTTTGTGCTGCCCCAGATGCAGCGGCACTCTTAGGCGTGGAGCGCTGGGGAGCAGCTTTATGGGTTGTGGATGGGTTTGCAGGTTTATATTCAGCACTTTCCTGCTCCAGCTTATCTGGCGGTTCTTGCTCTACCACTGCAACGCTGGGATCCGTCTGCACCGGGGTTTGCTCTATCTGAAAATTGGTCAGAGAAACAAAACAAATCAGCAGTAAGGCAGCACCACTCGAGAGCGCCATTGCAGCAGGATGACGCAGGCTTTGTAGAAAACGCGATCCCAGCAGTTGCAATCGCTGGGTTGGAGAATCTTTAAAGCGATCTCCCGTATTAGCGAAGATTTTGCTTTCCAGTTGCGCTCTGTGCTCAGCTATCTCTTCCTGAGTCATCACCGGCTCCAGCGCCGCAATAGGCGATACAGGAGTAGCAGCACTCGCCTCTGCTTCCAACTGCTGGCGAATACGGGCGCGTAAATCGACCGGAGCGGCCATCACCGGAAAAACGTGCAACTCTTGACGCGCCGCCTGCAGCAGCGCGAATTCGCCCTGACACTGGGCGCACTGCGCCAGATGCTCGCGCGCCTGCGCCAACTCGGAGGCTTGTGCCGCTTCCGTTGGCGAAGCGCCCGAAGGCGAATCGTTCAAGAGTTCATCCCACCGTTCCCGGCAGGTATCGCACGTAATGTTCATTTCACTTCTCAAAGCACTTTCAGTGCTTTCTTTAAATTACGACTCCCCTACTCTTCAAAAAGTTCCCGCACTCCTTGCAGTTCTTCTTTCAAACGTAAACGCGCTCGGTTGATGCGGCTTTTCACCGTTCCTATCGGCAATTCCAGCATGACGGCAATTTCTTCGTAGGGGTATCCTTCAATTTCAAAAAACACCAATACCTGGCGAAAATTCTCCGGTAAACGGGCCAGGGCTTCGCGCACTGCAATATGGCGTTCCTGGCGCAAAGCCGCTAATACCGGTTGACTTTCAGCTAAATCGGTTTGGGCAGGGGCAGAATCGATGTCGACGGCATCCTCATCGTCATTCGCGGTGGAATTGACATCCGAATATGGCAAGGGCGCGCGTTTGCGACGGTTAACGGCATCTAACGCCGTATTCACCGCAATGCGATGCAACCAGGTGCCAAATGCACTGTCGCCACGGAAATTAGTAAGAGAACGGTAAGCACGAATAAAGGCGTCTTGCGTAGCATCGGCTGCCTCGTCGCGATTGCCCAGCATCCAATAGCAAAGATTGAAAATCCGGTTCTGGTGCCGCTCTACCAGCAGGTCGAACGCCGCCAGATCGCCGGCGCGACATTGCGCAACCAAATCCGTATCGCCGGGATAGGTGCCACTTTGCCTGTTATCAGGCAGGGGCGAAACGGTCGATGGCACAGAAGCGTTCATAGCAAAAAGCAAGAACTCGAAAAACTACAGCTTAAATAGCGACGATAGGTTTAGACGCGCATTTCGCGAACCAAACGTCCGCCTA
>DAITOV010000060.1:0-7203 GCA_036833945.1 Abditibacteriia bacterium
TGGTTGTGGTGCGATTGTCGCCATGATCGAAGCTGCCAGCGGCAAGAAGGCATTCTCGGTAGGTAAACCCAGCCCTATCATGATGCGCGCTGCGCGTAAGGAATTAGGCCTGGATGCCGGACACACCATTATGATCGGCGACACCATGGAAACCGATATTCTGGGCGGCGTGCAGATGGGCTATCATACTATCCTGGTGCTGAGCGGCACCACCAAAACCGAGCATCTCGATAGCTATGCCTACGGCCCCAGTAAGATTGTCGATTCACTGGCCTCTTTGACGCACGAAGAAATCGTAGCTGAGTTCACCGGCAATGTTTCCAGCGATTTGCTCCCGGCGTTTGGCTGAAGAACCGCGCGCGTAAGCAAGCCGGGTGGGGTATGCCTTCTTACGAAGGGCACAAGTGGTAGGAGCCTGCATAAAGCCCAGCATACCCGACTCGCTTACGCGCGCGGTTCTTCAGGATTGCCGTGTCGGTGTTGAATTGAGAGGTAGGCGTAGCTGATACGCCCTCGCGGCGACAAGTTGCTGCACTCCAAAAACGACCGGTTGCTCCACCTCCTGTAACACACTTATTCCTAACACACTAAAACCCGAAACAATAAATTAAAGTTCTTGTAACATTCCCGTAATATCTCTGGATTAATATGTTTGTTGTCCTTCTTATCCCAGAAGCATGGGCGGTGCCCAATTTCTGTGGAAAGGACGGCGCGTGAGATATTTTTATAAACTGGTTTCTTGTAGAGAAAATTCAACTATCGTAGAATTTGAATCTCCTTTTTCAGGAAACGGAATTAGCAATGAACGCTTCGCACATCACAACCCGGAAATGCGACGCCACGGCCATGCTGCCGTGTGTGCGTTCCAAACGCTATGCGCGAAAACGCGCGGCCAAGCTCGGCGCCCCCAAACGCTCGTAAGAGCGAACTTCCTTCTTGCTGAGCACCTCAGCCTAACCCCCTAACTTGTTGTCTTGTGTGAGTTCCGGCTTTGTCGGCACTCGTAACGGTTCATGAAACCGACTATTTTTATGATGAGTGGCCTTCTGGCCGCTAATCGTTGTTCAAGGAGTCCCCGTGAAGAACTCGACGGATCGTCGCCAGAATAATCTTGGCCTTTCTTATGGAATGCCGCCTGCGCCAGCCGGTGGATTGTGGAACCCGGCGTTTGAAGCCGATGCCTGTGGTATTGGTTTCGTAGCCGATATTGAAGGCCGTGCCACCCACCGCATCCTCAAGAAAGGCCTGGAATCGGTCTGCTGTCTCACCCACCGTGGCGCAGTTGCTGCCGATGCCAAAACCGGTGACGGCGCCGGTCTGCTGACCCAGATTCCCTACCAGATTCTGCGCGGTGGCCTGGGACGCGGACAGTCGAAGCTGCTGCGTCGCGACAAGGATCTGGCCGTGGCGATGATGTTCTTCCCGCTCGATGCCGATGCCCGTCACCGCGCCTATCGCATTTGCGAAGAAGTCATCGATGAAAGCGACCTCATCTTCCTGGCCTGGCGTTTGGTGCCCACCGATAAGGGTGCTCTGGGCGATAACGCACGCGGTGCCTGCCCGGAAATCCGCCAGTTGCTATTGGCCCGCCTCGACAACATGAGCGATGAAGAGTTCGAGCGCGTTTGCTACCGCTTGCGCAAGGCGATGGAAATCCGCGTCGCTGCTGCAGGGATCGAAGGCTTCTACATTCCCAGCTTCTCCAGCCGCACCATCGTCTACAAGGGCCTGATGGTGGCTCCGCAGCTCAATCGCTTTTATGGCGACCTTGATGACGAGCGTTACGAAACCTCGCTCGTGCTCTACCACCAGCGCTATTCCACCAACACCTTCCCCACCTGGTTCCTGGCCCAGCCGTTCCGCATGTTGGCGCACAACGGCGAAATCAACACCTTACAGGGCAACCTCAACTCGATGCGCGCCAAGAGCCTTTCGCGCGATGCCTCGCTGTGGGGTTCGCATAAGGAATTACAGCAATTGCAGCCCCTCATCCAGCCGGGCGGCAGCGATTCGGCGGCCCTGGACAACGCTGCCGAATCCATCGTGCTGGGTGGCCGCGACTTGCTGCACAGCATGATGATGATGGTGCCCGAAGCCTATCGTGCCACGCCCGATATGGACGAAGACGTGCGTGCTTTCTATGAATACCACGCCTGCGTGCAGGAGCCGTGGGATGGCCCGGCGGCGGTTTCGTTTACCGATGGCCGCGTCATTGGCGCCACGCTCGACCGCAACGGTTTGCGCCCCGCGCGTTACCAGATCTCTAACGACGGCCTCTTCGTGATGGGTAGCGAAGTGGGCACGGTGGAAATGGAAGGTGCCAAGGCGATTGAAAAGGGACGCCTCGGCCCGGGCCAGATCATTGCGCTCGATACCGCTACCGGCGAAATCCTCAAGAACGACGACATCAAGCTGCGCTACGCCAGGAAAGCTCCTTACCGCCACTGGGTGAGCAGCTTCCTCAAGGAAGGCACCGAGTTCCAGGCAAGCAAGGCGCAGCCCGTCGATGCCGAACCGGAAGTGGCGGCGCTCGAACTGCTGCGTACGCAAAAAGCGTTTGGCTTTACCTCCGAAGATGTGGAAGACCTCATCACCCCAATGGTGAGTTCGGCCAGCGAAGCCATCGGCTCCATGGGCGACGACACGCCCCTGGCCGTGCTTTCGGAAAAGCCGCGTTTGCTCTCGACCTACTTCCGCCAGCGTTTCGCTCAGGTCACCAACCCGCCTATCGACCCCTTGCGCGAAAAGCTCGTCATGGGCCTCGATACGCATCTGGGACCGGCCACCAACCTGTGGGACGAGCGGCCCGAAGCCTGCCGCCGCATCCGCTTTACCTCGCCGATTCTCAGCGATGAGCAAGTCGCCGGGTTGCGCGAACAGTATGCCCGTTCCCTCGATGACGACGAGGGCGACGACACTTTCCGTCTGGTGACTCTGGATGCGACCTTCTCGGTTGCCGAAGGCGATGAAGGCTTGCGTGCTTCGGTGGCTCGCTTGCAGCAGGATGCCGAACTGGCTGTGGAAGAAGGCTCAACCTTGCTCGTGGTGAGCGACAAGCGCGCCGGTGAAACCCGCGCCGCCATTCCGGCTTTGATGGCAGTCGGTGCCGTGCATCAGCACCTGATTCGTGCCGGTTTGCGTCCCCGCGCTTCGCTGATTTGCGAAACCGGTGAGGCCCGCGATTCCCATAGCATGGCCTGTTTGCTGGGCTTTGGTGCCAACGCCGTCAATCCCTGGCTGGCTCATGCCACGGTAGCCGAGTTGCACCGCAGCGGCGCAGCCGGTGGCTATGAAGGCGATGTGCAGGTGGCACTGACCCGTTTCCGCAAAGCGATTGAAGGCGGTTTGCTCAAGACCATGAGCAAAATGGGTGTCAGCACCCTGGCCAGCTACATGGGCGCACAAACCTTTGAAATTCTGGGCCTGGCTCCCGAAGTGGTCGATGCCTGTTTTGAGAA
Source organism: Abditibacteriia bacterium (assembly GCA_036833945.1). GTDB lineage: Bacteria > Armatimonadota > Abditibacteriia > Abditibacteriales > Abditibacteriaceae > DAITOV01. Next base: position 3,459 of record DAITOV010000060.1, read on the forward strand.
CACCCCGGCCCGCCTCAACGGTTCGAGCTACGAAGAAATTGCCCGCGACGTGTTGCGTTTCCACGCCACCGCCTGGCCCAAGGCCGAAGAGGATGGCACCATCAATGCTCCGGCCAAGCTGGATAACCACGCTTTCCTGCGCTATCGTAAGGATGGCGAGCAGCACGCCTTTACACCGTCGTGGTTCAAGCCGTTCCACAAGGCGGTGCGCGAGAACGATTTCGAAACCCAATACAAGATTTTCGCCAAGGCCGTAAACGAGCGCGAAAAGCCGATTGCCCTGCGCGACTTGCTGGAATGGAAGCCGCTGGGGCCGGCTGTGCCGCTCGAACAGGTCGAACCCATTGAAGCGATTTTCCGTCGCCTGGCCACCGGTGCCATGAGCCACGGTTCGCTCAGCTCGGAAGCCCATGAGTGCCTGGCGATTGCCATGAACCGCATCGGCGGCCGCAGTAACTCGGGTGAAGGCGGCGAAGACCCGCGCCGCTTCCGCCGCGACGATAACGGCGACTGGCGCAACTCGGCCATCAAGCAAATTGCTTCGGCCCGTTTTGGCGTGACTCCGGAATACCGGGCCTGTGCCAAGGAACTGCAAATCAAAATCGCCCAGGGTGCCAAGCCCGGTGAGGGCGGCCAGTTGCCCGGTTTCAAGGTTTCGGCCGAAATCGCTTACATCCGCCATTCGGTGCCGGGCGTGACGCTGATTTCACCGCCGCCGCACCACGACATCTATTCGATTGAAGACCTCTCGCAGCTCATCTACGACTTGAAGCAGGTCAACCCCCGCGCCCGCGTTTCGGTGAAGCTGGTGGCGCAGGCCGGTGTGGGAACCGTGGCGGCTGGTGTAGCCAAGGCCTATGCCGATACCATCGTCATCTCCGGCCACGATGGCGGCACCGGTGCCAGCCCCATTGGCTCCATCAAGAACACCGGCATTTCCTGGGAATTGGGACTGGCCGAAGCGCAGCAGGTTCTCATTCAGAACGGCTTGCGTGGCCGTGTGAAGCTGCACGCCGATGGCGGCATGAAGACGGGCCGCGACATTGTGGTTGCCGCGCTGTTGGGGGCCGAAGAATATGGTTTTGGAACCCAGGCGCTGATGGCCGAAGGTTGTGTGATGGCGCGCCAGTGTCATCTCAACACCTGCCCGGTGGGCGTGGCGACGCAGCGCGAAGATTTGCGCGCCAAGTTCCCCGGCACGCCCGAGCACGTGGTGCATTACATGACCCACGTGGCCCATGAAGTGCGCGAATATTTGGCAGCCATGGGTGCGCGCAACCTCAACGACATCATCGGTCGTGCCGAGTTGTTGCATGTCAAGGAGAACGCGCTCTATCCCAAGACCAAGAACGTCGATCTGGAACCGCTGTTCTACCGCGTCGACCGCAACGACAACAACCCGCACCGTTGCGTGGTGGGCAAGAACACCCGCCCCGAAGACTGGCCGGTGGACGAAGGCATCTTGCAAGACGCCCGCGACGCCATCGCCGAAGGCCGTGAGCTGGTGTTGCAGTATCCCATCAAGAACACCGACCGCACCGTGGGTGCGCGTTTGGCGGGTGAAATCGCCTATCGCTACGGTGATCGTGGTTTGCCCCTGGGCACTCTCACCATCAAGTTCAACGGTTCGGCAGGGCAGAGCTTTGGCGCTTTCTGCATCAGCGGCTTGCGCCTCGAACTGACGGGTGAAGCCTGCGACTACGTTGGCAAGACCATGCACGGCGGCACTATCGTAGTGAAGCCGCATGCAGACGAGATTTATGTCTGGCACGAGAATGCCATCATCGGTAACACCGTGATGTATGGCGCGACCGGCGGCCACCTCTATGCTGCAGGCCAGGCTGGTGAGCGTTTCTGCGTGCGCAACTCCGGCGGCACCGCCGTGGTGGAAGGCATCGGCGACCACGGTTGCGAATATATGACCGGCGGTGTGGTGGTTGTGCTGGGTGAAACCGGCCGCAACTTCGGCGCGGGCATGAGCGGCGGTTTGGCTTATGTCTACGACGAGAAGGAAAACTTCGCCATCCGCTTCAACCCCGATATGATCGGTATCGAGCCGGTGGAAGCCGAAGAAGATGTCGCTCAACTGCGCAAGCTCATCGAGCGCCACCTGCAGGAGACCGGCTCACCGCGCGCTTCAGAGATACTTTCCAACTGGAAAGCCGAGTTGAAGAAGTTCCACAAAGTGGTGCCTCATCCCGAAAAGGCCCCGGCCCCGGCTCCCGCCCGTGTCCGCAAGGAACGCCCGGTGCGCCCCGAGGTTGCCAAGGCCGATGAATTCAAAGCCAATGAAACCACCACGATGGGCGATGCGGCGGCGATGATTGGGGAAGTGAAATGAAGTAGATAGTAGACAGGAAACAGAAAACAGGAGGCAACCGAGTTTGGTTGTCTCCTGTTTTTCGTTTGTCGTTGGTATGTGGCCGGTAGTATTACTGGACTTTCTCGTGTTCATAGCACGCAAAGCCTTCGGCTACGCTAACTTCGTCGCAAGTTTTCGCAATTTTTTAATTAGCCACAGATTTTTTTAGATCTTAGATCTTAGGAGGGGCTTGGTAGAGCGATAAGCCTCAGTTCTCATCTCTAAAATCTAAATTCTGCCGTTCCCATCTGTGTTTATCTGTGTTCATCTGTGGTTAATTCCATACAAGAATTTGACCCTTCCTCTGTTTGATGAACATCATGTTCCGTCAGAGGCGTCGGCCACGCGTTGCAGGGTTTGCGTAATGACAATCGCCTCTTCATTACTGACATAGGTAGCGAATAGTTCCACAATAGCTTTTGAAACCGTGGGCCAGGCGGCCAGGCGGGCCTGTGCCCCGGCTTCGGTGAGAACCGCATACGAACCCCGGCGATCGTCAGGGCAGGCCTCGCGCCGCAAAAAACCTTCGGTTTCCAGACGATCGACCAGGCGAGTGAGGTTACTGCGCGAAGTCACGACATGCTCGGCCAATTCACTCAAACGCAGGCGCTGCCCGGGCGCTTTTTCCAGCGTAACCAGAACGTCATACCAATGGTGGGGAATTTGCCCATCACTATGCAGGCGCGTCTCAACGCCGTGCAGGAGCTTTCCGTGTGCCCGCAATAATTGATACCAGGCGGCGTGCTGGTCCGAAGGGATAGGCACTGCTGCCGCAACCGCTTTTGTCTTGCGTGGCCGTGTGGCGCGTTCTTGATTGCTCATAGAAAAAATTTTACAGGAAATTAGTTGCATATGCAATTATATTGAACTATAATCCTTTGTATAGTTGCAAATACAACTACTTTTAACACAGGAGAAAAAATGAAACGCTCAACCCTTCGTTCCACATTGATTGCCTTAACCCTGGTGGCTATTCCCGCCATTGGCCTGCCGGTTATCGGCACGCAGACCGGTGCAAATACCGCAATTGCGGCGCAGGTGAGCACTCTGCCGCAACCGGCAGCGGTGGCCGGAATCTGGAATCTTGATACGGCGCATTCGCGCATTGGTTTTGCAGTGAAGCACCTGATGATCGCCGATGTCCACGGTTCGTTTAACGATTTCGAAGGCCAGATTCAGGTCAATGAGAAAGACCCGGCCCAATCGTCGGTAAAGTTCAAAGCCAAAGTCGCTTCCATCGATACCAATGTGGCCGCGCGCGATACACATTTGAAAAGCGCCGATTTCTTCGATGCCGAAAAATTTCCTGAAATCACCTTCGAGAGCACGCGCATCGAGCGCGACGGCGACGTCTAGGGTCGTACTGTCGCCCCATATCCCTAA
>DAITOV010000060.1:7213-18222 GCA_036833945.1 Abditibacteriia bacterium
GGCGATAACCTGCGCGCTCTTGGCACCTTGACCATGCACGGGGTTTCAAAAGCCATTATCATTCCGTTCAAGCTACATGGCCCGGTGGTCGATGGATTTGGCACCACCCGTATCGGCGTGGAAGCCAACCTGGAATTGGATCGGCGCGATTACGGCGTGAGCTACAACGGCGTCCTTGCTAACGGCAATATTGTGATCGATAACATCGTGCGCATCGATCTCGACCTGGAAGCGGTCAGGCCTAAAGCGTCAGAGGCGAAATAAGGAACTGCGCCCGCTTAATCCGGGCGTGAGAGATAAGAGAGTAGGGCAGAGCGGCTTTTTTTCACTGCACACCCAAGGAGATTGATAACCATGAACACAAATACGACCGGCATTCACCATATCACCTGCATTTCGGGCGACGCGCAGCAGAACGTCGATTTTTACGTCGGAGTTCTGGGAATGCGTATGGTCAAGAAGAGCGTCAACCAGGATGCCACCGATACTTATCACCTGTTCTACGCCGATGCAGTGGGCACTCCCGGCACCGACCTGACTTTTTTCCCGTGGCCGGAAATGGGTCCCAACATTCCCGGTGCGGGTTCCGTAGCCGATATTTCACTGGCAATTCCGGCGGGTAGCCTGGAATACTGGCAGCAGCGCCTGGCCGATCACGGCGTGGCTGTCGGGGAAATCGAGCTTCGCTTCAACGAGAAGACCTTGCCCTTTTCCGACCCGCACGGCCTGGCGCTGACTCTGGTGGAAATTACCGGCGAGCGCTCTTTCGCTCCGTGGTTGCAAAGCCCGGTGCCCGAGCAATATCAGGTGCGCGGTATGCACTCAGTTCGCTTGTTGGAGCGTGAACTGGCCCCGACGCAGCAACTGCTGGAGTTGATGGGTTTTTCCAAGGTTGGCGAAGAAAACGGCTGGCACCGTTTCCGTGTGCAAAATGGCGATTCCGGCCAGATCATCGAAGTGCAGGAACTCCCCGGGCAGCAGCGGGGCCGCGTCGGAGTGGGTGGTGTGCATCATGTGGCGTGGCGCACCGATGATGTGCGGCATGAAACGGCACTGCGCGCCAAGGTGCAAAGCAGCGGTTTGCGGCCTACGACGCTCATCGATCGTTTCTGGTTCGAGTCGGTGTATTTCCGCGAGCCGGGCGGCGTGCTCTTCGAACTGGCGACCGATGGCCCCGGTTTCGCGGTCGATGAAGAGGTGGAGCGCTTAGGCGAAACCCTGGTGCTTCCGCCGTGGCTGGAAGGCCAGCGCGACCAGATCGAGGCCGGTTTGGTGCCGTTGCAAATCCCCAGTGCCTCGGGCGAGGTGACGTCATGAGTGAAAACACGCTCGGCTTCATCCATCGTTTCGTTCCGGCGACCGACCAGACTATTGCCACTACTTTGCTCTTGTTGCACGGCACCGGCGGCAGCGAAACCGACCTCTTGCAGCTTGGCCGAACCCTGGCACCGGGAGCGGCCCTGCTCAGTCCGCGCGGAAAAGTTCTGGAAAACGGCATGCCCCGCTTTTTCCGCCGCCTGGCGGAAGGGGTCTTCGACCTGGAAAACCTGCGCCAGAACACGCACGAACTGGCCGATTTCGTCGAAGCTGCCGTTGCGCACTACGGCCTCGATGCCGGGCGGGTAGTGGCTGTTGGCTACTCCAACGGGGCCAACATCGCAGCCAGTACGCTGCTGTTGCGCCCGCGTGTTCTTTCCGGTGCCGTTCTGCTTCGTGCGATGTTGCCCCTGGAGCCGGAGATCGTGCCGGATTTGCAAGGCGTGCCGGTGCTGTTGGCTTCGGGACGTCATGACAACCTGGTGCCCCACAGCAGCATCGAGCGCCTGGCGGCCTTGCTGCAACAGACCGGAGCCGATGTCACTCTCCGCTGGCAAGAAGCCGGTCATGGTTTGGAGCAGGAGGAAATCGTGGCCGCGCAGCAGTGGGTGGAACGGCGAATGTTGGATGCGGAGTTTTGAATGATGAAGGAGACAACCGGTAAATTAAGTCAGAAGTCAGAATGAGGAATGCAGAAGTGAAGTTTGGGAGAGGCATATGGGGCATGTCCTACCCGTTTTGCTGTGTACTGGATCCCCGCGTTCGCGAGGATGACGGACGGTGAGGATAACCCTCTGCATTGACGCCCGGTTGCCCACTTCTGCATTCCTCATTCTGACTTCTGACTTAATTCCCAGGGAGAACCATGAAAGTAACACGCATTTACACCGGAGCCGATGGCAAGTCGCACTTTGAAGATGTGGAATACGATCTTTATGACAGCGGGCCTATCGGGCGGTTGTCGGAAACGGTTCCGGCCACGGGCGTCATTTTTCGGGAAACCGAACCCAGCTACGATTACGACTGGCATCCGGTGCCGCAACGGCAGTTCATCATTATGCTGGAAGGCGAACTGGAAGTGGAGGTGGGTGATGGAGAAAAACGCCACTTCAGCGGCGGCGACGTGATGCTTTTCGAAGATACCACCGGGCAGGGCCACCGCAGCCGCACCACGAATAATAAGCTGCGCAAGACAATTTTTGTGACCTTGGATTGAATAAAAAACGGAGTGCCAGGAAGGCACTCCGTTTTTTACTGTAACCGGTGGTGAATCGCTTAATTGTCGCGATCCATATCGGTTGCGTTCACAACATTGTTTTGCATCGTGCCTTCAACTTCAACACGGTCGCCGACATAGAACTGACGGTTGTAACGCACGTTTACATCGCGTCCCCGGTCGGTGCGGACGGTGTAGAACCAGGAGCCGAATTGGCGGCTGGCCTTGGTGACACGGCCTTCGAATTCAACACGGCGTCCATCGCGGAAGTCGTCGTCCCGATCATTGTAATCGGTAATGATGGTGGCGCTGCTACCCTTGAACTCGTTATCGCCACGATCCCAACGTCCCCACACTTCGATACGGTCGCCGCGCGAGATATTACGAATTGAGGAACCCTTGGTAGTCACTTCCACAGTGCGGCCACGGTCAATCCGCATTGTGAACTTGCTGTTGCTCAGGCTGGTAACAGCGGTGCCACGAATTTTACGGTTTTGGCCATCCTGCCAGTTATCATCCCGATCATCATCACGCAGGCGCACGCTGGAAGCATGGAAAGTGTCGCCACGCCAGATGCCTTCGAGGGTCACTTCAGACCCGGCGCGCAAGCCATAGGGTTCGCCACGTTCGGCAACCACGGTGGTGGTGCGGTTGCGATGGCGAATCGTGAAGCGGTTACCGGGCAGATTGTTGGCGACGGTGGCGCGAAAACGCTTGTCATCGTTGTCGTCATCGTCTCTTAATTTATTGACTCGATAGGCGATAATCACATCACCGTCGCGTTTGCCATACACTTCGACCCGATCGTCGTCGTCAATGCCGCGTAGCGAAACATCCGGGCGAGTCAAGACGCGGAAGCGGTCGCCGTTGTTACTGCGGAATTCAAAATAATCCCGCTCGGGGTCGTCGGTGACTTCGCCGCGTACCGTAATCCAGCTCAAGCGTGACAGGTCGCTGTCACGATAGTGAGTCGCACGGCGTGAATTCCGATTTTTTGCCCAATCGGGATCGCCCCAGCGGGGTTGAGCCTGCGCAGTTGAGGTGCCCCACGAGACAGTCGATGTATTTTGAACGACGGCACCCATGAGTGGTGGAGCTATCGTCAGGGCTGCCAGTAATGCCGCTGTGCGCCGGGCCGTCGTTTTTATCTTATTCTTGTTCATAATCTTTTTCCTCACTCCCCATTATTTGATTGGCACTTCTTAATATCATATTTCGTGCCAATCTCTTTTATTTTGAAAAATTCGAAGAGATAACGATTTTGTTAGTTATTAGTCTGGCCGTTTGCGAAGAGGCGCACGCTGGAAGCATAAAAAATGTTGCCACGCCACTGGCCTGCCATTGCCACTTCGCTTCCATTATGTAACCCCAAAGGCTTACCGCCTGCGACCATGACAGTGGCGATGCTGTTGCCCTGGCGAATGGTGAAGCGGTTGCCGGTAATATTTTCCACGACGTTGGCGCGCAGGTTGATGATGGCACTGTTGGGAGCGCCCAGGCTGGTGACGCTGGAGGCAAGGAAAACGTAGCCGTCGCGCTTACCCGTAATCTGCACCCTGTCGCTACGGCTGATGCCGCGTAGCGAAACGTTGGAAAGGGCCAGCACCCGATAGCGGGTGCCGTTTTCGGCATAGAACTCGAAAGAGTTGTTGGTGGGGTCGCTGGTGATTTGGCCGTTTATGTTGAGCGTGCCCGGGCGAGGGAGGCTCGCAACGCGGTAGCTGCCGGTGGGGCGTGAATCGCGGGGTTGGGCCATTGCTGTCGATATACCCCAGAGTGTGGGCGTAAGAGTAAATATTGCGAGTGCGGCGGTAGTGCGTTGAAAGGCTGTTTTTCTGTTAGTCATTTTCTCTTTAATTCGGGCAAAAAATTGCGGTGTATTGAACTGCAGTTGAGATGCAGACGCCCAGTATTTCTCTTTGTTTTGAGAAAAAGCCAAAAATAGCAGAAAAAATAAGGGCGGAGCGCATTGCTGCGCTCCGCCCTTATTTTTGGTGTGAAGGTAATTTAATCGTTATTCATCCGCGAGGCGATAACGGTGTTGTTTTGCACAATGCCTTCGATTTCGACACGGTTGCCAACCCAGAACTGACGGTTAAAGCGCACGGTTACGTTGCGATTTCTGTCGGTGCGCACTGTGTAATACCAATAGCTTCCCATGCGGCTGGCCTTGGTGACGACACCTTCAAAATCAACACGGCGTCCGTTGCTGAAATCGTCATCGTTGTCTCGCAATTGCGTGGCGCTGTCGCCGCGAAAGACGTTGTTGTTGCGATCGTAGCGGCCTTGCACTTCAATGTAATCGCCGCGAGAGATGTTGCGAATCGACGAACCGGATGTTGTCACGATGACGTTGACGTTATTATCCAGGCGCATTGAGAAACGGCTGTTGTTCAAGTCGGACATCGCCCGGCCACGAATGCGGCGAGTCTGTCCATCTTGCCAACCTCCACCGCCACCCCAGTTGCCGTCGCGCAGACGAACACTCGTAGCGTGGAAGACATTGTTGCGCCAGCGCCCAGTCATATCGACTTCGCTACCGGCCCGCAGGCCGTTGGGTTCGCCGCGTTCGGCAACCACAATACGGTTCGAGTTGTTGTAGCGGATAGTGAAACGGTTGCCTGCGATATTAGAAACAACACGAGCACGCAGATTAACAACTCCGCTATTATTGGAGCCACCCAAATCGGTGACACTGTAGGCAATGAGAATGTTGCCGTCGCGCTTGCCGTAGACACGCACGCGGTCGTTGCGCTTGATGCCGCGCAATGAAACGTTGGAGCGAGCCAGAACGCGATAGCGGTCGCCGCTATCGGAGCGGAACTCGAAGAAATCGTTATTGGGATTGTTGGTGACAACACCGTTAACAGTGGCCCAGCTCAAACGTGCCAGGTCGCTATCGCGATAGTCCCTGCCACGGCGCGATTCACGATTTTTTTCCCATTCGGGAGTGCCCCAGCGGGGTTGGGCTTGGGCGCTGCTAATGCCCAGTGGCGTGCTTTGTGTCGAGGTGGGTAAAAGCCCCATTACCGAGGGGGCAATGGCGATGGCGGCCAACAGGGTCGCTGCCTTTTTCGTTGTCATTCGCATATTGTTGTTTTTCATGGAACTTTCTCCTTGGTTTCAAACCGAGCTGGAAACGATCAAATTTCTTGCCAGCTCGCGAACTCTTTTCAGAAATTGCATTTCTCAAAATGCGGTTCGTGAAGCCTTCGATTACACTTTAACGCTCACATTACGATAAAAGTTTAAAGGAATTTTTTTGAGTGCTTCCAACGGATTGATGAAAGGCGTATCGGGCATTCGTGGCGTCATCGGTGATGGCTTCACGCCCGAAATGGCAATGAATTTCGTGCAGGCTTATGCCCTGTACCTGCAAAAGCAGATCAGCGAAAGCGGTTCTTCGCGTCACAAACCCCGTGTTTTGCTGGCTCGCGATACCCGCCCAACCGGTGAAATGATGAAGCACGCCGTGCTGGCCGGTTTGCTGGGCAGCGGTTGCGAGGTCATCGACCTGGGCATCGTTTCCACACCTACTCTGCAGTTTGCCGTGCCTCGCCACGAAGCCGATGGCGCGATTTGCATTACCGCTTCGCACAACCCGGTGGAGTGGAACGCGCTCAAGTTTTTCCAGCCTTCCGGCATGTATCTCGATAAGGCACAGGGGCAGGAAGTGCTCGACCTTTACGATGCCCACGAAAAGACCGGTTTCGACTGTGGCGACTGGCAGCACATGGGCACCCTGGCCCACGATGAAAGTGCTATCGGTGCGCATCTGGCGCGGGTGCTGGAATATGTCGATGCCGACCTGATTCGCTCCAAAAAATTCAAGGTCGTGCTGGATGGCTGCTGCGGCGCGGGCAACACCATTTCGCCGCTGTTGCTGCGCGAACTGGGCTGCGAACTGATTCACATCAACTCCGACCTGAGCGGCATTTTCCCGCACAACCCCGAGCCGCTCAACAAGAACCTGGGCCAGCTTTGCGAAGCCGTGAAAGCCCACAAGGCAGACCTGGGTTTTGTACACGATGCTGATGCCGACCGCGTGGCGCTGGTGACCGATGCCGGGCAGCCCATTGGTGAAGATTTCTCGTTGGTATGGGCAGTGGCGCATTGCTTGAAGAACCGACGACGTGGCCCGGTCGTCACCAACTTGAGCACCTCGATGGCAGTGGATGCCGTGGCGCGCGAATATGATTGCCCCGTCCATCGCTCGCCGGTGGGCGATGTCAATGTCAGCACCATGATGAAGGAAACCGATGCTGTCATCGGCGGCGAAGGCAACGGCGGCGTCATCATGCCCGACTTGCAGCTCGGCCGCGACGGCATTGCCGGTATCGCTTACCTGCTGGAATTCGTGGCCATGAGCGGTCTCAAGGCCAGTGAACTCGATGCCACCATTCCGCGTTTTGGCAACAGCAAGGAAACCATCGAATTCCCGCGCGAAAAGCTGAAACTGCTTTTGGATTGGCTCAAGGCCAAGGAAAAAACCGCCCGCTTCGATGAACGCGACGGCCTCAAAATCGAATGGCCCAAGGAAGGCATTACCACCAGTTGGGCGCATATCCGAGGGTCGGGCACCGAGCCGATTGTGCGTGTGATTTGCGAAGCGCAAGACCAAACCGAAGCCGAGCGGATTACCCGCAAGATGTGTGAAGAGATCGAAGTATTCGCCCAGTCGTGGTGAAGTAGAGAAACAATGACCGTTCAACAACAACTCCAGGCCCAGGTGGATGCTGCGCTTCAAGCAGTGCTGGGCGATACCGCTATTTCCGCCGTGAGCGCCGATGCCTTACGCATCGTGCCGACCGGCAACCCGCAGTTTGGCGACTACCAGTTCAACGGTTCGCTGCCGTTGGCCAAAGCCCTCAAGCAGAATCCGCGCGCGTTGGCGACCAATATTCTGGAAAAGCTGGATGTGGCAAGCCTCTCCGAAACGCCCGAAATCGCCGGGCCGGGGTTCATCAACTTTCGTTTGAAGCGTGAATACCTGCAAGAGAAAATTGGTGGTATTCTGGGCGATGTGCGTCTTGGCGTACCGGCGGTTGAATCGCCACGTCAGGTGATCGTCGATTACTCCGGCCCCAACGTCGCCAAACCGATGCACGTGGGGCACATCCGCTCGACAGTGATTGGCGATGCCATTGCACGTCTGCTGGCCTTTGCCGGGCATAACGTGGTGCGCGACAATCATATCGGTGACTGGGGTACCCAGTTCGGTAAGATGATTATCGGCTGGAAGAAATATCGCGATGATGAAAAGCTGGCCGCCGATCCCATTGCTGAAATGGAACGGCTTTATCAGTTGGTAAACAAGCAGAGCGAAACCGATGAAGCCGTCGCCGAGCAAGCGCGCCAGGAAACCGCTAAATTGCAAGCTGGCGACGCCGAGAATCGTGAGATATGGGAAAAGCTGCGTGAGCTTTCACAAGACCAGTTCGACCACATCTATTCGCTGCTCAACGTCACCTTCGATGAAGTGCTGGGCGAAAGTTTCTATAACGACCGCTTGCAAAGCGTAGTCGAAGAGTTGAAAGAGAAGGGCATCGCCCACGAAAGCGAAGGTGCGATCATCATTCGTTTCGAGGCCCCGCCTGCGATTGCCGATAAAGTTCTGGTCATTCAGAAGGGCGATGGCGCAGCCACCTACGGCACCACCGACCTGGCGACGATTCAATATCGCGAAGAACGCTGGCAGCCCGATGAAGTGGTTTACGTGGTGGATGCACGCCAGGCCAACCATTTCATGCAGGTGATTGAAACCAACCTGCAAGCGCAGTTCTCCGATGCGGAGTTGAAGCACATTGCGTTCGGCACCATTCTGGGCGAGGATAATCGCCCGATCAAAACCCGCACCGGCGAGCCGATTAAGCTGGTCGATTTGCTGGCTGAAGCGCAAAAGCGCGCGCAGGACATTGCCCGCGAGAAAAACCCCGAAGCCGGCGACGAGCAGTTGGCAGAGGTTGCCCGCGTCACCGGCATTGGTGCGGTGAAGTATGCCGATCTCTCGCAGAATCGCACTTCTGACTATGTGTTTTCGTGGGATAAGATGCTGGCTTTGCAGGGCAATACCGCGCCGTATTTGCAGTATGCCTATGTGCGGATACGCTCGATTTTCCGTAAGGTCGATGGTGGTGCAATTGGCGCAGTGCCGATTGTGCTTGAAGAGGCTGCCGAAGTGGAACTGGCCAAATTCCTGCTACGCTATCCGTTGGCAATTGAAACTGCCTTGAGTGATTATCGACTCAATGCTTTGACGGATTACCTGTTTGAACTAGCGCAGAAATATAACGCCTTTTACGAGAACTGCCCGGTGTTGCAAAGCGAATCGCCATTGCGTGAATCGCGTTTGGCTTTAGCTCAACTGACCGGTGATGTGCTCAAGCATGGTTTGAATTTGCTGGGCATTGAGACGATTGAGCAGATGTAAAAGGATGGAGTAGCGTAACTCCTCCCCCTCAGGGGGAGGTTGGGTGGGGGAGTCGGAGAATAATGCTGAACGCTGAACGATAAATGAAAGGCGCAAGAACTCCGACGGTTCATCATGTAAAGTTCATCATTAATATTATTCTCCGACTCCCTCCCCCTAACCCCTCCCTGAGGGAGGGGAGTTTGGACTTCGAGACGCAAACTTCGTTCGCAAAAATGCAATTTTTAAAAATTGCGAAAGCTTGCGCATGAAATTCGCGTGCGCAGCTTGCGGTCTATTAAAACCAAATCACCATGGATCTCTCTCATCTTCCCACTGAAGCGATTAACGAAAGTACCCGCGACTTGTCGCGCGTGTCTACCCGCGAGGCGATGCTGCTCATCAACGATGAAGATCAGAAAGTTGCACCAGCGGTGCGTGAGTGCGTGGATGAAATCGCGCAAGCAGTCGATGAGATCTCAGCGCGTTTGAAAAACGGTGGCCGCTTGTTCTACATTGGCGCAGGCACTTCGGGACGGCTTGGTATTCTCGATGCCAGCGAATGCCCGCCGACTTTCGGCACCGAGCCGGAACTGGTGCAGGGGCTTATCGCGGGTGGCATTGAAGCGGTGTTCAAATCGCGCGAAGGCGCTGAAGATGAAGTGCAGGGCGGGGTAGCGCAGTTGCAGGAGCGCGGTTTTTCAGCGGGCGATTGCCTGGTGGGAATCGCTGCTTCGGGACGCACGCCTTATGTGATTGGGGCGTTGCAGTATGCCCGTGAACTGGGTGCGCTCACCGTTGGCCTCACCATGAATCCCAACGCGGCGCAGAAAGAACACTGCGATATTTTCATTGCCCCGCAGGTAGGGGCCGAAGCGCTGACGGGCAGCACACGTATGAAGTCGGGGACGGCGCAGAAATTGGTGCTGAATATGATTTCCACCGGTGTCATGCTGCGGCTGGGCAAGGTCGAAGGCAACCTGATGACCAAGGTGCAGGCGTGGTGTGAAAAATTGGTTGATCGGCAAGAACGATTAGTGATGAACCTGGCCGGTGTGGATAGCCAAACAGCACGCCGTGCGCTCGATGAGAATGACGGTGATGTAGAAAGTGCGGTGAAGGCGTTGGCGCAAGGGTAGGACAAAGCAAGGAGAATCAACTGTCACTCTGGTGGTGTATCATCGCCCTGGCTCTGGCTGGATTCACGCAGGGCGCGTTGGGGTTTGGTTTTGGTATTGTGGCGATGTCGTTGCTGCCGCTGGTGTTGCCGGTCAAAGAGGCTTCTCCGCTTGTCGTCATATTCACTCTTCCTGTTGTCGTGTTCGCATTTTGTGGCTACTGGCGTCATTTCCAGTGGCGCGATAGTTGGGCATTGCTCCTGGGGAGTATCGTTGGCGTGCCGTTGGGGGTTTACCTGCTCACCATTGCTCCCGGCCCCCTCTTGTTGAAGTTACTGGGAGGGATGTTTTTGTGTTTTGCCGCTTACGAGCTGTATAGCCATTCCCGCCCGCAGCTTAAAGTCGATTTTCCACGCTGGAGCGCTTTCCCGGTCGGTGTTTTTTCCGGGGCGGCATCGGGAGCGTTCAATGCCGGAGGCCCGGCATTAGTCTCGTATGCCTATGCCCAAACCTGGTCGAAGGAGCGCAAGATGGCTTTCTTGCAGGCTTTTTTCGTGTTTAGTGGTGCAATCCGGTTTTCTACAATGCTCGGCGGCGGCCTCTTTACGCCCGATGTGATTAAACTGATTATATGGGGCAGCGTACCGGTTTTCCTGGCTTTATGGATGGGATCGCAAGTGCTGCGCCGTGCCGACCCCGAAAAATTGAAGCAAGCCGTCTATTTCTTCATCGGCGTGATTTCACTGAAATATTTATTCTGGACGTGATGTGTTTTGTCGAACTTGAAACTTGAAGCTCCTGTCGGCCCGTCTTCTCTGCGTGAACCTGAGCGCACTCTAAAACTGCTGCCACTCTCGGATTTGCATTTAACCGCCAGCCCTACCGCGACCCAGAAAATCGTTTCCAATCGCGATTATTTCACGCAAATGGACCACGTGGTGTTGCTGGG
>DAITOV010000061.1:0-18159 GCA_036833945.1 Abditibacteriia bacterium
AAAACCATCTGTGCAGCACCATACCTAATAGGAAGTTAATTTTCGGGATTGGTATGACACCCCCTTGCCCAGTTCCTGGAAGAAAGCCACTCCTGACGACCGTTGGCGCAAAGACCGTGTCTTCGGCATTATCTATGTTCTGCAGGGAGAAGCCGATCTCCAGCTAAGCCGTCGCATCGTCACTTGCCGCCAGGGCGACTTGGCTATCATTATGCCTTACACCTGGCGCAACTCCGGCACCAAGGCCCACTGGGAACGGCCCGATACTCCCGATACCGGCAGCACCTTACTATGGCTTATGATTGAGCCGGAAGTCACTTTTACTCATTTATGCTGGTCGGGGGCTGGGCAACACGTAGGGTCGCGCAGCCTGCGCATCGCCGATGAAGCCATCTTCCCTTTAGTGGAGTTGTTGCAGGAAGAACTCACAGCCAGTGAGCCAGGTGAAGCAGTGACGCAAACGCTTTTTCTCATTCTCGACCGCATGCACCGCGTGTTGCGCAAAGAACGCTCGCTTACCCATGCTCCTTATTTACGCCAACGTTCTTCACCAGAAAACCTGGGCGAGCGCATCCAGCAATATATCGACGCCAATCTGGCGCACCGCCCCACACTGGAAGGCGTGGCGCGCACCTTTTACGTCTCCAAGGCGCGCATCACGCGCGAGTTGCAAAAACGAACCGGCCACAGCTTCAATGCCTACTTGCAACAGCGCCGTCTCGAACATGCCAAACACCTGCTAACAACCTCTGCTATCAGCGTGAAAAGCGTAGCCTGGCAAAGCGGTTTCGCCAGCCCCAACTATTTCAACACCGTTTTTCGTCGAGAGATGGGCATGGCCCCGCTAGAATATCGAAAAAAGTGTCGATAGTGCAATAAAAAACACGATTTCACAGTTTCACAGAGCCGGTGGAAGGGAATAATAGAAGCAGCCTCATCGGCCCGAGCGCACTATACTTCTAGTGACACCGGGCAAGGAGAACGAAATGAAATGCAGCACTAAACGCGGTTTCACATTAATCGAATTATTAGTTGTTATAGCCATCATTTCAATACTTGCTGCCATCCTGTTCCCGGTGTTCGCTCGCGCAAGAGAGAATGCGCGCCGCGCAAGCTGTCTGAGTAATATGAAACAGATCGGGTTAGGGTTTATGATGTATCTGCAAGATTACGATGAACGATTCCCCAGCGATAGAAAAACCGGCAATGGCACCACGCCGCCCGCCGAAGCCGGAGGTTCATGGACAAGTGGTTATTGGTATTGGCAACAAATGATTTATCCTTACACCAAAAGCCTGCAAGTCTACTTTTGCCCATCCAGCCCCGGGCCGGGGCTGTCGGGTGGTGCAGGTTCGTTAACTCCCCCTTCGAAAAACGCCATATTTTACAATTACGGCACAAATATGCTGGTCAATAGGAATACGATAACACTCGCGAGTGTGATGTATCCCACCACCACCTATCTGGTTATGGATAGCAGTGCTTGGCGCATTACCGGTAGCGCCCTCGGCGCCAGCGGATACGGGTATGTTCCTGGAATGGGAGAGTTAGGAGTAACCGCTACAGAATCAACAATTTATCCGTTAGATTGGCCCAAAGGACGTCATTTTGACGGAGCCAATGTCGCCTTTGCTGACGGGCATGCCAAATGGGTAAAAACGCAAACTATTTATACCGAAGGAAAAAATTGTATCGGTTGTTCACACAATAACGATATACAACCGGCAACAGCTAAAAGCGCCTGGAATCCGTATGCGGAATAAGAATAACGGCAAGGCAGAAGGCAGAATGAGGAATGCAGAAGCAAGGCAACCAGACGTTGGCGCAAATCTCCCCTCCCTCAGGGAGGGGCCAGGGGAGGGAGTCGGAGCCTCACAATTCCCCCGGCCCATTTGAATAGCCCCTTATTAATCCCAATCCTTTGCCCTCAAAAATTGGAAGTCTTCAAATGCAGAAATCCCCCACCCAGCCTCCCCCTGAGGGGGAGGAGTTACGCCTCAGCCGCCCCGCCCAGCCAAAAACATTTCAACCATGAAAACCCCCTCTCACTCTCCCACCCGCCTTTTCACCATTTGCGCTCTTTCTCTCTGTCCTGCTTTAGCCCACGCCGATATCCACGTACCGTGGAACGCCACCGATGCTACCGCCAACATTCAGGCGGCGATAGACACCGGCGATTCCAAAATTATCCTCGATAACCACGGCGCACCGTGGCAAACCGGACCTATCTTCCTCACCAAGCCCAACCAGGAGATTCATTTTGCCAATGGCGCGCAAGTGATGGCTATTGCGGGTGGCTATCAGGGCACGCGCGACGCCATGTTCACGGTGCAGGCCGATAATGTCACGCTAAACGGTTATGCCAACGGCACCGATACCACGGCAGGCACCGCGACTCTGCAAATGCGCAAGGCCGACTACCAGAACCCGCCCTATACTCCAGGCGAATGGCGTCACACGGTGTATGTAGGCGGCTTCAGCAACGTCACCGTGCAGGGCCTCACTCTGAAAGATAGCGGCGGCGACGGCATTTGCGTGGGGCGTAAGTTCTCCACCCTGGGCTATGCCCACAACGTCACCATCCGCGATATTGTGAGTGATGGCAATCATCGCCAGGGCATCAGCATCGGCTCGGCGGTGAATCTCACAGTCACTAATGCCGTCTTTAAAAATACTGACGGCACCCCGCCCCAGGCCGGGGTCGATCTCGAACCCGACCAGCCTTATGACCGCCTTGAGAACATCCGATTTCAAAATTGCCGGTTCGAGAACAATACCGGCTCAAACATTATCATCCACCTGAAGCGCCAGTTTGGCGAACAGGTGAAAGATGTCAGCATCGACTTCATTGATTGTGTTCTCGACGGCAGCAGTCAGGCGGGCATCTTCCTGGCCTGGCTCCTCCCCGATGGCCCCGGCGGCCATATCACCTTTAAGAACTGCCAGATTCGCAACGCGGATAACTGCGGCATTCTCTTAGGAGCCTGGGCCGCAGGAAAACTCAAGGTCACCTTCGATAATGTGAGTGTGGAGAATTCCGCTCTCACTACCGGCTACCCGATAATGTTCCAGAAATCGGTGGCCCCGTTATGGGTTTCGGGTGGTGTCGATTTCATCAATGGCTGCACCGTGGTCGACAGTAAAACCAACCGCAGCACCATCATCGGCGCTTCCAACAACCTGCTGAGCGTGGGCTTTAAAGACATCAACGGCAGTATCGACGTCACCACCGCTTCCCCCACCGCCCAACTCCTCAACCTGGGAACGATGCTGGATAATGTCGGGTTGGTGGCGAATTAAAGACAATCAGCATGATGAAATAGAACGCCGCATGTGGGACGAGGTTGGGAAATAAGCTAATATTGTACATGCTTCAATCGTGCTTTAGAGCGAATTCCCACCCGTACGGGAATAACAGGGTGGGAAAGCAAATACCAGATAGGAAAGCTTCTCCCTCATGAAAAACCTCGTCCCCAAACTGCTGTGCGTCGTTTTGCTGCTGGCCTCTACCTCCTCGGCCCACGCCATTACCTTCCGCGTTTCACCTTCCAACCCCCAACCCGGCGATGTGCTCTCGCTTTCGGTTTGGCCGGGCAAAGGCGAAGTCATCAAAGGCGTGGGTATGAAAGCCTTCGATACCGACGAGGTAAAATTCTCCCGCCGCGAAGACGGCGTAGCACGTGCTTTTTTGGGTTTTCCCTTCGACCGCAGCGGCGGCAAAGTCACTTTGAATGCCCGCGTGCAGTTTGAAAAGGACGGCGAGATGCAAGAGCAAATCGTGAGCGTGCCGCTGGCTACTCGTTCGCGGCATTTCCCCACCCAGCGCATCACCATGCGCAACTCCAATTCCGGCAAGATGTCGCAGACCGCCGCTTTGCGCCGTGAGAAGCAGCATGTACAAAGCAAGATGAAAAACTCTTCATCTACCCCGCTATGGACCGGCAACTGGCTCGTGCCTGCCCCCGGCAATTCGACATCGGCCTATGGACGCAAGCGCTACGTCAACGGCAAATGGTGGGGCCAGCACAATGGAGCCGATGTCAAAGCCGCTTCCGGCACGCCGGTAATCGCTTCCAACTCGGGCCGCATCGTGCTGTCGGAAAACCTGCCGCTGCTGCGCGGCAACTGCATCGTCATCGACCATGGCTGCAATGTATTCTCCATCTACATGCACCTTTCCAGGCGCAATGTGAGCGTGGGCGATACCGTCGCTAAAGGCGAGCGGATCGGTGCGGTCGGCGCGACCGGGTTTGTGACCGGTGCGCATCTGCACTGGGAAGTGCGTGTGGGCTGGGAACCGGTCGATCCCAACCGCGTGGTAAGCCGGGGCCTGACTTTTTAAACGGCTGATTTACCACAGAGGACGCGGAGGACACAGAGATATTGAGAGTTGGGTTCACTGCAAAGGGCACTTATAGCGATAAAGATATTTAGCCACAGATTGACACAGATTACACAGATGAGGGTTGAAGTCACGATGAGCAGACGGCCTCCAGTAATGAATGTCGAGATGAAACATTGAAACGGCTCTGTGCCTACAATCTGTGTAATCTGTGTCAATCTGTGGCTAATTAAAGAGGCGGCCCCGAAACTTGGGGCCGCCTTTTTATTTACTACCACCGTTCTCAAGCTTGCGGAGTGTCGGGTTTTTCTGCTTTCGCTTCGGCTTTGGCCGGAGCTTTTTCCTGTGGCTTGGTAGCTGCTTCTACATCGGCTGCGGTCACGTCTTTGCCGGTCATCTGCTTGATGAGGGCAGAACCCCACTCGCCCAGGTTGCCCACGGCGTTTTTCACGTTCTCGGAGCCGCCGGTCAGAAAGCCATCGGCCAACTGGCTGTAGCCCTGGCCCTGGATGAACGACTGCGACATCTTGGCGAAGGTGGTCGGGTCGCCCCAGATCTGCATGTTGGCCTGCGACAGCGCGTTGCCCATGGCCTGTGCCTTGGCGGTTTCGACCTGTTTCTGGGCTTCGATCTGTGCCAGTGCGATCTGCAAGTCTTTCGCGATTTCGGCGTGGCGCGACTGGATTTCGAGGTCTTTCTCTTTCACGTCTACACGGGCGCTTTCGATATCGACTCGCTCGCGTTCCACTTCCACCGGCACCATCTGCACGGCTTTTTGACCGGTCGCTTCCAACACCTTGGCGTCGCGCTGGGCTTCGGCCAAAACGCGTTGCGCTTCAGCGCGGCGGGCCGACGATTCGCGTTCGCCTTCTGCGGTCTTCACCATAGCGTACACATCGACATCGGCTTCCATCTGACGGCGCAAGCGGTCTTTTTCGATACCGGCTTGTTCGTCGATGATGGTGCGCGATTTTTCACGTTCGGCGGTTGCGGTCACTTCCACCGTCTGCACCGCCTGGCGCTTCTCTTCTTTTTCGGCTTCAGCCGCAAAGCGCTGGGCATCGGCTTCGGCGCGTTCTTTTTCCTTCAAGGCCACAGCAATTTCTTTTTCGCGAGACGAAATTTCCACAGCGCGGATTTTTTCGATCTCAGCAATCTGCTGGGCACGTTCGCGAGCCTGGTTGGCAACTTCGATGGCCTTTTGCTTTTCGACGTCGTTCACCTGAAGCGCCTTGTCCTTCTCGATAGTGGCGATACCGGCGCGGGCTTCCTGCTCGGCGGTAAACGAATCGGCTTTCTGCTGGGCTTCGGCACGGGCCTGCTTGATTTGCGCGACCTGTTCGGCTTCGACCTGGGCGCGTTCGCGTTCCTGGGCGTAGATGAACTTCTGCGATTCCACTTCCTGCTGCTTCACTTGCTGGTCGGCCATACGCTCGATGCGGTTGCGTTCCACACGCTGGGTCTGCACCACGGCGGCGATTGTCTTCAAACCCTGAGCATCGAAAACGTTATCCTGTTCACGCAGTGCGTTGGGCGGCGTCTGGTCGAGACGCGAGATGGTAGTCGATTCCAGCGTCAGACCGTTGTGCTTGAGGTCTTGCTCGACGATGGCTTGCACCGCGTCGGCGAAATCGCTTCGCTTGGTGTGCAACTCGTTCAGGGTTTTGGTGGCAGCCACGGTGCGCAAAGCCGAAACCAGCTTCTGTTCGACCAGTTCCTTCACGGTATCGGCATTCACCGAACGCTCGCCCAAACTGGTGGCGGCGTTGATGATATCGTTATCGTTTTTCTGCACCTTGATATAGAATTCAGCTTCGACGTCGGTGCGGAGGTTGTCGCCGGTGATGAGCGCGTCTTTTTCCAGACGGCGAACATCCAGACGCATGGTTTCGAGCGAAACCGGAATGATGTTGTGTAGCACCGGAATCACCAGCTTACCGCCATCGACCACACACTGTGTGCCACCGCTACCGGTGCGCACGAAAGCTTCGTTGGCCGACGACTTCCGATAGAGGCGGGTGACCGTGATAACGGCAGCTCCCAGAACCAGCAATATCAGCCCGGCCACACCCAACACAAGAGTGGCTCCAGTCGGCAAATAGTTCGCTACAAAGAACGGCCCCACCATCAACGCCAGGGCCGCCAAGATCATGGTCATCCCACAACCGGCACCCGAATTGGCACTACGTGTTTGCATGCAATCTCCTTTATTGACCTACCTTAATCCTACATTAACCCTTAGCGGCTCAAGGTAGAGCGCGCTTATTATCGCTGTTTTCCAGCGTATTTTCCAGTGGATCGTGACGAACGTAGAAAACTTTTTTCTCGCGGTCGTAATCGAACAGAATAATCGGCGTGTTTGGCGGCAGCGATTTGATTTCGTGTTCGTCACTTTTTAAACGGCATGGCACTTCGTGCAGGGTGCCATATTGATCGTTGAGTTGCGCCGTGCCCGAAACCGGCGTAATGGTAAATCGCACCTTGGCGCGCCGTCCCACCAACTGCACATCGGAGACGGCATAGTTTTCATCGAGCGGCAATATCTTCGTCATGCCGAACACGAGAAAGCGTGTGAAGAGCAGCGACATGAAAAGCGCTATCGCAACGGAAATCCACACATAGAGGGCTGGTGCGGGCAGGAATGAACGAAAAACTTCATTACTGGCCCAGCCGGAAAAGCCCCACACGAAACAGAAGCAAGTGGCAATTAAAGAAAGGGGAACACGCCCTACCCCAAGCAAGGTGAGCATGTGACCGACGAACCCCGGCCCTTCGGGAGCATGGGCATCCATGTGAGCATCATGATCGATGTCGTGATCGAGGCCAATATCATGATCGTGGTCCAGCCCGAAATCGTGTCCGCCTTCGGCCACCACGGCACCGGTTGCCATGAGCAGCACATAGACGAGCGCCAGCCCGAACGGCAACAAGAAGATGAGGTTCCACCACTGCAACAGGTCAACAAAGTTCATTTGTTATTGATACTTGCGGCCCGGCTTACTCATTGTTGGGAGTACTTTAAAGCACTCTGGTTAGAGGTTGGTTATTGCGTCGTTCGCCCACTGCGCTGTGGCAAGACACCTTTATAACGCGGTGCGGCTAACAGTTCCTTGGCGGCGGCAACCGGATCTTCGACGATCTCGGCTTCCAGGTAAGACGTGCCGGTTTCGTTGGTGCCCATTCCCGCTTTGAGTGCGGCTAATGCCTGGTCGACAGCGCGTTCGTGCAGCGAATGCGCAATGCGGCGGTCGAGTGCGGCGTTGGGGTCGGATTGCAGCGCGGACTTATTAGCCAGGCTGCGCTTCTTCATCTCAATTTCCTGCGCCGTCTTATCGAACGAGCGCTCGGCGCTCTGGGTGGAAAAAGCCGAGTACTTTTTCTCGATCTCTTCCTGCTGGCGGCTCATGCGAGCATCGTCTTGCAGCTTGGGCATCTGCGCCATTTTCTTCTCGACGCTTTCACGGCGACTCATGAACTGCGAGGCCTTTTGCTCGGCCTCACCTTGCAGCGCGGTGTATTCGTCCTGCAAGGTTTTGATGCGGGTGGCGGTTTCAATCTGCAAGGCCAGGCAGCGGCGCGCGCCTTCGTCATCTTGTGCGCGCACCAGTTCAGCGGCCTGGTCGCCCAACGCACTGTGGCGTGCCAGGGCGGTGGTCAACTCGTCGTATTTATCGTCGGCCCGTGCCATGGAGAACGCCGTGAGTTCTGAAAGGGCGCTTAGCTCTTCCATCAATTTACCGGCGTCGGCTTCGAGTTGGGCCTCCGGCGTTTTTTCATTACCGAGTACTTTGTTGATCCAATCTTTCATCACCGTTCTCCAAAGTGCACCTTCATAATAATGGTGCTCGCCTTCATTGTAGTCGAAAAAACCGTGTTTTTTCCAATTAGCCCGATTATTTATCCCATTTCATTGCCCAGCCAGGCATCGGGGCGGCAAACCAGCACTTCGATAGAAGTGGTATCGAAGATGTTCTGCACCGAACGCCGGGCCTGCCCCACCACGTCGCGCAGGCCGCTTTCCAGCGAGAGGCTGGAGTTCGGTTCTTCCAACCAGTCGGGCATCGGCAGCAAGTCGCCCTGTGTGGCTGCCAACACCTGCCCCAGTGAAATCTGGTTCGGCGGCAGCAACAGACGATAACCGCCGCGCTGGCCCTTTTTGCTTTCGACCAAACCGGCATTTTTCAAGTCGAGCAGCACCTGTTCGAGGTACTTGCGCGGAATACCGCAGGTCTCGGCTATCTCGGCGATTTGCGCCCATTCATCGCGGGCGTGCGAACGAATCAGGTAGGCCAGCGATTCAAACGCATACTTAGTGGTGTGTCCCAAACGCATATTATGTTCAAGTTTATCAGCTTTTATGGTATTTAATATCTGGCGTTATCAGAGAAATTGACTAAACGGCTTTTTGTGTGCTATCCTGAAGGCACTATTTCAGATCGTTTCCGGCAACGTTGCCGGAAATGTTTTGTCATCGGTCGCATTGTTTATTCAATTCAATAAAGTCATTCGTCGTTATTAAGGAAGGTGCTTTTCGCTTGCGGACACTATTTTCTCTTCGTACCGTTCATCCCCGTCTGGCAGCACTGACGGCTGTCGCCTTAGCCGCCCTGTGCTCTCTTGCCGGCCAACCGGCTCAGGCCCAAAATGATAGCGGCAGCTACGGCCCCGTCGTTGCCATCGTCTCGCCCGAATATGCCGATGTGCTCAAAGGTCTGGAATCCATCGTGGTTTCCATTACCCCGCGACGCTATTCGGCCCAGACCATCGAACTGCTGGTAGACGGCAAGTCGATTACCGGTGCCATCCCCGCGCAAACGAAATTCAAGTGGGATACCAAGCTCTTTATCGACGGTCCGCACACCCTCAGCGTGCGCGTTACTGATACTCAGGGTTTCATCGGCCAGGCCGAAACCATGATTTACATCAATAATAGCAATCTGCGCACCGAAACCGGCGCGCCGGTTTTGAGCTGGGGCGGCGTGCAAAACGGCCAGAACCTGAGCGGCACTGCAAAGCTTCAACTTTCAGCAGGCAGCGATTTCGGTGTGAAATACGTCTTCCTCAATGTCAATAGCGCCATCGCACCGGATATCAAACCGCCCTTGGCCTCGTGGATGACCAACCGCCCGCCCTATGAATTCTCGCTCGACACCTCCCGCTTCAAAGACGGCCTCTATGTCCTCGACGCCTACGCTTGGGATGCCATGGACAACGAGCGCCTCGCCCCACGCCTCACCGTTGGTTTTTATAACCACGGCCTGAACGCAACCACCCTGCAAAATCCGGCCTCTACTGCCGCTAAC
The DNA here is from genome assembly GCA_036833945.1 of Abditibacteriia bacterium. Classification (GTDB taxonomy): domain Bacteria; phylum Armatimonadota; class Abditibacteriia; order Abditibacteriales; family Abditibacteriaceae; genus DAITOV01. Next base: position 9,646 of record DAITOV010000061.1, read on the forward strand.
AATACCCCGGAAAAAGCCGCTTCCAGCAGCAACAACACCCGTGTTGCCAGCTCTGCATCGACCTCTCCTTCAACGACGCTGCCGCCGAGTTCTTCCGAACTTCTCAAGACCGCCGGTTCCTACACAGTAACGACTCGTAACGGCTGGATCAGCAGCAACCCAGCCCCCACCGAAGTGGAGACCCCCACCGCTTCGCAGCGCACTTCCACCATCGTTTCGGCTCGCGTTTCCGACCCGACACGTATTGCCCGTAACCTGCCCGAGGCCCCGGCCACTGGTAATGCAGCAAGTAACAGCCAGGTGGAAGCTGCCACACAGCCCGGCGTGACCCTTGCCAGTTCGCAAGCTACTCAAATCGAGACTCCCGTCACCGGCAGCACAACCGCTTCGATACCTGAGATTGGGGCCCAGAACCCGGCTCCTTCGGCCCGTGTTTCAGAGCCGACCCGCATTGCCCGCAACATGCCCGCCGCTCCGGCCCGCGTTGAAGCAACCACGCAACCCAAAGCAACTCTCTCGGGAACGGCCAACAATGCACCGATTGCCACCTCCTCGATAGCTTCAACCAGTGCTGCAGATAACAGCAGCAATACCGTCGCCAAAATCTCCGAGCCAAGCCGTCTTGCGCGCACTTTGCCCGCAGCCCCGGCCCCGGCTTCCCCGGAAGTCCGTTGGACTGCCCCCAGCCGCTTCGAAGCCGCCCAGCCGGGCAGTGCCGTAGCTAACTTCGTTCCGCTCGAAACACCCGCCTCTACCGTTGCAAGCAGCGGCAACAGCAACCTCACTTCCGATGCCCAACGCACCACCGGTGCGGCGCGCATCTCTGCCCTGCCTTCCACCTCCTTGCCGGGCAAAGCCGCTGTCAACACCACTCGCAGCAACAGCGCCCTACTTTCAGTTATCGAGAGCAGCGGCTACAATTCGCGTCTGGTATCGGCCGAACCGACATCCCTGTCGCGCATCAGCAGCACCCTGGCCCTGCCCACGTTGCCACGTTTGGCGCTCACTCCCAATTTGAGCCAGCCCAGCACCCCGGCCAATGTCGCGCAAACCAACGCTATCCTCGTATCGCGCGGTATCAACGAACCCATCGTTTACGTTGCCCAGCGCAACGAGACTTTGGTCGCGATTGCCATGCGTAACAAAGTGCCGTTGGCCACCCTGGCCAATGCCAACAACCTGCCGCATAACGCCCGCATCAAAGAGGGCGAAAGCGTCGTGTTGCCGCAGGCCTTGCAGATTTCCTACAACGGCCAGGCTGTCACCGGCGACGTGGCTCCCTTCCTTATCGGCTCCACCAGCATCGCACCGTTCCGCTTCATGTTTGAAAAGCAGGGCGGCACCATGGAGTGGGATGCCGTTAACCGCCGCGTTACCGCCCGCAACGGCGACCATGAAGTCACCATCAATATCGGCAGCAACGTCGCCCTGGTCAACCAGGAAGAAGTCATGATGGATATGGCCGCCTTCCTACTGAGCGGACGCACCATGGTGCCGGTTCGCTTCTTCGAAAAAGCCATGCAAGCCAAAGTAGAATGGGAACCGACCACCGGACGCATCTATGTGGCGATGACGCCGTAAGAAAAGCCGAAGAAACAAAAAGCGGGCCGAGAAATCGGCCCGCTTTTTTGTTATCCATTAATTATGAGCCTTCAAGATTTGAGCGCTTCGAAACCCGAGAAACGAAAAACCTCGAAAGGGTGTGGGATCGTTTGCCTGATACCGTTATTATATCTCGCCATCCTGAACCTCCTGCCATTTCTCTACACCCCGCCTGCCCTCACCACACAAAAGATGGAAGTCATCCTCAAAATCACCACTTATATGACAGCCACCAAACGAAAGCATCAGTTGGAGGATATGAGATTGACACGTCATGATGTGCTTGAAGTCTTTCGAAATAACAGATGGATCGACGAGACAACAATTCTTAGTCAAGAGGAAATCGACAAAGGATTGGATTTGGGCGAAGAACTAAAAAACGTGCATTACAATTCTGCTATCAGTAAAGGTGATATGATTCTGTTTTATCCTGCCGTTAGTTCTTTTCTTCCCCACCCACCTGGAGTTGTATATTCAATTCAAGGTAAAGATCCAAACTATGCCACTCAGCCGCGTATCAAGAATCTCCGGCCATTCATAAAAATAAACCCCAACTGGTATTCATCCATGGCAATGAGGCCGCGACGATTCTCGGGATGGTAAGCATAATAAGACTAATCGGGCCGAGAAATCGGCCCGATTTTTGCTGTCTGAAGGTATGTTGCAGGCTGCTGCCAGATTGAGGAATTCAGCCCGAAACAAACTCTCCTCAAAAACCGACATTCAACCTGCTTCTGATAAGAAGATACTCTCTTCTGCAAAGGAGCAAACCATGAAAACGATTCGCCTGACAGTCCCCGAACTGATGCTCATCGTCGGCACCCGCGCACTGGCCGGTGCCGGATTAGCCCTACTTCTGGCCGATAAACTCAACGAACAACAGCGCCGCGCCGTGGGGTGGACTTTGTTTGGGGTAGGAGCAATTACAACGCTGCCTTTGTTGCAGGAAGTGAAGACCAAAAGTGAAATTGAAGAGGAAGATCTCTGATTCGCAGATGCACAATTAGTAGTCTGTAAAGTAATTTATTTCCCAACCATTCCTGGAACGGCAAACTACTATTGGTGGCTCCGGCCTCCGTGCCGGAGGGGATGCGAAACTCACTCCGGCACGGAGGCCGGAGCCACCATACGCAATCACTTACTTTACAGAATAATTAGTTATCCCTTTGCAATCGAGGAAGCCGTCATGAAGAACCGCGCGCGTCAGCGAGCCGGAAGGGCAAAAGCCTCTTACCAGTCCCAAGGGATGCCAGCGAAGCAAAAATGACGAGTCCTTCCACTTGCTCACGCGCGTGGTTCTTCATTTCCGCGTTACTGCCCTTCCTTCATCCGCCGCATCGCACCCAGATAAACCTTCCCGCTCTCCCAACCGAAGATTTCCTTGGAAGAAGCAAAATCATCACTCACACCCCGCTCCAACGCCTCGCGGCACTGGGCGGCGCGGGCGCTCATTAAGTCGCAGGAGCAGAGGATGATCGCTTCGGCGTTCATCGGAATTTTGGCTGCGCCGTGCTCGGGGCGGTTGTGGTGGGAAAGGATTAAGTGCAACAGCTCGTTTTTGAGCGTGGCGGGGAAGTCTGCAATATTTTCAATTGCGCGGGCGACAATCTGCGCGCCTAACACCACATGGCCCACTAAATTACCAGCCTCAGTGTATTCGCCCGCCGAAAGGCCGATGTCCATTTCTTGAATCTTGCCGATATCGTGCAGCAAGGCAGCGGTAATGAGCAAGTCGCGGTCGATATAGGGCAACGTGCTCGCTACCCTTTCGCAAAGTTGGGCCACTTCCGCCGAATGTTCCAACAAGCCGCCGCGGTAGGCGTGGTGCATGTTCTTCGCGGCGGGAGCTGCTTCAAACTGGCTCCACAATTCACCTTTAGTGTCGAAAATCTCTTTGAGCAAGGCAAACAGCGATGGGTTGGAAACAGCGCGCACCACCTCGAAAAACCGTGCACGTTGCGCCCCGTGGTCGTTAGGTAGCGGTGGCAGGTAGGGCGAAAGGTCGTCCGGCTCGGGTTCAGGGCGACAATCTTCGATTTTGACGTCGCCGATATAAGTCGGGTTTTGTCCTTCCACATAGCCCTTCACCCGCACCAGACGCGCATCCGCTAAGCCCTCAAGCGCTTCGACGGGCGGCGAAAACCAGATCGCCCTGCGTTCACCGCTGCTATCGCGCAGGCGGCAGGAAAGGAAGATATTGCCGTTGGAAGCGGTGCGCTGTTGTTTATCACTGATAGCACAGATCATATCGGCAAAACGGAAGCCGGGCGTGAGGTCGATGAGCTTGACGGGCGGCTGATCACCGTTCGGCGAAAAAAGGAAATCGGGATTGGACATAGTATTTCATTGTAGCCTGTCTTGGCGTTCGTGAAAAATAGGTAAACTGGCGCGCATGGATTTTTCGGATTTGAAAGGCAAACGCGCGCTCGTCACCGGCGGCGCGGCGGGCATTGGTAAAGCGATTGTCGAAGAGCTGTTAGCCAACGGTGTACAAGTCGCGGTGGGGCAACGCGATTTCGCGAAATTGCAGCCACTGCTGGAAAAATATGCGCCACAGTTGCACGGCTTTGCCTTCGATGCCGCCAAGCCCGAGGCTTGCGATGAGCTGGTCAGCCAGGCCGTTGAGGCGATGGGTGGCATCGACATTCTGGTTAACAACGCCGCCGTCACCGGCACCCCGGCTGCGCGTTGGTTTCTGGATGAAACCCGCGAACACATCGACAGCGTAATTGATGTCAACCTCAAAAGTGTCATTCAAACCAGCGTCGGCGCAGCCCGCCAGATGGTGGCACAGGGCACGGGCGGCGTTATCATTCATATCTCCTCCATCGGTGCCTTTGGCGCGCAGCAAACCGCCAGCGTCTACTGCGCCAGCAAAGCCGCCCTCACCGGCCTCACGCAGGCAATGGCGGTGGAACTATCCGCGCATAACATCCGCGTGGTGGCCGTAGCTCCAGGCGATATCCAAATCGAAAAATCCCAGGCTATCGCCGCTGCTGTGGGCAGCCTGCAACCCGACCCGCGCTTTGTGCCACATACTCCGCTGGGCAGCGGCGAACCGCAGGATATCGGCAGCCTGGTGACGTTTTTGGTTTCACGAAATGCTAAGTTCGTGACCGGCACGACCTGGGTTGTGGATGGGGGTTGGTTAGCGTATTAATTTCGCCCCCTCTTAAAAGATAATTATGTGGAAACAACTCATTGAAAGTTATACAAGCGACTTCACATCGTTCCCGCCAACCATAGCCGAAGAAATCGCAAATGCAGAACAAACTTTAAAAATTCAATTCACAGATGAGTTGAAAAGCTTGCTGACTGAATCAAACGGCTTTCAAGCTCGATATGGTTCAGGCTTAATTTGGTCCGTTCAGAATATAGTGCAACAAAATCTGGAATACCGGCAATATCCCGATTTCAAAAGCCTATACATGCCTTTTGATCACCTTCTGTTCTTCTCTGATACTGGGTGCGGCGACCTCTATGGTTATGCGATTCGGGATGGAGTAATTCATCAGGAAGATATTTTTAGATGGGATCACGAAACCGATAGTCGGATTAATGTTGCATTGGGCTTGCGTGACTACATTGACCGATTTTTTAATGACAAACTCGAACTGTAACCATTGCCCTTTCAGTACAAAGTAGCCTGCCTCTCGGCAACTGCCGCTAAATACTCTATTCCTGCGATGGCTTCCTCCGATTCCCTCCTCGCCCAGGTTTTGCGCTCCAAGCTCATTCCATGGACGCAAAATGGGCTGAGTGAACGCACACTCATCGGCACGCCTCAGCAACTGAAGGCCCATCCCGACGCCCAGGTTACCATCACTCCCACCAGCCTGGTGGGACCGCGTGTAGTGAACAAAGGCGGACACCAGTTTGCTGGCAAGCGCTGGGTGCTGGCGCGCTGGCCCAAGGATGCACTCAACGAACTGATTCAGCCCCGCCTGATTTGTGTGCTCAGCGGGCGCATGAAATTTCAGATTAACGATTATTTCATCGAAGCCAACGCCGGGCACATGCTGGTGATTCCTTCGGGTGTGCCCCACTCCAATGCATCGCGCACCTGCGCCGCGCCGGGCAATTCGCATTGCGACCTGCTCTACATCATCGCTTTCCCCAACGCCATCCAATGCTGGATCGACCGCTTCACGCCTGATTCCAACGCCATCGAGCCGCTGGGCAATATCCTTTTGCAGGGTGAGCATCTCGCCACTACCTATCGGCTGATGGTGGAAGAAATTATCGCACGCGGCAACGCCGATTCGCAGATTGCCAGTTGCCTGACAGCGGCGCTACTGGCGCAGATTCAGCGGGCTATTGAAGAGAACAACTTTATTCACGCCAACCTCACCGACCAGAACCAATCCCTCTCGCTGTGGGGCGACGATGCAGCCAACTCCAACAACGCCAGTTTCACCAATGTGCTGCAAAACTACATCTACACTCACATTCACCAAACCATCACTATCGACGAGATGGCAAAGATGATGTTCCTCTCGCGCCCCCAGTTCACCCGCCGCGTGCGCCGCGAAACCGGGCTTTCTTTCGTTGAATTTCTCACTAACTGCCGCATCACCGAAGCCAAGCGCCTACTCAAAGAAACCCCACTGGGAATCGCCACCATTTCCGAGTCGGTCGGTATTAAACCGTCTTACTTTTCGACCGTGTTTTTCCAGCACACCGGCACCACGCCATCCCAGTTTCGCGAGCAGAATAAAACTTGATTCGATTTTGATACAACATACCCAATTTTGAGGATTAAACTTCTCTCGTAGGTGGCATAATCACTGCGTTTGGTACTATTTCGAGGAGATTGACATGAACGAGCTTCGCACCTGCAAGAAAACGGCCTTTACCCTCATTGAACTTTTGGTCGTTATTACTATCATAGCTATCCTTGCTGCGATTTTGTTTCCGGTTTTCGCCCGCGCCAGGGAAAACGCCCGCCGCGCGAGTTGCATGAGCAACATGAAGCAGATTGGCCTGGGTATCTTGCAATATACGCAAGACTACGACGAGCGCTACCCCAAGCCGCTCAGCGGCGACTGGGGCAATGGCAGCGGTGTGAGCGGCTTCCAACTGCAAACCGACCCTTCCATGCCCGGCGCGAAATTCCAAAACACCGATAACGCCGGTGACGCCTGGAACAACCCCAACGCCTACGTTAAAACCTGGATGGACTTTGCCTACCCTTATGTGAAGAGCACCCAGATTTTCGTCTGCCCCTCACAGCAAGATGGCCCGCGCTCTAACTACGGCTACAGCGCTGCCATCGGCGGTGTTTATCGCCCGGAATTCAGCGGCGGCACCAGCCGGCAAATCCCCATGGCCCTGGCCGAAATGCCCAACCCCGCTGAAGCGCTGATGGTGCTCGATTACGTGAGCTACTACGGCACCTGGGCCATCAAGTCGCAGTTCATGGCTTATGTCGATGCTGCCGATAATGATTCGCGCCGATTGGTTTCACCCCATCTGGAAGGCACCAGCGTCGGCTTCGCCGATGGCCACGTGAAATGGTTCGCCCGCGCCAACGCCCAACTCCGCAAAGGCACCGATAGCGGTGGTGCCGATAACAAAAGCTGGAATGCCTTCCTCAACTAATAAAAACTTCTCAAAACCCGTATGAAAACAAATCTACAGCCCCATTTTCCCTTCTGTCTCTTGCGAACTCACAGCTACCGCCAACATTTATTTCCGTGCATCGCTATAGGCGTTATGACGCTAAGTTCATTGGGTGGTATGGCACGAAGCGAGGAAACTCAGATGCCCCGCAAAAAGCTCATCTGGAGTGGTTGGAATACACCCGTTTCCCACGAGATCGCCCAAAGCTGGCAGGAAATCGACAAACTACCCTTTGACGGCATAACCATCGACGTTGCCGTCGATCCCGCCAAGCCGGTGCGCGGCGATAACACAACGGGCAACCGCCTGGCCTGGAACGTGTTCGGCCCCAAACCGCTGAAAATTGAAGACTTCAAGGCACAAATTGCCGACTTAAAATCAGCGCGGTGGAAGAATATTTCTTCTTTGTTCCTCACCTCGGCGGCGGCTTCCTACGGGCAAGATCACGAATTGACATGGTTCGACGAAGAACGCTGGGCCACCATTAATAACAACTGGCGCACTATTGCCACCATCGCCAAGGAAGGCCAGTGTAAGGGCATCCTTTTCGATCCCGAACACTACGACTACGGTCATGTCGGTGCAGAACTCTTCAACTATGAAGGCCATCGGGCTAAGCGTGTGGATAAATCGTTTGCCGAATACAGGGCAATGGCCAATCGGCGTGGGCGAGAAATGATGGAAGCGATCAAGGATATCTATCCAGATATGACAATGCTTTGCTTCTTTGCCTACGACCTGGCGCTCTATGACGACAAGCATGAGAATAAAACGCCGGAAACCGGTCGCTATTCGCTACTTTCGGCCTTTCTCGATGGCATGCTCGAAGGCAGCGATCCCCGCACCAAATGGACGGATTCGTGGGAGTTTGCCTATGGTTATAAGCAACGCAGCCAGTTTCTCGAAGGCTACCATTCCGTGCGCCAAAAAGCGATGCAATACTCAAACGTGCCCGATCTTTACGCTTCTAAAATGCGTGCCGGTTTCGGCTTGATGCTCGATTATAACTACTCTACCAAATGGTCGGTAGACGACATCTCTCGCAATCATTTCAGCCCGGCAGAATGGAAAAACACAGTGCAACAAGCTCTGGAAATTTCCGATGAATATGTCATCGCCTACACGCAAGCACCTAATTTCATGACCAGAGAAAAGTTGCCCGATGCCTACTGGCAAGCAACTGCTGAAGGCAGGCAAGCAGCGCAGCAAAACCCCGCCCCGCCAGTGTTCAACGCGGCGGTGGAATGGAAAGAAGAGCCTGCTACCATCGCAGAATAACTTTGCCAGCTT
>DAITOV010000062.1:0-17860 GCA_036833945.1 Abditibacteriia bacterium
TCAGGGAGGAGATGTCTCACCGCAATCCCCTTCTTTTTGTGTCATTTGTGCCTTTTCGCGGCTCAACGCAGTTAGTAACAGCACTGCCGGAGGCAGCGGTGGCTGTGATAAAATGTGTCGCAATCTCATCACACTCTTCATCACCGCACCGGAGTATTTCGCTGCATGTATTTGAAAAAACTGGCAATTTCGGGCTTTAAAAGTTTCGCCGACAACACTCTGTTGGAGTTTGGTCCGGGAATTACTGCCATTGTTGGTCCTAACGGTTCGGGCAAATCGAACGTTGTCGACGCCCTGCAATGGGCGATGGGCGAACGCTCCAATAAAGCCTTACGCGGTCATGCCTCCACTGATGTCATCTTCAGCGGCTCGGGCCATCGCAAGCCACTCGGCATGGCCGAGGTGTCGCTGTTTTTCGATAACGAAGACAACGCACTGCCGATCGAATACAAGGAAGTGCAGATCACCCGCCGCATCTTCCGCGACGGCGACGGCGAATACGCCATCAATAAAACCAACTGCCGTTTGCGCGACGTGCTCGACCTGTTTCTCGATACCGGTGTGGGCACCGAATCGTTTTCCATCATCTCGCAGGGCGAAATCGACGCCATTCTTTCGGCCAAACCCGAAGACCGCCGCAACCTGATTGAAGGCGCGGCCGGGGTGCAAAAATATAACGCGCGCCGCCACGAAACCAAGCGCAAGCTCGACCGCGTGGAGGCCGACCTCACCCGCATCGCCGACATCATGTTCGAGTTGGAATCGCAGCTCGAACCGCTGGCGCTCCAGGCCGAACTGGCCCGCGAACACGATAACTATGTGGAGCGTCTGCGCGTGTTACAGTTGGCGATTCTGGCGCGCGACTTCGAGACCCGCACCAAACGCCTGGAAACGCTCACCGTCAACAAGACTGAATATGCGCAGAAGGTGCAAGAGCAAAGCGCGCTCATCACACAGCATGAGAATGTCGAGCGTGAAATCACCGAAAAGATGCGTGAGCTGGAAGGCGTCATCGACCGGGTGCAGAGCGAACTGACGCAGACCGTCACCCGCCTCAAAGGCACGGAAGGCGAAATCGCCGTGGCCCGCGAACGCCGCCGCGCGCTCACCGAACAGCAGGAGATTCAGGCGCGCGAAATCGGTTTGTTACGCGCCCGCATCACCGGTGCCCAGGAAAAGCTGGCCGAAGATCGCAAAACCCTGCAAGAAGCCCGGCAAAGCGCCAGCAGCCTTTCGGCCAGTGCCGCCGAAGCCGAAGCCAAGCTGGGCGCGGCCAACGCCCGCCTCTCCGAGGCCACCCGCGAGTTGCAAAGCCTGCAAGCCAAAGTGGTGGAGCTGATTCGCGCTTCGCAATCGAAACGCGAAGCCGCTGCCTCGGGCCGCGCCGAAAGCGCCGGACTGCAAAACCGTTTAGCTGAACTGCAAAAACTCTCTGAAGACCTCGATCATGAGAAATCGCAGACTGAAGCCGCCCATAAAAACGCCGGCGAGCAGTTGCAGCAAGTGCGCGATGGGCACGCCCAGTCCACGCTTCACATCGACCAGGCCCGCGCGCAAGTGCAAAAAGCCCAGGCCGCACGCACCGCTGCTTCGGATATTCTCAATAGCTCACGCGAAAAACGCTCGGGGCTGGTATCGCGCCTCAATGCCCTGCGCGAACTGGAAGAAAGCCTCGAAGGAGTGCAGGGCGGTGCCCGCGCCGTGCTGGCCGCCATCAAGCGCGGCCATTTGCCCGATGTCTACACGCTGGTAGCCGATGCCCTGCGCGCGCCCCAAGAATTGGAACAAGCGATGGAAGTCGCACTCGGTGCCGGTGTTCATAACCTGATCTGCGATACCGATGCCGACGCCAAGCAGGCCATCAACTGGCTCAAAAACGAACGGGCCGGACGGGCCACCTTCCTGCCGATTCCCAACCTGCGGCCCTCGCATGTGAGCGACCGTACCCGCGACGTGCTGCGCGCACCCGGCGTACGCGGCATCGCCTCGCAGTTGGTGCAGTGCAACCCCGAACATCGTCCTGCCATCGACTACTTGCTGGGACGTGTACTGATCGTCGAGACGCTCGATGTCGCCGTCAACCTGGCCAAAAAATGCGATTTCGGCATGCGCCTGGTCACCCTTGAAGGTGAACTGGTGCTACCGGCCGGTGCCATTACCGGTGGTGCGGGCAAACAGAAATCTTCCGGTTTGCTGGCACGCAAGCGAGAACTGGACGAATCGCAGTCGCGCCTCGATGCCTTTGAACGCGACCTGGAAGCCAAAGCCAATGCGGTGAAGGAAGCCGGTGCCCTGGTAGAACAGGCCAACGAAGCGCTCCGCAAGTGTCAGGAAGAATCCAACGAACTGCGCACCGCCATTGCGCGCCAGGAGCGAGAGCACGAACACATCAGCGGCCAGTTGCGCCGCCTAGCCTCGCAACGCGAAGCGGTCGCCTCGCAGCTCAACACCACCCGCGAAGCCAGCACCAAGAAATCGGCTTCACAGGTCGACCACGAGCGCGAAGCCGAACTGCTCGATGAACAGGCTAAACAGATCGATGAAGCCGTGGCCGCAGCCCAGGTCGTGGTGACACAGCGTCAGAACGAGCGCGAACAGATCACCAGCGACGTCTCGGACGTGCGCGCCCAGCACTCGGCCACCCAGGAACGGCTCAGCTCCATGCAGCGCTCCATCGCCGAAGCCGAACGCACCGTGAAGGAATCGGAATCGCAAATTGCTTACAAGCAGCGCGAAATCGAACGAGCTTCAGGCGAAGATGCCAACCTGGTGAAGCGCGAAGCCGAGATGGTTTCAGAGCTTTCGCAGTTGCAAAAACGCCATGAAAAGCTCGACGCCGATTTCACCCGCATCCGCAGTGAGCGTCAAGCCGGAATGGCCCGCCTCGAAACCATCGGCGTTCATTTACGCGATGGCCGTAACGCCTTGCACGAAGCCGAAGACGAGTTGCACCGCACCGAAGTGCGCCTGGCTTCGACCGAAACCGAAATCGCCGACATGCAGCGCCGTTTCGAGGAAGAGTTCGAGCTGACACAGGAAGTGGTGCTGACCTACGCCGATAAAATCGAGCAGAAGAATTTTGCGCTCGAAGAAATTGAGATGCTGCGGGGCAAAATCGGTGCTCTGGGCGATATCAATACCGGCGCAGTGGCACAGTATGAGCATGTCAAGGAGCGCATCGAGTTTCTGGGCGGCCAACGCACCGACCTGGAAACTTCCAAGACGCAGCTCGAAGAGATTATCGTCGATATCGACGGCCGCACCCGCGAGCGCTTCATGAAAACCTTCAACGGCATCAAGGAGGCGTTCGCCGAACTGTTCGTGCGCATCTTCGATGGCGGTGCCACCCACCTGGCGCTCACCGATCCGGACAACATCCTCGAAACCGGTATCGAGCTGCGTGTGCAGTTGCCAGGCAAGGCGCAGCAGGACATCTCTCTGCTTTCGGGTGGTGAGCGCGCCCTCACTGCGCTGGCCTTCTTGTTAGCCATTCTGCGCGTACATCCCTCCCCGTTCGTGGTTTTGGACGAAGTGGACGCGCCGCTCGACCAGAGCAACGTGGGCCGCTATACCCAGTTGCTGCGCGAATTCACCGATAAGACGCAGTTCATCGTCATTACCCATAACAACGGCACCATGCAGGCCGCCGACGTGCTGTATGGCGTGACGCAGCAGGAGCAGGGTATATCGACGCTGATGTCGGTGCGTTTGGCCGATGCCGACGAATTCGAGCCGCTTGAACACGAGCACCAAAACGGCCATGCCAACGGCACGGCGCATCGTGAGTTGGCGGAAGTTGGGGTGTAGGAACATTAACTCTTGGGTGAAGCATGACTCCCATTCAATGCACCATTCGCTGGAAGGAAGAACTGGTGTGCCTCATGGACGGCCACACCTTCATCATCGAAATCACGATGGGAGTGCTCACTGTCTACTTGCCTACCAGCGATAAATGGGACGCCGTGGCACCGGAGTGGGCGCATGGTCAGTGGGAGCGAGTTCATCGGGATATTGCACGGTGGTGCGATGGGCAGAATATTCCGCTGGTTATTGACGCGCAAACCTGGGTTTCATTTCATTAAACTATGATGCAATACATCCTGCTCATTCACAACAACGTCACCAGCGACACGACGCAAGAAGAATGGCAGTATTTCTTTGCCATAGCCGGTGACAGTGGACTCTTCAAAGGTGGAAGTGAGATCGGCCTGCGAGAGAAAATCGGCAATACGCAATCGGCGTCTTCGCAACATATCGCCGGTTATATGCGTTTCGACGCACCCGACAAGCAGGCGATTCTTGAACTGCTCAAACTCCATCCCGTGGTTTTACATGGCGGAACGGTGGAGTTATGTGAAATGCCGAAGTCATAGATTTTTCTCAGGCGAAACCTATGCAAACACGAAAAGAGACGGCCTGGAAAAAGAACCGAAAATTCGGGGATATCAAAGGCGGACGTCGCAGCCTGAGGTTCACGGATAATATCGTCGCACGCCACCACTCGATTCAACGTCCTGCCGCCGATTGCACTCTGCCCATCTACAAAAGAGATAACCCGTCACGTGATTTTTTCTTTCCTCTGGAAATAGCTGACATCCAGCGCGAGCTTTCTCTCTTACCCCAAACCGATTGGGAAACGATCACACATATGTGGTTGCGGCGTTTTGATAAATCGGATTACGAGTCCGGCGAACTTCCATTGGCTGAATTTTGCTGCGGTTCAGGTGTTCGTGTGATTATTCTCTATCCCTGGCCTAAAAATCTGCTGTGGAATCACGGCTCTACTAAACCTTCGCAAAGCCGGCAAAAGACTCTGGCTACTTATAACGCCCCACTCTCTCAGCAAAATGCCGATTGGGTTTCCGACTGGCACTCGGCCCGTCTCAAAGATTTTTACCTGGAATATCTCTTGTTTCACGAAATTGGCCATCACCTCGACTGGTATACGCGCCATTGGAGCAAAGCAAACAGAAAACAAACGGAAGAAATCGCCAATCAATATGCTTACAGCAGGACGACACTGCGTTCTGTCACATTCTCCGATACAGAAAACGTGAAATATCATGACTAAAGAGCAACTCCTCATTCAAGCTGTTCGTGATGGCGATTTGGCAGCCGTCAAATCGCTGGTTGAAGACGGGGCCGATGTCAACGCTCTTGTCGACAACCTGCAACGCGCCGTGGCCCACCCCGGCGCGGGAGACAGAATTGCCATCGTTCGTTATCTGCTCGAAAATGGGGCCGACCCTCACCTTCCAGCCTACGATCAAGGCTCGGCACTCGACCTCTGGGCCTATGAAGGCGATGCCGCGGTGGTGCAAGTGCTACTCGAACACGGAACTGACCCGAATCTGGGAACAGCTCCTTCCGCTGAAACCCCATTGCATTACGCCACTTCCAGGGGACACATGCCCGGCACGACGGAGTGTGTCCGGCTACTTTTAGAAGCCGGAGCCGACCCGAACCGGCCTGCTAAAGTCGGTATTGAAACCACGGCCTACATGCGCGATATTCGCGTGCGCGGTGAAACACCACTTCACCGCGCTGCCATTCACGGCGACGAACAGATGATTCAACACTTATTGGACTACGGGGCCGATCCCAGCATCAAAGACGCTCACGATGAATCGCCGCTTTGCTGGGCCAGTTGGGCACGCCGTCCGGTATCTGTTCTCAAAATGCTGCTTTACGGTAAATTTATTGGCTCGATTCATTAGTGAGAATATGACGACCACCCCACAACGCAAATTCGGTTGGTACCACGTCGGTTTTGCAGGCTGGCTCATACTCTTTGCCTTGCTCCTGGCGATGCACTGGTATCCGATTCGGTTTGGCACGCTTCGCCTGGTCATGACAGTCGGCGTTGCTCTGTGGTGGTTGGGCGCTCTGGGGTTAGCCTGGCGCTACACGGCCGTAAAACGCATTCTTCTTGCCGTTTCTGCTGCTTTCATTCTTTTTCTTGCTCTCCCTTCTCGCTCCCCAGACCCTCAACAGTTACGAGAGGAATATGTGCGCGTCCTCCAATCCTACGACGGCACGGTTTACGTGTGGGGCGGAGAAAGCCGTCGTGGCATCGATTGTTCGGGGCTGATGCGCTGCGCTTTAATCGATACCAACGTGAAATTGGGGCTAACGACACTCAACCCGGGTCTGCTACGCGAAGCTTTCGCCCTGTGGTGGAACGACAGTTCGGCCAAAGCCATGAAGGAAGAGTTTCAGGAGAAAACCCGTTTAATACAGACGTCACCCGGCCTGAATCAACTCGATCACAGTGCGATTGAACCGGGCGATATGGCAGTCACTTCAAACGGCGTGCATGTGATGGCCTACGTCGGCAATCAAACCTGGATCGAAGCCGATCCCAACGAGCTTCAGGGCAACAAAGTAGTGCAGGTGAAGCTGCCTTCCCGCATCGCCTGGTTCACTACGCCGGTTCACCTCATGCGCTGGCGGCAATTGGACGCCGACGGAGAATAAATTTTTCTCACGTCTGAAAAAAATGTTTAAAACCTAAATCAGCGGGGTATAATAGCCTATATATAACCTGATTATATATAGGCAGAATTATTTCCATGCGTATTACCCAAAGCGAAATTGCAAAACGAGCCGGTGTTTCCCAGGTGACGGTGAGCCAGGTGCTCAACCGTTCGCGGAATATGCGCATCAGTGCCGATAAGCGACAGGAAATTATTACGCTGGCTGAAACTTTGAATTATCAGCCACGCAACCTCACCACCCACACCATTGGCTATGTGATGCGGGTGACCGATAACGAGGGTGAAGTCCAGACTCTCAACCAGATGAAGAGTTTGCTTTCGGAGCGTGGCTACCGACTGCTCTTGATTGATATTGACGAACTCAATACCGCTCGCCTTTCCCAAACTCTTAACCCCAAAACGGTTGACGGCATCATTTTCACGATCATGCCTTCCCAGCAGATTATGCAGCAACTCCCTGGCGAGGTGCCCTTTGTCGTGCTGGCAGAAGCTGATGGCGTCGGGCAAGAGGTCGATCAGGTCATTACCGATACTTTTCAATCGGCGCATCTCGTTACCCAGTATCTACTCGATAAAGGCCACCGTCGCATTTGTTTTGTTACCGGCGAACAGACAACTCTGCATCATTCCAATTTGAAAGCCGGGTTCTTCCAGGCTTTCAAGGATAAGGGCATCGCCTCCGATACAGTCAGCCTTATCGAAGTGGCCTATGCCCGTGATTTAGATGACCATCTTGAAGCAGAAATGCAAAAAACCGAGCCACCGACGGCCTTTTTGGGCCTCACCTTTATTCGTGTAGCAAAAATCGTGAATTTTCTTCAGCAACGCGGCCATCGGGTGCCCGAGGAAATCAGCATCGCATCGGTTTTCGATAGCTTTAATTATCAGTGGCTCCGCCCTAACATTACCAGATCTTCAGCCGGCGGCGGCAAAGTGGCGCACGATGCAGCTCAATTGTTATGGAAAAAAATCCAGAATCCCGACCTGCCACACGAACATCTCGTTCTGCAATCGCACCTCATCGAGCGCGATTCGGTATTTGAGATCAAAAATTGAACATCTTAGCTCCACGGAGGAAATCATGAAAAATACCAAACTGCCTCATAATGCGAATTTTGCAAAAAGATTTCAAGCATTTACCCTTATAGAACTGCTCGTTGTTATCGCTATTATATCAATTCTTGCAGCGATCCTATTCCCTGTCTTTGCCCGTGCCCGTGAAAATGCCCGGCGCACCAGTTGTCTAAGTAATCTCAAACAAATGGGATTAGCAGTTATGCAATATGCCCAGGACTACGATGAGTCGTACCCCAAGGCTTCTATTACGGGTAGCAATCCTTATCCCGACGGTGCAGGTTGGCTCGGTGGCAGTTGGCTCTGGCCACAGGTTCTCTATCCCTATCATAAAAGTCGGCAAATTTTTCGCTGCCCTTCATCAAGTGTCAACCTCGTCCATTCTTCCGGTGTCCCCACTCCCACGTATGGAAATTACGGAGCGAACCGCCTAATCATCGTAGATGCCACTACGGCACCAGTTAAAATGCCTGCTTTAAGCTCGGTGGCGAATACATATCTTTTTATGGACGCAGGCGGTTATCTTATCCAGCCGATTGGAGCTTCAAGTGCTACCGTGCCCAACGGAGCTTATTGGTATTTACCCGGCACGGGCAGCCTGGGCGTCACCAAAGGCGCAACTGCCTGGGCAACGACTTATCCACAGGAACTAGAAAAGGATTTCCAGACTGGCCGCCATCTAGGTGGTGTAAATGTTACATTTGCTGATGGGCATGTGAAATGGCTCAAAACCGAAACCGTGTATCGCCAAGCTCTTGCCTGCACAGGCTGTAACGTTGGCAGCACAGGTTTTACCGCCGCCAGTGCCTGGAATCCTTACGCATCCTGACATTACCCACACTTTTGATACCTACCATTCAAAAATATTATGAACTCACTCTCACCTCAAACCCTCTGCAAATTCGCTTCAATCAGCATGCTAGCAGTCGCTTTTTATACCGCCATGCCACTTTCGGTCACTGCTGCATCAGCTATCCCACGTCCTCTGCAAAAAACCATGAATATAGGCTTCAAAGTCGTTGATAACGGAACTGCTCGTGCTGTCATCGTAACGCCGGACGCGCCTTCGGGAGTCGTGAAATACGCCGCCGCCGAATTGCAACAGCACATCGCACGCGCGACCGGCACCACCCTGGAAATCGTGACTGAAAAGAACGCAGCGGCCAGCAATCTCCCCAACCACATCTACCTGGGGCCGGTGAACGCCGCACAGGCTGCCGGAATTAATACCGACGGCTTGCCGCTGAACGGCTTTCGCACCAAGACCACTGCCAATGCGCTCTTCCTGCTGGGTAGCGATAATGCCGGTCTGCCGACAGACACAAGCACAGCCAGTAAGGCACGCTCGTGGAAGAACTTTGAAATAGGTAGCCCACCGCTCGATGACAGCGCCTCGGCGGGCACCCTGTTCGCAGTTTACGACTGGCTCGAAAACCAGCTCGGTGCGCGTTGGCTGTGGCCGGGCGACCTGGGCACCGTCATCACGAAAACCAAAACCGTAGGGGCCGGTGCGGTAGGGACACGCCAACAGCTTCCCGCGCTGGTTCATTCCCAGCCCCGTTTAAGCGCCTGGCCAGGAATGGACCCGGCCAAACGCGATCAATACATCTACGATACCAGTGCCTGGCTGCGCCGCCAGCGATTTGTGCGTAGCGTGAGCTTTCATTACGGTCACGGCTACACGACCTATTGGGAAAAATATGGTGCTACCCACCCCGAATTCTTCGCTCAGCGGGAAGACGGCAAGCGCGAGCCGTTCAACCCCGAGCGCCCCTCACTGGTTCAGCTTTGCGTCTCTAACCCTGGCCTGCACAAGCAGATCATCGCCGACTGGCTGGTGCAGCGCCGCGACAAGCCTGCGCTGCCCTGGATCAACGGTATCGAAAACGATAAAACCGCTAACGACCCGGCTTGCACCTGCGACATTTGCCGTTCCTGGGATCCTAAAAATCCACTGACTACTGAAGGCAACCCCTGGTTAGCTGGGGCTGAAACCGCCAAAGACGGTGCCAAGCCCAAACTCTCACTGTCCGATCGCTACGCCCGGTTCTATCTGGCTTTGCAGGAAGAAGGCAAAAAGCACGATCCCAATGCCACGGTGATCGGCTATGCCTATGCCGATTATACGCAACCGCCTGTCGAGACCAAGCTAAACAAAAATATCATCATTGGGATCGTGCCTGCCTATTCATTCCCCCTGGAAGAAAAGGATCGTGAGAAATTCCGTAAGTTATGGGATGGCTGGGCCAAAACCGGTGCGCGCCTCTACCTGCGCCCCAACTATACCCTGCCCGGCTATGCCATGCCTTATAATTATGCCGCCCAATTCGGCAACGAATTCAAATATGGCGTCGAAAACGGCATGATCGCCACCGACTTCGATTCGTTGCTGGGCATGTGGGGCGTGCAAAGCATCGACTATTACATGATGGGCCGCCTCAACACCAAGCCCGAAATGAGTGTGCAGGAAGTGCTCAACGAATATTACGACGCCTTTGGCCCCGCAGCCGGGCAAATCAAGCAGTATTTCGAGCACTGGGAGGCTGTAACGGCACGGGCCGATAGCGACTTCAAAAAGCGCACCGCCGGTGGCTGGGCCTTCATCAGCAAAGGCGGCGATGAAGTCTATACACCCGAAACCTTCCAGGCCGGCAACGCTATTCTCGCCAGCGCCAAAACAGCGGCAGCCAGCGACCCGGAAACACTGGCGCGCGTGGATTATCTCCAGCAGTGGCTCAATCACGCCGAACTGTGTATGAAGGCGCTTTCTGCCTATCGCGCGCACAAAGCAACGCCGCGCGATGTCCAGCTTAAGACGGCGTTTGAAAACGCCAAAGCGGCCGTAGACGCCTTCCGCGAGGAGAATCCCGATCTCATCGTTAATGTCGGTATCTTGCGCCGGTTGGAAGTGTGGAGCGGTTGGCGTAAGTCGAGTGAGTTGACGGAGTAAACGAGTGCTTTGCGAAGTAAAACGCCGCCCGAGATATTCGGGCGGCGTTTTTTTATTCCTCAGCCGTTGGCCTGAAGAACCACGCGCGTGAGCAAGTGGAAGGGCTGGGCATTTTTGTTTTTCCGCACCCCAGTGGAACTTAGTAAGAGGCTTTTGCCCTTCCGGCTCGCTTACGCGCGCGGTTCTTCACCTCTGTTTGGAGTGCGGTGACTTGTCGCCGCGTCGTGTTGCCGCTTGGCAGAAATGGAGACTTCGCTGTTATGTTTTCGCGGTGACAAGTCACCGCACTCCAAAGGGGGAATTGGGGAGTGGGTAAGACTCTTCACCAGTCCACTTGCTCACGCGCGTGGTTCTTCAGAAACAAAACAGCCCGGCGAAAACTCGCCGGGCTGTTTTTTATGCTTTGTATCGCCTTATTCACTCCAACGCTTGAACGCAAGGGAAACGTTGTGTCCGCCAAAGCCGGACGAGTTGCACAGCGCAACATCGAAGCTGCCGGGACGGCTGGCGTTGGTAACGTAGTCGAGGTCGCAATCGGGATCGGGGAACTCATAGTTAATCGTCGGTGGCAGAATCTGGTGATACAGACCTTTAATGGTCGCAATCGATTCAACAGCCGAAGACCCACCCAGCAAATGCCCTAACTGCGATTTTGTCGAAGAAACCGCCAGCTTGTAGGCATGGTCGCCGAACACGCTCTTGATGCCAAGGGTTTCGGTGCCGTCGTTGGTAGGGGTGCTGGTGCCGTGGGCGTTGATATAGCCCACATCGGTCGGCTGCAGGCCGGAGTGGCGCAATGCGTGGCGCATAGCGTTACCGATACCCGAACCGTCTTCGGGCATGCCGGTGATGTGATAGGAATCACCCGCATCGCCATAGCCCAGCACTTCGGCATAAATGGTTGCGCCACGATTTTGGGCCGAGGTCAGCGATTCCAAAACCAGCGAGCCGCTACCTTCGCCCATTACGAAACCATCACGGGTTTTATCGAAGGGACGCGAGGCACGGGTGGGGTCGTCGTTGCGGCGCGAAAGGGCATGCATGTTGCCAAAGCCAGCCAGACCAACCTGGGTGATGGGAGCTTCAGCGCCGCCGGTAATGACGGCATCGGCATCGCCACGGGAAATCCAGTCGTAGGCCATGCCGATAGCGTGCGCCGAAGAGGCACAAGCCGAAACGGTGGCAGTGTTGGGGCCACGGGCACCGGTGCGAATGGAAATATGGCCGCTGGCCATGTTGGGGATCATCATGGGGATGAGGAACGGTGAAACCCGATCCGGCCCCTGAGTTAACAATTTGGAAAACTCTTTTTCCCAAACTTCCAAACCGCCCACGCCCACGCCAATGACAACGCCGACGCGATAACGATTTTCTTCGTTGATCTCCAGACCCGAATGGCGCACCGCTTCATCGGCAGCGACCACCGCAAACTGGGTGAAGCGATCCATCCGTTTGGCTTCTTTGCGGTCAATGTAGTTTTCGGCCTTGAAATCTTTGATTTCACCGGCAAAATGGACGTGATGACGCGAAGTATCAATACGCTCGATGTTCGACACACCGCTGCGCGCTTCTTTGATACCTTCCCAGTAACTTTCCAGATTTTCACCGAGCGAGGTAACGGCTCCCATCCCGGTGATGACGACGCGTTCTTTTTGCATAAGACAGAGAGATGACGAAGGAAGGGTAAGCAAGGGTAAATTGGCTTTAACCCTGCTTTACCCTTCCTCCTTCAATCCAGTCGTGGTTGTTTTTACGCTTCTTCGGACTTCTTTTCGATGTAAGAAACGGCTTCGCCGACAGTGGTGATCTTTTCTGCATCTTCGTCCGGAATTTCGATTTCGAATTCTTCCTCGAAGCGCATTACGAGTTCTACGACGTCGAGCGAGTCGGCGCCCAGATCTTCCACGAAGCGTGCCTGCGGGGTGACGATGCTGGCGTCAACGCTCAACTCGTCAGCTACGATTTCCCGTACTTTATCTCCGGTTTGTGTTGCCATGTTGTTTCTCCTAAATTAGTTCAGTTTGTATATATTTCAAACGACGTTTTCGCGCATCAGCAAATTGCCGGCCACGAAGTTGATTGAAAAGTCGTATCTTTCATAACACTTCCCGCTACGAATTTCAATCAAACAGACGTTTATTACATTACCATGCCGCCGTCAACATTGAGTACCTGGCCTGTGACATAACGCGCACCGTCGCTTGCCAGATACACCGCGCAGTGTGCGATATCTTCAGCCTCACCCATCGCCCCCAGCGGAATTTCGGTCAGGATGCCTGCCTTGGCCTCTTCACTCAGCACCGCAGTCATATCGGTGGTGATGAAACCGGGAGCAATCGCATTCACGGTGATGCCACGGCTTCCTAATTCCTTGGCCAGCGATTTGGTAAAGCCAATGACACCGGCTTTGCTGGCAGCATAGTTGGCCTGCCCGGCATTGCCGGTTTGCCCCACGACCGAGGTGATATTGATGATACGTCCCGATTCGGCTTTGAGCATGGGACGCACGAGAGCTTTGCAAGTGTTGAACACACCCGTCAAGTTCGTGTCAATGACGCGCTGCCACTGTTCGAGTTTCATGCGAATCAATAATGAGTCATCGGTGACACCCGCATTATTCACCAACACGTCGATTTTGCCATATTCTTTCACCGCATCTTTCATGGCAGCTTCGACGGCAGCCGTATCGGCCACATCGACGGCAACAGCCGTGGCCTTGCGGCCCATGGCACGGATTTCTTCGGCCAGCTCTTCAGGAGCGCTACGTGCCCACAGAATGCAATCGGCACCATTGCGGGCGTATTCCAGCACAATAGCGCGGCCAATGCCACGACGTGCGCCGGTGATGAGTGCGACTTTGTTTTGCAGTTGCATGTTAGGTTTTAAGCAATATATTTCAAACTCCTCCCCCTCAGGGGGAGGTTGGGTGGGGGAGTCGGAGACTAACGCTGAACTATGAATGATGAACCGAAGTAAAATTCATCATTCAAAATTCATTATTAATCTCGACCTCCCTCTCCCAACCCCTCCCTCAGGGAGGGGAGTATTCTTACGACCAAGAATCCGACGTTTCCACCGCAATGCTCTTATCAATACGTTTTTGCAAACCCGCTAAAACATTGCCGGTGCCCAGCTCATAGAATTGCGTTGCACCTGCGGCAACCATATTCTGCGCGGTCTGAGTCCAACGCACCGGGCTGGTCATTTGCGGGATGAGGGCGGCCTTCAAATCAGCAGCAGCAGTTGCTCCCTGCGCGGTGGTGTTCTGATAAACCGGAATTTGCGCATCGCGGAACGGAGCAGCTTCAATCAACGCTTGCATTTCACGCCCGGCATCTTCCATCAGCGGTGAGTGGAACGCGCCCGATACCGGCAGCTTGATCGCCATTTTGGCACCATTGGGCTTGGCCTGGGTAAGTGCCTGCTCCACAGCAGCAGTTTCGCCACTAATGACGACCTGGCCTGGCGCATTGAAGTTGGCGGCGACCAACACTCCGCCATTGCGCACATTTTCTACAAAGGCTTGGGCAGCTTCGTCATCGAGACCGATAATCGCCGCCATAGCACCGCTCTTGGCTTCGCTCATCAATTGAGCGCGGCGTTGCACCAGTTTGAGCGCCTCTTCAAATTCCAGCGCTCCGGCAGCCACCAGCGCGGCATATTCGCCCAACGAGTGTCCGGCGGTCATTTCGGCTTTCAAGCCGCGTGAAGTGGCCCAGGCGGCGGCAATAACCCCGGTGGTGAGCAATGCGGGCTGGGCGTGGAGAGTATTGGTGAGCTGCTCTTCGGGACCGTTCCAGCACAATGCCTGGAGATCGTAGCCCAATACTTCGTTGGCACGCTCGAAATAGGATGCGCCTTCGGCAAAAGCCTCGCAAACCGCCTGGCCCATACCGACTTTCTGGCTGCCCTGTCCGGGAAAAATAAATGCGTTCATAGTGTTTGTAGGCTGGGGGTTAGAGGCTGGAGGCTGGGAGAGTTCGACCTATCTCCAGTCTCCAAACTTTGCGCTTCCAGGCTCAAGTGATTTTATCGCACGCTAAGTGGGACAATGAAGACCGGTTCAACCAGCCTCTAATCTCAAGCCTCCCGTTTCACGGCTTGTACGGCGTAGTGATAGGGTCCGACGTCGTAGGTTTCCTGCACTTCGAATCCGGCATTTTCGACCAGATCTTGCACGGTCGCAATCTCCAACCGCTGGGTGTTGGACGGGCCGGGCTGAGATTCTTCATCGGCCCAATGCCACTCGACCACAATCAGGCGACCGCCGGGTTTGAGAACACGTTTGACTTCCTGTAGGTGAACCTCCGGATCGGAGCATTCGTGCAGCGTATTGGCATGGAAAACGATATCGACTTCCCCGGCATCCAACTCAAATTCGTTCTCGCTACAGGGCAAGGTAAGAATACGTTCCCAGTTCTCGCGCTTGGCACGCAAAATCTGCAACATAGCGGGCTGCATATCGAGCGCATAGACAATGCCACGGGGACGGACGGCCTTTTCGAGTTCAAAAGTGAACCAACCGGTGCCACAGCCAATTTCGGCGATGCGCGCCCCGGGTGTAACCCGACAGGCCGCAACCACCTCGGCTGGATTGTTCCAGGTCAGGCGGTCGGCGTTATCGAGAGGGCGCGACGGCGATTTGTCGGAATTACTCATAGCAAAAAATTAGGCAGACGCCTTATCAAACCACTTCATCACACACGAAGCCCAGGTAAGCCCGCCACCAAAACCAACCGTCACAATCGTGTCACCGGCTTTTACCATCCCCGCTTCGCGCGCTTCGCAAAAAGCAATGGGAATGCTGGCGGCTGAAGTGTTGCCGTATTTCTCGATATTGACAAACACTTTCTCAATCGGCAAGCCCAAACGCTTGGCCGCTGCTTCAATGATACGGATATTGGCCTGATGTGGCACTAACAAATTCACATCTTCGCGCTGCAAACCGGCCTTCTCCACCGCACGCACAGCGCTTTCGCCCATGACATTGACCGCAAAACGATAGACCTCGCGGCCGTTTTGCACGATATAGGGAGTTTCTTCCTGACGGGTGGGCATCAGGCGACAAGATACCTTGAGCAGTTCGCCACCCGAACCATCGGCACCCAGATCAAAGCCAAGAATGCCATGCCCTTCGGGTGCGGGTTCAACGACTACGGCTCCAGCACCATCGCCAAACAGAACACAAGTGGTGCGGTCGTTCCAATCGAGCAGACGCGACATGGCTTCGGCTGCGATGACCAGAACTTTATTGTAGGCACCTGAGGCTACAAACTGCGCTGCCGTTGCCAGAGCGTAGGAAAAACCGGCACAGGCGGCACCTAAATCGAAAGCGCCACAGGTTGCGCCCAAACGGTGCTGCACCGTCGAAGCGGTGGAAGGGAAATGGTAATCACTGGTGCAGGTGGCCACCACGATCAAATCTAATTCGGAAGCGTCCACTCCGGCATCGGCCAAGGCGGCACGAGCGGCATGGGTGGCCATATCGGCCGTCGATTCATCCTCGGCAGCAAAACGACGCGCACCAATGCCGGTACGAGAACGAATCCATTCGTCGTTGGTATCGACGAACTCGGCCAGATCGAAATTGGTGACGACACGAGAGGGAACATAATATCCCATCCCGGTGATGCCCGCAGTGCGCGAAGGAGTGCTCATGTAAAATAGTCCGGCTAAAAGTTGACGGGTTCCACGAGTTTGTGATCGATATTCGCGTCGCTGTCAGCTTCAGTTTTTTCGTTTGCAGCGTGAATGGTGTTGCGAATCGTTCCGACGACATCGGTTTCAACGACCTGGGTGGCAATGCGAATGGCCGAATAAATCGAGCGATGATCGCTTGAACCGTGGCAGATGATACAAACGCCGTTCACGCCGAGCAACGCCGCACCACCGAATTCAGTGTAATCGAGCCGTTTCTTGAAGCGCAGCAGTGCCGGTTTAAGAATCAAAGCCCCGATTTTAGCACGCAAGTCCGAAGTGAGCGCGCGGCGCATCTCGCCGCCAAACATCTTGGCCAAACCTTCTGCGACTTTGAGCACAACGTTGCCGACAAAACCGTCACACACCACGACATCAACCGTGCCTGCGCCGATATCGCGCCCCTCCACGTTGCCATAGAACGAGTAAAGCCCGCTGGAAGCATTGGCATCCAGCAGTTTATAAGAGGCTTTGGTGAGATCGTTGCCCTTGGTAGCCTCTTCCCCGATGGAAAGCAAGCCTACTGTCGGAACAGACGAAGAACCGGACGTGCTGTTGTTCACGCCAAAAAAATCGCCTGCGGTTGACGAGACGATCTTCAGAATACAACGGGAATAGGCCGCGCCCATCAAGGCGAACTGCGCCAGATGGTACGGCTTGCAATCGACATTGGCTCCGGCGTCCAATAATACCAGAGGCAATTTTGCCGTCGGGAAAATCGTGGCGATGCCAGGACGATCGACGCCTTCGATCCGCTCCAGAATGAACAAAGCCGCCGCCGCTGCTGCGCCGGTGTTACCGGCAGAGAGCACCGCCTGAGCATGACCATCTTTATGGAGTTGGGTCGCGACGGCAATCGAAGAGTCCTTCTTGCGGCGCACCTGAGTCGGGGCCTCGCCCATTTCCACGACTTGCGTCGTGTGGCGCACTTCCACACCGTCCGGTAATTGCGGCGGCAGGTATTTCTTGATTTCGGTTTCGTCACCAACCAGCGTGATGCCGACTTTAAAGTCGCGTGCCGCAGCCAGTGCGCCCTTAACGACTTCTTCGGGCGCACGGTCGCCACCCATTGCATCAATCGCGATCCGCATACAAAAAACCGTGAGGTGCCAGAGCCGAACAATCTTGGCTCTGGCGCCTCACGGAAATGCTATTTACTCTTCGCTCGAAGCTTTTTCGCCCTTGGCCGGCATAACGGCACGACCATTGTAATGGCCGCATTCGCCACACGCGCGGTGCGGGAGAATCTTGGAATCGCAATGTGTGCAGGTCGTCATCGTGATCGGGGTGGCGCGCCAATTGGCCCGGCGGGTGCGAACGCGTGCGCGAGATTTCCGTCTTTTAGGTAATGCCATAGTATCCTCTACTTCAATTCGTCGTTATAAATCCAGCGGCGAGGCCAGTTATTGCCCCTTCGCATCGTTATGACCATTGTCGTTTGTCCCGTTTTGACCACTCGCCCAGTTTTGCAAGGCCCCCCACCGGTCATCGGCGGGTGCTTCGAAATACTGCTGCGTATCGGGCAAACCGGCACAATCGGGTGAACAGAGCGGCGCGATGGGAGATTGCAACTCAATCGCCTGACGCACCAACTCCAATACATCCAAACTATGTCCGTCGAACAACGCTACCAACTCGTCGT
>DAITOV010000063.1:0-17737 GCA_036833945.1 Abditibacteriia bacterium
CCAACGATGCCGGTTCGCCGGTTACGCCCGACGACGAACCCGGCTGGGAGAACCAGAGCGGCGGCATTCGCGGACACTCGAACGGCTTTGCCAACGTGCTGTGGGCCGACTACCACGTGACGGCCGTGAAGCTGAGCTACCGCAAAGCCGACAGCCTGCACGCCCGCAATCGTCTGGGTGATGTGGTGAACCCCAAATACCCCTACAGCGATACCAGAACCTTCGTCGATTCTGAGGCCAAGACACGCAACTATCGCGATTACTACTGGCTGGTGGAGAAGCCGCCGACAGAATAGGTTTCAGGTGCAAGGTGACAGGTGTAAGGAGAGGCAACCTGACTTTGGCGCTTACCATTGTCCTCAACGTCCGGTTACCTCCCTGACACCTAACACCTGTCACCTGCCACCTGCCACCTGCCACCTGTTTTCGGAGAAAATAATGAAATTTCAAAAATACTTAGCACTCTCAGTAGGGACATTTGTAGGGACATTTGCCGTTGCAGCGGCATTGTTTGTGAATCCGGCTTTCGCCCAGCAGGATGAAGACGGCGAGCCTGCGCCCCGCCAGCGAGGGCGCGGGCTGCGCGGCCCGAGTGGCCCGGTGCTGCCGCCATCGGAGTTCGATGCGCAGGCCAAAAGCATTCTCGAAAAGAGTGCCGCGCTCTATAAGGGCGCACAGACACTGCACCTCGAAACCGAAGGCGTCAATGCCGGGCGTTTGCTGCGCAATACAACTATCGATTACCGCGCCCCGCAGAACCTGGTGGTCACCAAGCGTGAAGCCAAAGGCATCAAGGAAGTCGCCTACCACGATGGCGAAAACGTGACTACGCTCCGCGATTTCGATAACACCGTGGAATATACCGTTTCCCAGGCAAACGCAGGCAGGCGCTCACCGCTGGCCGAAGCGGTGGGGCAATATCTTGCCGGTTTCCTGAGCGAAGACGGCAACCTGTTTGGCCGCCAGGCGGTGGAAAGCGTGAAGTACGAAGGCACAGAGCAACTGAACGGGGTGACGGTGCATAAGATCGTAGCGACGGCGCGCAAAAGCGAAGGCAACCCCACCTATGCCGTTGGAAGCACGACCTACTACATCGGCGAACAGGATTCGCTATTGCACAAGGTGGAGCAGTCATCGGTGCGCAACGACGGGGTCCCGGTGGTGACCACGGAAACGTATACCAACCAGAAAATTAACGCCGCCATACCCGACAGCACTTTCCAATTCACCGCTCCCGAAGGTGCTATCAAAGTAGACCGGCTTTCGCGCTATCGCGGAATTCAAGTCGATGTCGGCGATACGCCCTTCGCCATCAACAGCACCGATCTGGACGGTAAGCCGCTTTCGCTGGATGAATACAAAGGCAAGGTCGTTCTGCTCGATTTCTGGGCCACCTGGTGCGCGCCCTGCCGCGCCGAGCTTCCCAACTTGAAATCGGCCTACGACAAATACAAAGACCGGGGCTTCGACGTGCTGGGAATTTCGCTGGATATTTCCGCCGCTCCGCTCAAGCCGTTTATCAAAAAAGAAGCGTTGGGCTGGCGCAACATCTACGACGGCTATTGGAACGGCCCGGTGGCCAGTGCTTATAACGTGCGCTTCATTCCCACCACCATTCTCCTGGGACGTGATGGAAAAGTGGCAGCGCTTAATCCACGCGGAGCCTCGCTCGAATCTGCTATCGAAACCGCTCTGTCGGCACCATAAATCGACAAACAAAATGTAATTATTGAGACGCAGGTCACAGTGAACCTGGATAATCACTCACTGACACCCTCATGAAAAACAAAACAAACAACTCCGTTAAAAAACTGCTGGCCGGCGCTTTCCTGGCTGCTACGTTATTCTCTGCAACCTCCCAACCAGCCAGTGCCCAGGCTACCCATACCACGCGCGACTGGGCACAATCGGCCGGTTACCTCGATAATGGCGATTCGCTGCGCAACTACCAGACGCGCCTGCGCTCGGCTCTCTTCCAGTTGAAAGATCATCCCGAACAGAACCAGCCGCTCAAGCTATCGGCTCGTGTCGTCGCAGAAGGCCGCACCGGCGTGCGTCGTTTGCGAATTCGCAATTTCCAATTCCTCAGCGACGGTTCGCCCGGCACCGGCGAATACAACCTGGGTGCCGGTTCCTGGCCTTCGGTAGTGGGCGTGCTGGGCAGCGCAGTCGCCCAGGATTTCCTGATTCAGGCCACCATCAAAGGCATTCCCATTGATGAGTTAGAAGTCGTCTTCACCAGCCGCCCCGCCCCTGCCACTTCCGTGGGCGGCGGGCAGGTGACCTATCCGCAGAACCTGGTCTATACCGCATATATCGTCTCCCCGGCTTCGGATGCCGAACTGGAAGACCTGCGCCAGACGGTCGAGCGTGTCTCCCCTGTTCTCAACGTGGTGAGCCAGAAGCAAGAGATCGACCACGGCCAGTTGTTCTATACCCAGACTCCCAAAGACCGCACTAACACCCTGCCCGGCCTGCGCGACTTCCTGGAAGGGAAACGGTTAGCTTCTCAAATCTCCCGCCAGGCCAGAGCCGATGGCACTCCTCGTGGCGAGAGGCGTGGTCGGCGCGGCAACGAAGCCGGGAACGCTACCCGGCCGGTCAACGCCGCAGCCCCTGCGCGCAACACGGATCCGCCGTTGCGCGCCCACATCAAAGTGGAGGGAGGCACCGGTATCCGCCACGTGCGCACCGATACCAGCAACTTCCAGTTCATCCACGATTCGCCGCGTTACCTGGCCGGACATAACCTGGGACCGGTGGCCGAAGAGCACATCCTGGGCGTGATGATTACCTGCTTGACGCATATCTATGAAATCCAGGCCGCCAACCGTAACGTGGCGCTCGATTCGTTGGAATTGGAAGTCGAAGGCACGCTGACTCCCCGCGTCGGCAGCATCAATACTCCGCCGCGCTATTCCAATATCAACTACAAGGTGCATATCGGTTCGCCCGAAAGCAAGGAAACCATCGAGGAACTGCAAAAAGCCGTGGAAGCCGCCTGCCCCATCTACAACATGCTCAAGAACTCGCAAGAGGTCAAAGGCAACATTGTGCGCGGCCCCTATCAGGAAGCACTTCGCACGGCCTCGGCCGAATAAGTGCCTGGTTTTGCATTCTGTCTCTTCCAGGGCCAACTGGAAAACCAGAATTCACTTCCTTTCTCCCTCGCAGGGCGGTCATGATTTTCATGGCCGCCCTGCTTCTTTTGCATAATGAAGAACCGCGCGCGTGAGCAAGTGGATTGTGTCACCGTTTTGTCTACCCGGTTATCCACTCGACTTGGTATTATGCTTGCTCAATCCGCTTGCTCACGCGCGCGGTTCCTTATCTGCTGCTATCGCTTATAAAAAAATGTTTAGAGCTTGAAGTTTCGGGGTATAATCATTTTGGAACCGGTTCCAAAATACTATTTTACTGTTTCGCTTCATGAGCCAATCAACCGTTACTATTCTCGATGTTGCCAAAAAAGCCGGGACCTCCAAGGCCACGGCTTCGCGCGCGCTTAGCGGCAATGGCAGCACCTCGAAGAAAACACGGGAAAAGGTATGGCAGGCGGCACGAGAGCTGGGTTTTGTCTATAATGTGGCGGCGCAACAATTGGCGAGCGGCGAGCGCCACGGCGAAGTCGCTCTCTTTGCCCTGCACCTCGATCTGGGTGTTGTCACCAACAAGCTGCAACTCTTGCAACGCAAACTCTACGACCTGGGCTATTTCGCTCCCATTTATGCCTTCAGCACCCAGGTCGGTTCACGCGTTATCGACCAGGCGGAATTGCTGGGCAACATTTGCCGTTTGTGTCCGCGCGCGCTGGTGCTCAATACCAACCAGCTCAACCAGGATGCCTGCGCACAGGTACAGCAATACATCGACAAAGGCGGCTGCGTCGTCGCTTACGACGGCCCCAACAACTTCGATTCCGATAAAGTTCTCTTCGATCGCTATCAGAACACATACGTAGCCGCGCGTCACCTGCTCGACTTGGGACATCGCAATATCGGTTTTTACGTCGGCGGCTGGCCGGTCGCACGTAATAATTCACGTCTCACGGGTTTCCAGGCAGCATTAAAAGAATTCGATGCTCCTTTCCTTGAAGAATGGCTCACCTTTGCCGACAACATCCATACCCGCACAGGAGATAACATCGGGGTCGATCTGGGGCATTACTATCTGCAATTGAAAAACCGCCCCACCGCAATGTGTATCGTCAACGATTTCACGGCTTCGGCCTTTATTAACACCGTGCGCACTGCCGGGCTACGCGTTCCCGAAGACGTGAGCGTGGTGAGCCACGACAACCTGCCTTTTGCCGGTTCGTGCGCACCGCTTCCGCTCACTACCATGAGCCACCCGGTGCAGCAGATCACCGATGCAGCGGTCGCGCTCTTGGTCGATCGTCTGGAAAACGATTATAGCGGCCCGCCACGCACTCGCACCGTGCATGGCGAATTAATCGTCCGCAGCAGCACCCTGCCGCTCTCAACCGCCGTTCACGCCGGTGAACGAGCCTAAACCAAGTTAAGGAGTCATGATGAAACGCTATAAAACCTACCCCGGCTTTACGCTCATAGAATTATTGGTCGTCATAGCCATCATAGCTATTCTCGCCTCCATTCTCTTCCCGGTGTTTGCCCGGGCACGGGAAAATGCACGGCGCACCAATTGTTTGAGCAATCTCAAGCAGTTGGGGTTAAGCATGTTGCAATATACCCAGGATTACGATGAGCATTTCCCCATTTACGATCCCGGCTTAAGTGTCTCCACTGCTCGCCCCTATGGCTGGGCCGATGCGCTCAATCCCTACCTCAAAAGCCGCCAGGTGATTCAATGTCCCAGTGAAACAGTCTCAACGGGCACAATTTCTGCTTCGCCAATCACAATAAATTATATCGACTACTCCTATAACCTATGGGTCGGCGGCTACTACACCACTGCCAGTGCTATCCGGCAGGCTGGCTTACATCTTTCCTATTTCACCCAGCCTACTCTCACAGTAGTGCTGTGCGACTTCTCTACTGGGACTGCCCGGTCTTACGTCACCGGTGGCAACCCCTCCTACGGCAGTACGGGGCGTCTCTATGCCCCGGTCGATACAGGTTTAGCGCTTTTACCCGAAGAAGCTATTCGCCATCTGGGCGGTGCTAACATGGCATTCGCCGATGGTCATGCTAAATGGTACAAAGGCAATAGCGATACCGGCCTGATGAGCAATGTCTACGGTGCCGGAACTCCCGGTAGCGTTTCCGGCAACAATCCCACCTTTAACCCTATTCCATAACCATTTTTACTCAACACTCCTCATGAAAAAACACCTCGCCAAAATTCTGTTAGCGGCTCTTTTACTCGTCCCAGGCCAGCTACACGCCGATGAACTCCTGTTAGTGAAAGACGGCAAACGTAATGCAACCATCGTCATCGCCGAAAATGCTCCGGCGGTTATCAAAACCGCTGCCGTCGATTTGCGGCGCTACATCAAGGAAATGAGCGGCGTGGAACTACTCATCCAGAGCGATAAAAAACCCCTGGGCGGCCCCGGCATCTTCATCGGCCCCACCGTCAAATCTACGCCGCAAGACCTGCCGCCCCAAAAAGCCAACCCCGAAACCTACGTCATTAACCCGCGCGACGGGAACCTCTTTCTCAACGGCCGCTACCCTACCCCCGCCACCTTTGCGGTGTATTCATTCCTGCAAGACAACCTCGGTGTGCGCTGGTTCGCACCCGGCGATGAATGGACCTACGTGCCCAAACCGAGCACGCCAGGCACCTTGAAAGTCGAAGTCGATAAAGTGGTTTCTACGCCCACCACCACGCCACGCCCGTGGTCGGGCCACGCCTATACCAACGAGTGGAAAGACTGGAACCGGCGCAATAAGCTGGGAGTGAGCGAACGGCTGGTGCGTCGCAACTTCCAGAACAACATCTATCGCATTTTCCCTCAATCGCGCTACGGCAAAACCCATCCCGAATACTACCCACTCGTCAACGGCAAACGCTGGATTCCGCCCACCGATGGTTATGTGTACTGGTGGCCGTGTGTGGGTAATCCCGCAGTGCAAAAAGTGGTGCTCGATTACATTGATAATTTCTTCGAGAAAAACCCGCACCACGATTCGTTTGCGCTGGGTCTCGACGACATTCTCTACATGTGTGAATGCCCGCTCTGCCGCGCGTTGGACGCCGAGCCGGAAGACCATGCCCGCAAGGAATATTCCGATCGTTTCTACAATTTCATCAATCTCATCGCCAGAGAGACAAAGAAGAAACATCCTGACAAATATATTGGAATGCTGATTTACAGCAATGTAAAGAGCCTCCCCAAGAAGGTCGCCAAACTCGAAGACAACATTTTCGGCTACATGACTGAAACCAGCGCGCTTTGGTATGATCCGGCGATTCGCAAGCGGGATAACGACCTCACGCAGGAATGGGCCAAGCGCGCCACGCACCTTTCGCGCTACGACTATTTCGGCTTCAATTCGTTTGCGCCCCGCATCTATCCGCGCTTGATGTATCAGCAGTTACAGTTCGATAAATCGCTGGGTTTTGAAGGCGCTTATGTAGAGATCAACACCTTCCTGCCCCAGACAGCGCCCATGATGTGGGCCTTTGCTCAGTTGCAATGGAACCACAAACAAGCACTCGATACTTTGTTGAACGATTTCTACACCAAGATGTATGGCAATGGTGCCAAATCGATGCAGCAATATTTCGACGTGATGGAAGCCTCGTGGAATGAAATGCGCCCCGGCCACGAAGGTTGGGAGTTGCGCAACATCGTCAAACAAACGCTTTCGGTCTCGCCCGAGGCGGTGCGTCAAGGCCAGGTGCTGCTCGACCGGGCCTGGAGCGAAGCCACCCTGCCCGAAGAAAAAGCCCGTATCGACGTGACGCGCGGAGCGCTGCAATATGCGAGTTATGCCGTGTTCGGTTACGACGTGGCTTCCCGTATCAGCGCAGCTAAAATTCAATCGGCTGACGACGCGAAACAAACCCTCGAACTTGCCAAGCAATTGGGGAGCATCATTGCCGAACGCGAACCTTTCTGGGTCGCAGCCCGCAGCCGCAACGACCTACTTGGCAAGAATCTCACCGGCTTCTATGAAAAGATTAATCGCAACGGCGGGCGCGGTTTGCAGACCGATGCCTCACCGTTGGATTTAAAAGCCTCAACCGGCCTCATTACGCTGATTGATTGGTATCGCCAGAACCAGCCGGAAAAACTGGGAGAGGCCACGGCGCAGTTGATGCAGGCTCTGGGCGAAACATCCCTGCGCGATGCGCTTTCGGGATGGATTTGGGTGCAGCAGCACAACCCACCTTCCCTGCTTAAAAATAGTGACTTCACCCAGCAGCCCACCGGCCAGGCGACTCCGGCGGAAGATGACTGGACCACGCTTGCCAACCTCGCCAGTTGGCAGGTGTGGAGCCGCTACGATAATCCGCAGATGAAACGTGTTGCGGGAAAGAACCAGAAATATGCCCTGCAAATGACCACCGCCAAAGCCGTGCAAGGTATCAATACATCGACCTTGATTCAAAACGTCCCCGTTACACCCGGCAAGAAATATTTCGGCATCGTGTGGGTGAAGGGCGAAAACGCCGCCGGTGTTTCTGTAACCCTGCGTTTTCGCAACCAGGGCGGCTGGGCACGTGGAGAAAGCGCACGCAGCACTTCACCGGCCACCCAAAGTATGCAGTGGCAACCGGTGCTGGTGACCGCAGAAGCACCGGCCGATAGCGATGCCGTAGCCTTTCAATTCTCGGTGACCGACGGCAGCATCGCTTTTGCCGACCCGGCATTATATGAATTATCAACGCCGTAAAAAACTTTTCGCCATATCAGAGATAAACCTCCGTTCACTTTCGAGCGGAGATTTATCATGCGACTTTTATTTCTACACCGCAAACACTCACTGTCAATATCAATGACAAGGCGTCATACTGTGATGTAGTGTTCATATGGCAACCACTACACTGGCAGACAAAAAATCGCCCATCCTCGATATCGTTGAAAACCACCTGATTCCGCGCGCCCAGCAAACAGGTGCTTCCCATACGGTGGTCATGCCGGTTCGAGCAGACAACAAACAACTGCCCTTGGGAATCCGGGTTGAAAAGGCTGCGTTGAAAGGCGACCGCATCCCCGTCAAGCATCTTCGCACAGCAGGCCATATGAGCGTACAAATCGCGGCTTGGCCTCAAATTGCGCTCTGTGAAGAGGGCGTCCCTTTCTTCCTGTACGTTATTGCCGGAACTGCCACTATGCAAATCGGCACTCAACTGCTCACATGCCCCGAAGGCAATTTCATATTTATTCCTCCCGGCCTCTCTCATCCCAACGGCCAGCGCCCTTATAACAAAGACCAACAGCTTTGTTCCATTCTCTGGATACGGCGTTGTGGGCGTGGGTTGCGTTGCTGGATTTCCCATTCCAAAAACGCGCAGAACTTCCGGCCGGGCTACGGTGAAACCATCTATTTTTACCACGAACAAATCTTGCACGTTTTCGATGCCATGTGCGACGAATTGATGCTGCGTCAAACCGGCGAACTCTACCACCACGGCATCCAGTTTTTCTTGCAATTAATGCGGCGGGAAATTCGGGCAGACCGCGCATACAACATCCCTGTGGCTCGTGGGCGGCAAATCGATAAAACAAAAATACATCCATTAGACGACCACCCGCTTGAACTGGCTGTTGAATATATCCAGGCCCATCTTGCCGAGCCGCTCACCCTGGAAAAAGTGGCCCGCTACACCCACATGTCACGCGCCAGCTTCGCAAAACTCTTCCATCAATACACCGGCAAAACCTTTCTCGAATATTTGCAGCACAAGCGCATGGAACAGGCTTGCACTTATCTGCGGGAAACCAGTTGGACTGTCAACAGTGTGGCTGAGTTGTGCGGCTATGCATCAGAATCGGGCTTCTACCGCTTCTTCCTGAAGCACCAGGGTATGACTCCACTCTCCTATCGCAGAAAAAATGCACACTCGATTTGATTATTTGTGCCGACAAAATCAGACGATTGGCAAATTCGTTAGACGATTCGCAAGTTTAGGCACAGGTGCCCCGTGGCATACTTTTTAACAGAACTAAATTCTACCGGAGTTAATCGCAATGCCATCTCACAAAAGTAGCCGCTACGGCTTCACCCTCATAGAACTTCTTGTCGTTATAGCCATTATTGCAATACTTGCCGCCATTTTGTTTCCCGTATTCGCCCGCGCTCGGGAAAACGCCCGCCGCGCCAGTTGCATGAGCAACGTGCGCCAGTTGGGGTTGGGATTCATGCAATATACCCAGGATTATGACGAGCGTTATCCCAAATTTATCTCCGCCACTCCGTTAGCTGGCGATGTGGAAGCCTTGTGGCCTGCCGGTGATTTATATTGGAGCAACTGGATTTTGCGTATTTACCCCTATGTCAATAATTACCAGGTTTTCAACTGCCCCAGCGATAATGTTGTTTGGAAAGGACGCGGTTCAAACGCATCGATATACGTAAGTTACGGTGCCAACCAGCCCATGCTCAGTGGAACGGAACCACTTTCTATTGCCGCAGTCGTCAAACCGTCTGAAACATTATTATTAGCCGATAGCGAAGGCGCTACACGCTACGATATTCGCAGCACTTATCAGACAACTCGCAACATCAGCGACCGTCATCTCAACGGTGCCAATATCGCTTTTGCCGATGGGCATGCCAAATGGAAACGCGTTCATCGCGACCCTTCCAATCCCCAGATCATTATTCCCCCCAACGCTGCCCAGGGCATCTACTGGCGAGCCGATGGAACAGCGTAAATTAAGCAATGCCGTAATAAATGACCTATGCTTCACAATAAAAAAATCTCCTTCACACTCAGTTGTCTCCTTACTCTGGCCGCAGCTTCGCAGAGTTTTGCCCAAACGGTTGCCATGCCCTTCGTTAAGAAGGGCGCAGCTCAATTTCAAATTCAGGCACTCTCTACCGACCCCGCTCTGACTTACACCAGCAAGCAGATTGCAGAAATCCTGCCTCATTTCACCAGTAGCCAGGCCAAAGCTCCCACGACTGCTTGGCCGCTCAAACTCGCGGTTAACCACAGTGCGCTCAAAGCCGCTGATCTCCCACATGAAAAGCTGGGAGATGACGGTTACCTGATCGTGAAAGACGGCAACGGCCTGCTCATCACGGGCTACACCGGGCGCGCAGTGCTTTACGGTGTCTTCGACCTGATGCGCCAGGCAACCGGCTATGCCTGGACACGCCCGCAGGCCGGTTCCACGCCCGCCTCACCCATCAGCGATGCGACCTTGAACCTCACCCTGCCCTACACTAGCCAACCGGCCTTTGAGGAACGGGGTATGAGCCTTTCCTACATGCAATGGAAAACCGATAACACCAATATGCTCGACTGGTTGGCGCGCAACGGCATGAATATGAACGGACTCATCACGCCTAACTATAAGGAAGGTGCTACCGCTCGCCTGGAACGTGGTTTCCCCTTACATATCCACGGTCATGCCTTCGGCTTTCTGGTTTCGCCGGGCGAGTTCGGCAAAACCCACCCCGAGTATTTTTCACTGGTCGATGGCAAGCGCAAAATCGTCACCCGCAACTCACAGCTTTGCACTTCCAATCCCGAAGTCGTGGCATTGGTCGCCAGCCGCTTTGAAAAAATGTTGCAAGAGCAGCCTGCACTTCAAACCCTGGGCCTGGCTCCCAACGATGGCAGTAGCGGTTGGTGCCAATGCCCAAACTGTGAGGCGCAAGATGCCCCCGGCGATGCCAACCAACCGTTGCTGCACGGCAAACGTTCCTACTCCACCCGCTACATTAAATTCGCCAACCAGGTAGCGGCACGGCTCAAGAAAAAGCATCCCAATGTGCGCCTGCACGTGTATGCCTATACCAACTATATCGCGCCACCCGAAACTGAAGTCGATCCGGCACTGGAGGTCGAATTCTGCGCCATGTATCGTTGTACGGTCCACGCCCTCAACGATGCCGCCTGCCCGCGCAACGCGGCGTTCAACCGCTACCTGCAGGGCTGGCTACCCAAAACGAAAAACATTTTCGTGCGCGACTACTTCCTCATGATGGGCAGCAACGCCGCACGCGCCACGCCGACTTCACTCTACACCCTGCAAAAAGATTTGCAATATTACCAGTCGCAAAACCTGAAAGGGCTGGTGCCCGAGATGATCGCCGATGGCCCGAACGGTGCCAACGTTCCAGACGGTGAAGAACATGCAGCCTGGTTACGCACGCCTTCGAGCTACACCGAAACCTGGGATAACGGCTGGTTGGTTTATTACGGCATGACGCGTCTATTGTGGAATCCCCAGCAGAGCGTTTCCGATTTCATCAAGCAGGCCTGCACTTCCTACTACGGGCCGGCCGGAGAACTCATGGCGCAATATCACGACCGCTTGCAGAAAAACTGGTACGGTTCGGGCCGCCCCGGAGAAATGCCACCGGCCGATAAAATCACGACATTTTCGGAAAACGTACAGTCCGGTCCCTATTGCCTGGGTTGGGGCTACGCACCGCGCATCACCTGGCAGGCAAACCATTTGTTCAACATCCAAAGCGATATCAAAACCACCAAAGCCGATTTGCTTAAACTGGCGCAACTTCTGCTCGATGCCCGCGAAACCGCGCGCACCAAAAAGCTTCCCCTGGTGCGCGACCGCATTGAAACCGACGTGCAGCTTTTCCAGACCTGGGCTCTGGCCAAGGGATATGAAATCGACTTCCGCCAGGGACAGACCCAGGCCAAATTTATGTCGACCGAACATGAATAGCCGTGCTCTACAAAAACTGATTTGTCACTTGCCTGAAGAACCGCGCGCGTAAGCAAGTGGATTGAGCAAGAGTTTTACCCTCGACACAAAATGGCAAACAGGCACCAGAAGACCGGTCAGGATACAAAAAGATACATCAATCCGACTCGCTTACGCGCGCGGTTCTTCAGAAAAAACTCCTCCTTGGTGAGCAACGGATGGACGTAATGAGGAACCACGCGCGTAAGCAAGTGGATTGAGTAAGAGTTTTACCCTCGCCACAAGATGGCAAACAGACACCAGAAGACCGGTCGGGATACAAAAAGATACATCAATCCGGCTCGCTGACGCGCGCGGTTCTTCATGGGAAAGCAACTGCCCTGCCAATCACAATGCCAAACGTCATACTATACGATGCAGTCATGGCCAGCACTTCATCTTCCGACAAAAAATCGCCTATCCTCGAAGTTGTGGAAAATCATCTGATTCCACGTGTCCAGCAGACAGGTGCTTCGCATACGGTGGTGATGCCGGTTCCAGAAGATGGCAACTCCCTTCCATTAGGCGTGCGTGTTGAAAAATGCACCTTCAAGGGAGAACGCGTTCCGCTCAAACATTTTCGTGATGCCGCCCACATGAGCGTGAAAACAGCGATTTGGCCACAGGATGCCCTCTGCGAAAAGAATATTCCTTTCTTCCTCTACGTTCTTGCCGGAAACGCTTCCATTCAAATTGGCACACAGCAAATCTCTTGTGGGAGTGGAACTTTCATTTTTATTCCCCCGGGTCTGCCTCACCCCAACGGTGAACTGCCATACAATACAGACCAACAACTCTGCTCGCTTCTCTGGATACGGCGTTGCGGACCTGGATTACGATGCTGGATTTCGCACTCGAAGAACACATTGAATTTCAGGCCAGGCTATGGCGAAACCATCTACTTTTCCCATGAACAACTCGTTCATGTTTTTGAAACCCTCTGCGATCAATTGATGCAAAATCGCATCGACGAACTCTATTACCACGCGCTTCAACTCTTGCTGCATTTATTTCAGCGCGAAATTGTGGCCGGCAGAGCATTTAATATTCCTAACGGACAAGGCAGACATCTCGATGACACGGAAACATATCCTTTGGACAGCGATCCACTCGAATTGGCCCAGGAATATATTCAGGCACATTTAGCCGAACCGCTTACCCTGGAAAAACTGGCACGTCACTTCCACATATCGCGCTCGAGCTTCGCGCGACTCTTTCACCAGGGCACCGGAAAAACGTTCCTGGACTATCTCCATGAGCAACGTATCCGGCAAGCCTGCATCTATTTACGCGACACCAGTTGGACGGTCAATACCATAGCCGAACTCTGCGGTTATGCCTCAGAATCGGGATTTCACCGGTTTTTCACTAAGCACCAAGGCATCACTCCCCATACCTATCGCAAACAGACGGCATTGAAAATTGAAAAAGAGGCAGGCTTTTCACCCTAAATCAACAAAGCGAGACGATCGGTAAGTCCATTGCACGATCGGTAAGTTTACGCTCATTCTACGCGTGGCATAATAACTTCAAGATTAATTTTTTGGAGTTGATTGCAATGTTATCCAAGAGCAAACGGCCACGCGGCTTTACACTCATAGAACTTCTTGTCGTTATAGCTATAATATCAATATTGGCATCCATTTTATTTCCCGTGTTCGCGCGGGCGCGTGAAAATGCACGGCGCTCCAGTTGTATGAGTAACCTGAAACAATTTGGTATAGCGATCATGCAATATACACAAGATCACGATGGATTCTATCCTAAATATAGAGATATTAATCTTGACTCTCCCGTCCCTCCGGGCGGCTTCTATGTAAATAATCCGGCCAACGGCTATACCTGGGGACAAATTACTTATCCCTACCACAAGAGCCTCGACATCTTTTTTTGCCCCAGCACCTCACAGCGAAACGACGGTGGTGCCAACACCAAAATCTCCCAGAAAAATTATGGCGCGAATGTCTGGGTCATGGGAGCAAATACTCCACAAATGGAATCGTCTCTCGTCTCGCCCGCCA
This sequence comes from Abditibacteriia bacterium, assembly GCA_036833945.1. Classification (GTDB taxonomy): domain Bacteria; phylum Armatimonadota; class Abditibacteriia; order Abditibacteriales; family Abditibacteriaceae; genus DAITOV01. The sequence goes on from DAITOV010000063.1 coordinate 13,837, forward strand.
CACTCTATTTGATTATGGATTCCGGTTGGGTTGGTGCGAATCCCCAATATTTCAGGACACCACGAACTACGAGCGTCTATGAATATATGCCCGGTATCTCCAAGACGACCGGCAATGCGACAATTTGTGATAGTTTTCCCAGTAGCGTTGCACCTATCATTCGTGACGATTGTATGAGTGGGCGGCATTTCGACGGATTGAATGTTGGCTTTGCCGACGGACACGTGAAGTGGCTGAAAGGTAGCGAGGTTTACCGCCAGGCCGTTGCCTTCACCAATGCCACTGCGGCAGGTGCCAAAAGTGCCTGGAACCCTGGTAATTCGTAATTCTCCACCCTATTAAAATGAAAAAATTCACGTTTTTATCGCTTCTGTCTTACAGTCTGTTTGCTCTCCCCGCCATCGCACAGCCCAACCTTGCCCCCAACCCCGGTTTTGAAAGCAATTCCGACTGGCAGGTGACACCCCAAAACGAAGCCGCCGGGAGTTTCCGCTTCGATAGCAGCCGCGCCCGCACCGGCAAGCAGGCCCTCAAGCTCACCAAAACCAACGGGCTGGGCTACATGGAACTACGCTCGGTCAAACCGATTCGCATCGAACCCAACGTTACCTACACCTTTCGCGGCTGGTTTCACGCCGATGATGCGCCAATTTCCTCGTTGCTGCTGTTTCGCACCAGCACCGACGGCAAACGACTGGCCTATAATTCCATCGACCGCACGGCTGGTTTCAAGAGCCAGAGCCTGCTCATCAACTCCCCCACTGGAAAATGGGAAGAGCGCATGCTGACCTACCGCAGCGATAAAGCCCAGGACATCTACCTGCATATCGCACTGTGGGGCAATCCTTGCTCGGTATGGCTCGATGACTTGGAACTCACCTCCGCCAAGCCATCCGCCACCTCGCCTCCGGCGACCTTCACCGACCCTTATAACAAAGAGCAGGTTCTGCAAATTCTGGAAAAGCGTGATACGGCCTCGTCACAAGTCGTTGAAAAGAACGGCATCCCCGAACTGCAAGTGAATAAGGCAGCCGAACCGTTCATCTTCTACAAAGGCATGCAGCCTTCAGAGAGAAACGGCGACATGGCCGCCTTTGGCAAAGCCGGAGTCAATCTGGTGAGTGTGACCGTGCAGTTGGGCCAGTCGCGCTATGCCTATGTACCGGCCTCTTCCAAACCCATCTGGGGCGGCAAGGGCCAGGTCAATACCGATGTGGTGGATGAAATCATTCTCAGTGTCTTGCGCCGCAACCCGCAAGCCAACATCATTCTGGAACTATGGGCCTATCCCTATCGGGAATGGGGCGACGAAAACCCCGACGAAATTGTGCGCAATGCCAAGGGCGAACGCGCCTACGGCATCTGGGGCAATCTCACCGGCTACACCGACGATCTGGAAAAGGTCGGCACCTCGCAAAATAAAGCCTGGTGGTATCCCTCCTATCAGTCCGAAAAATGGCGCGCCGATTCACAGGCGGCGTTTAAAACCATTGCCCAGCATCTCAAGACTTCGGTCTATGGCAAAGCGGTGGTCGGCTTCTTCATCAGTGGCGGGCAGGACTTGCGCTTCGACCCGTTCTTCTACGACTACTCCAAACCCAGTGAACGCACTTTTCGCGAATGGACTCTAAAAAAATACGGCACGGTGGAGAATGTGGCCAAAGCCTGGAACCAGCCCCTCACTTCGCCCGAACAGATTAAGGTGCCCCATTTCGAAGCGCAGCAGATGGAAGCCCTCAAGCCTTACCAGACCTCCGGCCCGTTGCTGGATTACCGCGAATTCAAGGACGAAGGCACATGGAGCCTGCGCGACGGTTATGCCCGCGTCCTCAAGGAAAATATCGGCAAACCGGTGGTGGCACTGGCTTATAACTCGCCTATCAGCAAATATTTCCTGCCGTCGCAATATGTCGATGGTTCGGGTGCCATGACCTATTACCCCTACCGCAATCCTGGCTATTCGCTGGGTTGGTTCCCGGGCGATGGTTATAAATATCACCAGAAAATGTTCTTGCAGGAAGTGGATTTACGCTCTTATATCGGTTCGCGCTACCCCGGTATTCAGCAAATGTGGATCGGTGCCGGACTCACGCCCGAAACCTGGGACGCCATTCACCGCAAAATGATCGGCGCTTCACTCGCCCAGGGTTCGGGCTGGTGGTATTACGATATGGGCCGCTACTTCGCCGACCCGGCGATTCACGAGCGTATTGGTCAAGCCTACAAAGTCGCCAAGCGCCTGACCACCATGCCACCGGTTACGCAGCAAGCTGAGGTTTGCCTCATTGGCCGCGATGCGCCCGACCCGTTCTTGAGCGGACGTTTCACGGCAATCGATTTCGGCAACGACTATCAGAAAATGATGCTCGAAAGCAGCGGCGTGCCGCTGGAAAAGCACTATCTTGAAGACGTGCTGGCCAACCCTGCCCTACAGAATTTCAAGGTCTACATCTTCCAACACATTTCCTCGATTACTCAGGAGCAACGCCGCCAGATCAAGGAAAAGCTGCTTAATAAAAACCGCACCGTGGTGTGGATGGGCGACACCGGCTACATCTCGCAAGAGGGCAAATCGGTGCAAGCGATGTCCGAACTCATCGGCATGAAAATCGGCACGCAGGAGAAGTATGTTCGGCTCAATGCCCAAATCAGCGATGCCGATTCACCACTCACTCAAAACGTGCCGACCTTGCAAGGAGCCGGTGAAATGCTGATGGAAATTTTCAACTCCAATAAAGGTCCTCATTCGGCAGCCGCCCGTTACCAGCCGTTCTGGATTGAAGACGCCACCGCCTCAGTTTTCGGCAAATACCATGAAACCGCCCAGGCCGCGATGGCAACCAAACAACTTCCCGGCTGGACTTCGATCTACCTCGCCGCGCCCCAGGCCTTAGGGCCGCAGTTATTGCATAACATCGCAACTCAAGCCGGAGCCACCATTGCCGGAGACGCCGGACAGGCGTTGCACATCAACAGTAACTTCGCTTCGCTACACGCCCTCAAAAGCGGCACCTACCGACTGAATCTTCCCACTGGAAAAAAGCGGGTTCTGGATGCCATGAGCGGTAAAGTGCTTGCGGAAAACAAGACAAGCTACAGCTTCCCCATTGAAGCCCAACAAACTTATTGGTTCTTATTTGAGTAGCAAGTGAAAGGTGTCAGGTGAGGTAACCGAACGTTAAGGACAATCGGAAGCGCCAAAACCCGGTTACCTCCTTTCACCTAACACCTGTCACCTTACACCTGCCTCTAAGCTGCAATAAACGCCTTGTCACCCTTAAAAGTCAGGCTCTTAAACGGTGGACGAAACGGCAGGTCTTCATAGTCGATCAGCGGATTGATACGCTCTTGAAATTTGTTTTTCAAAGCATCCGGCACATTGGTGCCATTGAGTTTAAGCGTAGCGATATCGGCCACCACGGTGTAATTAGGCCCCAACCGTAAGCGGCCAATCGCTTCGATCGGGCCGGAGAACCAGCCCCAATGCCAGTTGCCGGTAACGCGCACCGAGCCATCGTTGCGAAACTTCACGCGCAGGTTTTTATCAGCCGATTCCTGCCCCCGCGCCAGTGCCTGGGTGAGTTCGCTCTCGGTTATGGTTGCGCGCAAAGTAGTTTGCGAAGCTAAAGTTTCGATATCGCCGCTCATGAGTTTGTTGACATTCAGACGCACATTACGGGCACGCATGGCAAGATAGGAGAAACGCCGCTTCTTAATTTGAGCGGGTTTAGCCTCGACATATACTTCCTGTAAAATCCCCTGCGCCGCGCGCGGTCCCGGCATTATCTTGACGGTCATGGTCCCGCCCGGGCTGGTGATGCGTTTTTTAAGCGCTTGTTCCAACGCACCAGTCACGTTCTGCGCCGAGGGAGCCGCCCACACTTGAAAAGCAGATAGTGTG
>DAITOV010000064.1:0-17584 GCA_036833945.1 Abditibacteriia bacterium
AATTTGTATGAATCCAGCTACCGTGATTAGTCTTGAGTGCCTCGTTAGAAATTGCCGCTGTTTTCAGCCATTTAACATGGCCGTCGACAAAAGCGACGTTGGCACCATCGAAATGCCTACCACGTTCGCAATCTTTCCTGTAGGCCTCGGTAATAGCGGTGGGGAACATGCTGCATATTCCCGGCACGTATGCGTATGAGGTCCCATGACTATCGGTAGCAGCCGAGTAGGAAACCGTATAGTAACCCGCATCCAGGAAAAGATAGGTATTAGCCGGAGCGACAACGGCGCTCTCAGCCACACTCTGCGCCGCCTGTGCGGGGATTATGCTGATATTCGCGCCATAATGTTGAATCGAAGGGCCGGCGGTCGTAAAGTTATATTTCGTACCCGCCAGCGGAGAAGATGGGCAGATGAAAACCTGCTGGTTCTTGACGTAGGGGTAGATCATATTGGGCCAATACCAGTATGTATATGCCGTCCAGGAACCACCTTCGGCCGCAGTTGGAGCCGCATCCGCATTATAAGCATACTTGGGAAACCTGCCGTCATAGTCCTGAATGTATTGCAGCACCCCTAAACTAATTTGCTTGAGGTTGCTCTGACAGCTCGAACGCCGCGCATTTTCCCTGGCGCGGGCGAATACCGGAAATAAAACGGCAGCAAGGATTGATATTATTGCTATGACCACAAGCAGTTCGATTAAAGTAAAAGCTTTCCTTACTTGCTTGCGGTTTGGCTCATTTAACATATTGGCTCCCAGACAGGCTTATTCAATAAACAGTTAAGTTACGACTTCGACTCAGGAAAATTCAACATCAAATACTCACCCACTTATTATTCCCCTTAAACCACACTGAATATACGTATTATTTGGTATAAATACTTGTATATTATGAGCAAGACGCAACAAAAGGCACCTTTTCGTAATACCAACGAACTTTACTTCTTCAGTGTGGCACAGAGCGCCCTGGGGCGATTGCTGGCCGGTGGTAGCGGAACCAAGGGGCAACTCAATCACTGGTGGAATGTCGAACACCCCAAGCAAACAAGCAACAACTACTATCTGGTGATGATGCTCGAAGGCAGCGCCGGTTTCTATAACGATGAAAACGGCTTTGAATGCCCTCTGGAATACGGCGATTTTTTTATTGCGTTTCCCGGGCAGAAGCATCGCTACGCTCCCGGGGAAGCCGACGTGTGGAATGAACTGTGCCTGGGCTTTGAAGGAGAGGTCTTCGACTTATTGCAAAAAGCTCACTTGCTTTCCCCTCAAGCGCCGGTATGGCATCTCGATACCCCCCAGCCTTGGATTGATGAATTACAAGCTTTGCTCCACGCTCCCCGGCCCACGACGGCTGTGGGCTTAGCGCGTGAAACAGCTCAATACCTGGTGTTTCTGCTCGAGATGCTGGAAGCAGCCATACCTAAGAGCACCGAACATGCGCTAAGCGACTGGTTCGAACGGGCATGTATCATGCTCTCTACCAATTTGTCCCATCCTCCCGATCTTAAAAAGATTGCCCTTGAATTAGGCATCAACTATGAGACTTTTCGTCGTAACTTCCAACGGCGAGCAGGTCTGCCGCCGGGTAAATACTTCGATGAAATGCGTTACCAGGAAGCCTGTAAGCGCCTGAGCGAAACCCAAAGCCCGTGCTGGGAAATCGCCCTTTACTTGGGATTTTGCGATGAACAACACTTCTCCCGACGCTTTAAAGCCTGGAAGGGAATTTCACCGCGCAATTATCGAGCACAACATACAAAAATTTTAAAATGAACGTCAACTTCAACCACATCCCGCCCTTCTACACCGACGATGCCAACGAACCCTACGGCGTCAACGTCATCATCGAAACCCCCAAAGGCTCGGGCCATAAATACGCCTGGAAAGAGACCTACGGCATCATCGAACTGCGCCGCATTCTGCGCGGCGGCATGGTGTGGCCGTGCGATTTCGGCTTCATTCCCCAAACCCACGCCGAAGACGGCGACGCCATCGACGTGGCGCTGCTTATCGACCAGCCTTGCTTTCCCGGCTGCCTGGTGCGGGCGCGGGTTATCGGCTCGATTGGATTGATTAAAAACGGGGAAGAAAACGATCGGGTGCTCTGCTGTCCGGTTTCTCTCTCCGGTGCGGCTTCGGTGTGGGACGAAGTGCGCGATCTCAATGATGTGCCGTTACGCCAGATCAAAGAGATCGAAGGATTTCTCACGGATTATCAAACGTTCGAGGGGAACGAGATTGAACTGACCGGAATTAAAAATGCCGAGCAAGCCTGGCAAAGCGTTTTGGCCTCGGTGGAGCGCTGGAAGGCGTTGTAACGGAAAGAAAATAATAGACCGTTTTAGAAATTAACCACAGATAAACACAGATAAAATATTGGTTAGTGAAACGCACCATCACGCTTTCTACTAACAGCAGTACATTAAATTGTTTGGAGATAAACGAAACCCCCAGTTTAAAGCCCATCTGTGTTTATCTGTGTTCATCTGTGGTGAATTCAATCAAAAGCAATTGCGACGAAGTTGGCAGTAGAAGGCTTTGCGTGCTCTGCGACCGGGATTTTATGTAGCCGGAACCCGAACAGTCAGTGCCCGGGGTAATACTTGCGCAACCAGGGGAGTGGTCATATCCACCACTTCGCCATCGACTTGCAGATCCAGCGGAGGGTTGCTCTCAATCTCAACCCGTTTGGCCTGGAAGAACGAGACGACGCGATCTTCGGGCAAATTTCCCCACAGCGAACGCCAGATCATGCGCACAATGTCGCGGAAATAGAAGCGGTGCAGAACGCATAAATCCAGCAAACCATCGTCCATCTCGGCATCCGGCGCGAACGAAAGCCCGTTGCCGATGTGCCCGGCATTGGCGATGACGATCGCCACGCCGCGCGTGCTCTGTTTGGCTTTATCATCCAGCTTGAAGTGGAAGGTTGGCGGCTTATCGCCCATTTCGGCCAGCATTGCTTTGGCGTAGGCCAGCTTGCCGATTTTTTCTTTTTCCTGGGCACTGGTTTGGGAAACCAACCGTTCGGTGAGGCCCATGCCCAGCCCCAATGCAAAAAAGTGCTCGCCACAGCGGCCCAGGTCGATGGTGCGCTCGCGGCCTTCAATGGCCACGCCGACCGCCTCTTTAACATCCGATGGAATGCCCAGCGCCCCGGCCAGCAAGTTGGCTGTGCCACCGGGGATAATTGAAAGCAGCGGCGGCTCGGCGTTATTTTCCACCGCCGTGGCAATGCCGTTGACCACGCTCATGATGGTGCCGTCGCCGCCGCAGGCGATGAGGTGGGAAACACCTTCGTCGATCGCCTCCTGCACGATTTCCGAGCCGCCATTTTCCGGGTCGGTTTCACGAATGGCAAACTCTACATTGCGAGCCGTGAGTTCATTTTCGATAAGCGCGCGAAACTCCTCTGTAAACGAACCGGAACCCGGATTGACGATAACGATAACACGACTCATGCTGATATTTTACAGCGCCATTTGCTAATGCGCTAACTCAGCCTCACTCAAATGTTCTTTATCGTGCAACGCCAATCGCTCGATGATAGTCTGAGAAGCTTCATTCAAACCGTGCAGCTCAACCTCGTGTCCGCTGCGACGCAAACGAAACACCACTTTATCAATCGCCGCCACTGCGGAACTATCCCACAGATGGGCGTGGGTGAGATCTAATTTCACGTGTTTGATACGCTCCTCGAAATCGAAGCTCTTCAAAAACTCATCGGTGGAAACGAAGAATAACTGCCCCCAGATCACATAGGTGCGGGTTTGCGTCGCTTCATCCAGGCTGCTGGTAATAGAGACGAACTTGGCGACTTTGCGGGCAAAGAAAAGAGCGCTCAGAATAATGCCCACTCCCACGCCAATGGCGAGATTGTGGGTATAAACCACCGCTACCACAGTCGCAATCATGACTACCGATTCGCTGCGCGGATGGAACTGCAAGCTCTTGAAGCTGGCCCAATCGAAAGTGCCGATGGAAACCATGAACATCACCGCCACCAGCACGCCCATCGGAATCTGGCGCACCCATTCGCCCAGCACCAGAATGAAGAACAGCAACAAGGCGCCGGCAGCAAATGAAGATAACCGCCCGCGCCCGCCCGACTTGAAGTTGATGACCGACTGCCCGATCATGGCACAGCCGCCCATGCCACCGAAAAAGCCAGTCACGAAGTTTGCCAGCCCCTGTGCTTTGCACTCGCGATTTTTATCGCTGGTGGTTTCGGTGAGGTCATCCAGCAAGGATGCCGTTAAAAGCGATTCAAGCAAGCCCACAACAGACATGGCAAGGGCATAGGGGAAAATGATCTGCAGCGTCTCAAAAGTCAGCGGCACTTGCGGCAAACCGAAAAGCGGCAGCGATTGCGGCAATTCTCCCATATCGCCCACGGTGCCCAGCGGTAGTTTGAAGGCGATGGCAACCACCGTCATCACCAGAATCGCCACCAACGCCGAGGGGACGGCTTTAGTAATGCGTGGCAAGCCGTAGATGATACCCAGGCTGGCGGCGACCATGACATACATCATCCAGTTGGCACCTTTGAATTGCGGCAACTGGGCCAGGAAGATGAGAATTGCCAACGCATTCACGAAGCCCACCATCACGGCGCGCGGCACAAAACGCATGAACCGCCCAAAACCAGCCGCGCCAATGGCGAACTGCAAAATTCCGGTGAGGATGGTGGCGGCGAACATATATTCGATGCCGTGGTTTTTCACCAGGGTGACGAACAAAACTGCCATTGCAGCGGTGGCGGCGGAGATCATACCGGTGCGGCCACCGAAGATACCGGTGAGAACAGCGATGATGAACGAGGCGTATAAACCAACTTTAGGATCGACACCGGCGATAATCGAAAACGCAATCGCTTCGGGGATAAGCGCCAACGCCACCACGGTTCCCGAAAGGAGATCGGCGCGAATATTGGGAAACCATTCCTGCTTGAGGGTTTGCCCCAAACCACCGGAGGGCACGACTTCTTGAACTGTACTCATATCTTCAACTTTTCCTGCGACAAATTAAAAAACGACAAACACGGGGAAACTTTCGCGGCACGGCCAGCCACTTATGGCGGCGCGCGAAAGCACACGGCTCAATCCGCACACCTACTACGATGCGGCTCAGCCGGAAAGATTAATCGGAGGAAAAGACGATTAGCGTGGACCGACCGCACCAGAAGTGCGGCGGGGAGACACGCAGCAGCGAGCGCGGCGTGCAAGGTAGGTGAAAACGGCGGAGTAAGAAGACATCGGCAAAAACAAACCTAAAGACTATAGCAAAGGAGAGCTGGTTTTGAAAAGCGATGGCTTTGATTTTTACTCTAGCGTGTTGATAGCACGCAAAGCCTGCGGCTACGCAAACTCCGTCGCAAGTTTTCGCAATTAATGACAGAAAGCCTGCTATTGCCGACTTGAACTCAATTTGCGAACCCCGAGCGTGAGCGACGGGCTCGGACAAAAAGGAAATTAAAGCAAGGAAATCGTGCCCGTCGCTCACGCTCGAGGTTCGCAAATCAAAGCACCCGCCCTACACAAAAACGAAGAATAAATTTATTTTACAGCTTAATTATTTCTTCGAACTCTTAACCTCAATCTGCAACAAACCACTCGATTGAGCAGGCTTGGGCTTCGATGCGCAACCCGAGCCGCAACTACCACAGCCACTTTTGCCACTGCTGAAAACGCCCCACACCGTTCTTACCAGGTAATAGGCGGCACCAGCGACAATAATATAAACCAGAATATCCTGCATTGGAGTTCACTCCCTAATAGCCCAGGAAACGCCCGCCCTGATAGACGATCAAAGCCAAAATCCAGGCCAGTGCTGTGAGATACACCTGCATGAAGATCGGCCATTTCCAACTGTTGGTTTCACGTTTCACGACGGCCAGTGTCGAGATGCACTGCATCGCAATCACGAAATACACCAGAAGCGAAATCGCTGTCAGTGCCGTCCACACCGGCCTGCCGTCCGGCCAGCGGTCGTTCTTCATCTGCTCTTTGAGCGTTTGCGATTCCTCATCAGCATCTGCCACAGCATATACCGTGCCCATGGTGGAAACGAACACTTCACGCGCCGCCATGGCACCAATCAAACCAACACCAATTTTCCAGTTATAGCCCAGAGGAGCGATCACCGGCTCGACAACATGCCCCACCCGCCCGGCGATGGAATGGCTCAATTGCATCGATGCCGCCTGAGCTTCATCGGCCGGGAGCTGAGCTTCGGGCACTTTGGGGTATGTCAGCGCAAACCACAGCACGATGGAAATAGCCAGAATAATGGTTCCGGCACGCTTGAGGAATTCCGACCCGCGCTCCCACATCGTCACAATAATGTTGCGCCAGGAGGGCATTTTATATGGGGGCAACTCCAGCATCAGCGGCGGCGGCGGCCCCACGAACATGGTTTTCTTGAGCACCCAGGCAACGATCATCGCCACGATGACACCCAGCGCGAACATGCTGAACATCACCAGCGCGGGCAGGGTCAAGCCGATATAGAAATCTTTAAACGGCAACGTGATATGAAACCCGAAGAGCTTGGCTGTCGGGATAAACGTCGCGATCATCAGGATATATACCGGCATACGCGCCGAGCACGACATCAGCGGTGCAATCAGAATCGTGGTCATGCGGTCGGCGCGCGATGAAATGGTGCGTGCCGCCATAATGCCGGGAATAGCACAGGCGAAGCTGCTCATCAGCGGGATGAAAGCCCGGCCGTGCAAACCAACCTTGCCCATCAGGCGATCCATGATGAACGCGGCGCGCGCCATGTAGCCGGTATCTTCCAGTAGGCCGATGAAGAAGAACAGAATCAAAATCTGCGGCAAGAAGATAATCACCGCGCCGACACCGGCGATGATGCCATCGACCACCAAGTCTTCCAATGGGCCGTCCGCCATCAGGGTGCGCACATAATCGCCAATTGCCGTGGTGGTGCCATCGATAAAGTCCATCGGAACGCTGGCCCAGGAGAAAATCGTCTGGAAGACCAGCAGCGTTATGAGGGCGAAAATCACCAATCCCCAGAATTTGTGAGTGAGGATGGCATCGGCCTTATCGGTGAACGATTTGCCGCGCTGCTCGCTACTCTGCTGTTGGGATTTTCCAACAATGGTTCCCAACATCGCATAGCGCGCTACCGTTTCAGCGGCGGCGGCGGCCAGGGGTGTCAGTTTAGAATCGGTGCGTGCCTCGGCTAAAATATCGGCGACGGTGGTGCCGTAAACCTGGCTCACCACACCAGCAGAAATATCGCTGGCCAGTAGCCGCAACGCGATTCCATGGGCAGCAATATCGCTCTGCCCGGCATGCCCCAGGGCTTTTGCCAAACGTTCGCGCGCGCTTGCCAGCGGTTCGGCCAACTCTAATTGCGGTGGTTGGCTTGCTTCTAACTGCTTGAGCAGCGTGGCCTTGAGTTGGGGAATTCCTTCGCCCTTGTTGGCGATCAAGCTCACTACCGGCACGCCTAAATCCTGGCTCAGTTGCTTGGCATCAACGCTTTTTCCAGCCTTGGCGGCCACGTCGTTCATGTTGAGCGCAATGACAGCGGGAATGCCGAGATCGAGAATCTGCGTTGCCAGATACAGGTTGCGCTCCAGGTTGGAGGCATCGACGACGATGACGACCGCATCCGGCACCGGAGTATCGCCGCGCAGCCCCAGAAGCACGTCGCGCGCTACTTCTTCGTCTGGCGATTTGGGGGCCAGGGAATAGGTGCCGGGGATGTCGAGGATCGTCACGTCCTGCCCCGCCGTGAGGCGGCAGCGGCCTTCTTTCTTTTCCACCGTGACGCCGGGATAGTTCCCGACCTTCTGGCGCATACCCGTCAGGGCGTTGAAAAGCGTGGTTTTTCCGGCGTTGGGGTTCCCGGCCAGCGCGATGCGCTGCAACCGGGTTGCAGGAGAAGAAGTTTGGGTTTGAAGTTCAACGGCCATGGGATAATCTACTCGACGACGATTCCGGCCGCCTCGGCGCGGCGCAGGGAGAGGTGATAGCCTCGGATGACAATTTCGATAGGATCGCCCAGAGGGGCAAAACGGACGACTTTCACCGGCGTGCCCGGTAAAAGGCCCATTTCCATTAATCGGCCGAATGCTTCCGGCTCGCCGTCCAGGGAGCGAACAACCGCTTCATCGCCCGGCTTGAGACTATCTAAAGTACGCGACATGATGTGTTTTATTCAACAACCTGACATAAGATGTTCATCGCCGCACTTCGCCCAATGCCAAAACGGGCATCCTCAACCCCGATGACCAAAGGATCGCCATCGCGCACTACTGTGACGACAGCCCCTTCACGAACACCCAGGTCGCGCAGACGCGCTGCCTCGCTCGCTTCGCAGTTAATATGGGAAACAACCGCGCACTGGCCCGCACGCGCGCAACAGAGCGCACTGCAATGCGCCTCATGCGCGTGGTGCTCTTTCCGTTTTAAACGCCATTTTTTGGTGAACATGGCAGCTAACAAAGCGATACGAAAATTATTTTTGGCTATGAGAACCGGAGGAAAATCCGAGTCATCTTATCAGTATTACCGATGCTTAAATTTAGCCTAAGAACGTTCACCCTGCAAGTGGTCAATAATAATAATCCATTATCATTCTCGCCTCATAATGTATTACAGTGCGATATATTGGCTGTCTAACTCCTCAACATTCATAGCACGCAAAGCCTTCGGCTACGCTCAAAGTTGACGCAATTTAAGGGCGGGGCGGATTGGTCATTCGCTGGCTTGTGAAGAAGACAATCCCAATACCGGACGGGTTTTGTACGACTTCAAATCGCGCTTGGCCGGTCCTTTTACCACTTTACCGGTCGTTTCGTAGCGCGCGCCGTGACAGGGGCACACGAACTGTCCACTTTCGTGTTCGTAACCCACAGTGCAGCCTTTGTGGGTACAGATCGCCGAGCAGGCCACGATGCTGGCGGGGCCGGTGCGGGCGACGATGATTTTATCGTCTGCGGTTTCCACAATTTCAAAACCGCCCACTTTTTCTAAAACCTGCGCCGGCAGCGGGAGGAGCAGTTCATCTGTTTCCGCCGCCGGGGCATCGGTGTTGGCCACGGCGGGCAGGCCAAAAGCAATGCTGCCGACCGCGACGGCAGCGCCTTGCAGGAATTTACGCCGTTGGTCGTTGGGCAGGTCTTTTTCTTCACACGATTGACAACATGAGAGAGCCTTGTTTTTCATAGCTTTGTCCGAGCAGGAACGCAGTATTTTTTACCCAAAAAGAGTCATTAGCAGTTTTATATTCTACCGGGATATGGCCGAGCCTGACGCAATGAGAGACGTGCAATATACTCGTTTGAGGAATGAAGAAGTCTCGGAGCGATATTGTAGTCATCGGTGGCGGCGTTATCGGCCTGGCCTGCGCCTGGCGATTAGCCCAGGGTGGCGCGCAAGTTCAACTCTTCGAGCAGGGCACCATCGGCCGCGAAGCCAGTCACGCAGCAGCCGGAATGCTGGCCGCGCAATGCGAAGCCGCCGTGCATCCGCCTTCGCACGAGGAAACTCTTCCCACACGCAGCGCCTTCTTCGAGTTGTGTTTGCAGAGCCGCTCGCTCTACCCTGCCTTTGCCGGGGAGTTGTTAGCAACCAGTGGCATCGATATCGAGCTTTCCATGCAAGGCGCGCCCACTTCCGACTGGCGCCAACCGGGCATCCTCTACATTTCCAACCTGCGCGATGAAGACACGCTCCGGCATTTTGCCATGCAACGCCAGCAAGGTTTGCGGGTGGAAGACGCCCAGTTCAACGGGCATCGTGCCCTGCTGCTGCCCGATGAGGGCCAGGTCGATAACCGGAAACTGGTTGCCGCCTTGCGCCTGGCCAGTGAGCGCGCCGGAGTGCTTTTGCACGAAAATTCACCTCTCACTTTGGAAGAGGCCAAAAGCCAGGGGCATAAAGTGCTGCTTTGCGGCGGTGCCTGGAGCGCCCTGCTCGCCCCGGACGATGCGCGCGGCATTCGGCCTATCGCAGGCGAAGTGCTCTCGGCCAGGCCGGATGAAAAGGTAGACCGGGTGCTCTACAGCCGCGACGTCTATCTGGTGCCGCGACGCGACGGACGGGTGCTCATCGGCGCAACGATGGTCGAGCGCGGCTACGATAAAACCACTTCCACGCAAGCCCGGGAATTCTTGCTCGAAGCCGCCAGCGGCCTGGTGCCTGCGGCCAGGGACTGGAATATCGAGGAACACTGGACGGGGCTGCGTCCGGCCAGTATCGACGGCTTGCCGATGCTGGGCAAAACCGCCCTGCAAAACGTGCTGGTTGCGACCGGGCATTTCCGCAACGGCATTCTGCTCACACCTATCACGGCACAGCTCATCGCCGATGCCATTTTAAACGACGGGGAAATTCCACCCGATTTTTCCGCGTCGCGCCAAACTACCGGAGTTCTCACACCATGCGCTTGAAAGTGAACGGAGAGGAAAAAGAAGTGCAGACACCAACCATCGCTCTCCTCTTGCAGGAATTGCAAATGCCCGCCATCGGCATTGCCGTGGCCCGTAACGGCAAAGTGGTGCGACGTGACGATCACGCTACCACTGCACTTGAAGAAGGCGATGAAATTGAAATTATACGCGCCGTCCAGGGCGGATGAAGCTTAACGATGAAGGATGAATTATGAATGATGAATTAGTAATAGCCGGTAAGAGTTTTAGTTCGCGCTTGTGGGTTGGAACGGGAAAAGGCGTGGCCTATCCGCTGATGCGTGAATGTATCGACGCCAGCGGCTCGCAGATGGTGACGGTGGCGGTGCGCCGCATTCCCACCGACGAAAAGCCCGGTGAAATGCTGACCGACTATCTCAAAGATATCGCCCTGCTGCCCAACACCGCCATGTGCTACACCGCCAAAGACGCAGTGCTCACTGCTCAGTTGGCCCGTGAAGCCCTGGGCACCAACTGGGTGAAGCTCGAAGTCATCGGCGACCCCGATACTCTCTTTCCCGATAACGAAGAGTTGCTGGTCGCCACTCGCGAACTGGTGGACGACGGTTTCGTGGTGCTGCCCTACTGCATCGACGACCCCATCATCTGCCGCAAACTCGAAGATGCCGGTTGCGCCGCCGTGATGCCGCTGGCCGCCCCTATCGGTTCGGGCCTGGGTATTCGCAATACCACCAACTTGCAGATCATCATCGAAAAAGCCAACGTGCCGGTGATTGTGGATGCGGGTGTAGGCACCGCCTCGGACGCCGCCATCGCGATGGAACTGGGCGCCGACGCCGTGCTGATGCAAACCGCCATTTACGGTGCCAAAGAACCGCTGATGATGGCAAAAGCCATGAAGGCCGCCATCGAAGCCGGACGTTTGGCGCATCTGGCCGGGCGCATTCCACGCAAGCTGTACGCCACCGCTAGTAGCCCGGAAACGGGTGTTGTGAACTCATGAAGAACCACGCGCGTAAGCAAGTGGATTGTTACAGCTTATTGCTTATTTCCAGCATTCTTTCGGCTTAGCATTAAGTCAATTCAATCCACTTGCTTACGCGCGTGGTTCTTCATCGTACCAACGCCACGAAAAACGGAACCGTAATCAAACACACCAAATAAGAAATCAAACACGCCAGCGGAATGAACTTCATGCTGTAGCCGTGTTGTTGGGCAAACACGCTCAGGCCCGTCGCGGGTGGTGCGGCGAATTGCAAAATGATGAGCAACATTACGGTGGGATGCTGCCAATATTCCGTGCCGTCCATTTTGCCTAACAAATAGAGCAAACCATAGCCGATGCCGGGGAAGATCAGCATCTTCATCAAAGTCACTTCAATGGCAGCCCGTTTGCCGGAAAATTCGGAGATGCGGCCACGCAATGAATCGGCAATCGAAGCACCTAGCAGGATGGTGGCAAGTGGCACGGTCAGGTCGCCGATCAACTGAATCGCACCCACGTCGCCGCTTTCGGCATCGCCAAACAGCACCTGCATCGGGATGGTGTCGTTGAAACCATGCGTCCAGTCGTGCAATAGTCCGTAAAAGAACAAGGCAAAAATCGTCGCGCAGAACGGCGGCGTGAAGATGGTCTTGAGCTGGAAACGTTTGTCGCCCAACAAAAACCACGAACCGCAAAACCACAGGCTGGCGTTAAACGGGATGATAAGCATGAACAGCATCAACGCGCCACGCGAAAATTCCGCTTCGGGCAACAGCGCCTGTAACATCGGCAATACGAAAAATCCGGCGTTCTGGAAGCCAACCAGCAGCGTCGCTTCGTCGTTATTGCCGTGCCGCCAGGCAACGAGCTTGCCCAGCAGCAAACCGCCGATGGTGATGGCCAGGCCAATCAGCACGAACTTCCACCATTCGGGGAAAGTCTTGGGATCGAAGCTCAAGGCAAAGCGATAGATTACCAGGCAAGGCAAAGTGAGCCAGGCGACCATTTGGCTCATGACCTGCATGCCGCGCGCTTCCAGCCAGCCACGGCGCACAAAAATAAATCCGGCCAAGCCCATGACAAACACCTTCAGCGTGCCAATGAGTCCTATACCGAACGATTGCCAAAATGCCCCCGATTGCAGCAAACTTTCCATTTCGTCGTCGCAGTGTATAGCATTTAGAAGCCTCTTTTCGCCGCGAAACAAGAACTTAATACCGCTGTAATGGAAATGACTTTTCCCCGTTTAATGCTGGTGACGCAAAGCTCGCTCATGCAACCCGATTGGAACGCTGCCCTTGAAGCGGCGCTTGTTGGCGGCGCTCGCCTGATACAACTGCGCGAAAAAGATATTTCCGGTGAGGAATTAGTCTCCCTGGCAACCGCTGCAAAAGAACTTTGCGAGCGATACAATGCCAATCTGGTTATCAACAGCGAAATTGAAATCGCCCGTGCACTGGGGGTAGGCGTTCATCTGCGAGAAGCCCAATCGGTATCGCAGGCACGCGCCGTTCTGGGTGAGGATTTTTTAGTGGGTCAATCCGTGCATTCACTGGAAACCGCCCGGCGCGCAGAGCAGGAAGGTTGTAATTATCTGGTTTTCGGCTCGGTTTTTCCAACCCTTACCCACCCCGAAGGCACTCCTGCCGGGCTGGAAGCGCTCGCCCAATTAACGGATAAAATTTCCATCCCAGTGCTGGCGATAGGCGGCATTACTCCCCAAAATACCGGCCAATGCCTGGAAAAGGGAGCGCATGGCGTGGCTGTGATTCGCGCTGTCTGGAGCGCTCCCGATGTTGAAGTGGCTACTCGGAGTTTTCTTGCTATATCTACTCTGTAAAATAAGTTTCTACTTATCCTTCACGCTGGATAAATGCCTCTATTTGCGAACCCCGAGCGTGAGCGACGGGCTGGCGTAAACGCTTGCGAAACTGGGAGGTCAGCCCGTCGCTCACGCTCGGGGTTCGCAAATAAAGCTCGAAGCATCACGAAAAGTGACAGGCTGCATAACAACTTAATTTACAGACTGTAATGTTAGCTAAGATGGACGAAGGGCTGAGCAGGCTACATATTGCCCTCAACGCCCAGTTGCCTCCCTTTATGCTATCTACCGTCTACTACCTACTCACCTGCTTTAACAAATTCGTTATTGACCTTCACCTCGGCCCCCACTTTGCGCAGAAAGCGACTGGCGCAAATAAAACGAAGCGAGGGGTTACCATGTCTGTTGTAAAAGTCGTCAAAATCATTGGCCAGTCGAATGAGAGTTTCGCGCGTGCCGCTGAAGCGGCAGTAGGTGAAGCCTGCAAAACGTTACGCAACGTGAAAAGTTTTCATGTGGAAACGTTGTCGGGCGAAGTGGCGGACGGTAAAATCACGAATTATCGCGCCACGGTAGAAATTGCCTTCGTCGTCGATCACGACGACTAATATCGACACCAGGCGCAGACTTCAAATAAACTAAAAAAGGCGCAAGTTTTTGCGTCTTTTTTCATGAATGATTTTGGGAGTGTTTGACTGTGCCGAACTACGAGTATCGTTGTACCAAGTGTGAGAACCAGTTTGAGATCTGGCAGGAAGTCGGGGCCGATGCGCCGCCATGCCCGCAGTGCGAAGGAGAAGTTCAGAAAATCTTCCATCCCGTGCGCACCATCTACAAAGGCAGCGGCTTTTATATTACCGACACCAAAAAGAATACGGGTTCTTCAAGCCCCACAACCAGCGCCCCCGCTCCTACGCCTGCCCCGGCCAGCACGGAAACCAAGGCCTGAGTTGAAAAGCCTGACGTTATCGTTTGATGGCGCGGCAGGAAATTCTCAATCTTCTATCTTGCAGTGGAATATAACAGCGTTTATACTCCGCTTCACTCTGTCGGTTAATTTTGTTGGGAGGATTTTTTAAATGAAAAATTGGATCAAGCGTTTTGGAATGTTGGCTGCATTGGGTGTAATCGCTGGTAGCGCTCTCGTCGCTGGTTGCGGCGGCGGCGAACCCGCAGACGAGCCCGTAGCAAACAATGCCACCGAAGCTCCGGCTCCGGACGCAGAGCCCGCAGGCGAAGGCAGCTAAGCCAATTCCTTGCAATAAAAAAACCCCCGGAGAAATCCGGGGGTTTTTTGTTTTATCGAGTCAAGAGAAATCTTATTTCGCGAGCAGATCGGCAACCATGCTCTTTTCTTCGAGCAGTTCGTTGACGGTGATTTCGATTTTGCCACGGCTAAAGTCGTCGAGCGGCACGCCCTGCACGATTTCGATTTCCTGACCGTTGCTGCGAGTCGGGAATGAGCAGATGATACCGGCAGGAATGCCATAGCTGCCGTCGGAATGCACGGCCACCGAATTCCAGTCGTCGCCGCGAGTGGGGCTGCTCAGGCTAACCACGGAATCGACAACGGCGTTGGCAGCCGAAGCAGCCGAGCTGGCGCCACGGGCTTTGATGACGGCCGCGCCACGCTGGCCGACGGTGGTGAGGAATTCATTTTCCAACCAGGCGGTGTGCGAGATGACCTGACCGACCGGCTTGCCGCCGATGCGGGCGTTGGCGAAGTCGGGATACATGGTGGGCGAATGGTTGCCCCAGATGGCCAGACGATCGACTTCCGAGACATCGACATTGGCTTTCTTGGCGAGTTGGCTCTTGGCGCGGTTCTCGTCCAAACGGGTCATGGCGAACCAGCGGCTCTTGGGCACGTCGGGAGCGCTGCTGCTGGCGATGAGGCAGTTGGTGTTACAGGGGTTGCCGACAACCAGCACGCGGACATCGGAAGCGGCGTTGTTCTGGATGGCTTTACCCTGCTCGACGAAGATTTTGCCGTTGATGCCCAGCAAATCGCTGCGCTCCATGCCGGCTTTGCGCGGCACCGAACCGATGAGCAGCGACCAGTTCACGCCGGAAAAACCGGTGTTGAGGTCGGTGGTAGCGACAACGTCTTTCAAGAGCGGGAAAGCGCAATCTTCCAATTCCATGACGACGCCTTCAAGAGCGCCTGCGCCCTGGGGAATTTCGATGAGATTAAGAGCGACCGGCTGATCCGGGCCAAACAATTGACCGGAAGCGACACGGAAAGCCAGGGCATAGCCGATGTTACCTGCAGCGCCGGTTATCGCAACGCGAATGGGTTGTTTCATAAATTTTCTTTAGTCCTTTCGTTGACACTAAATTTCTGCGTGCTATAATTTTACAGGTTTGCTCCCTTCGGGCAACAGTTGTTTAACGAAGGTTTTTAAAAAAGCAGTTTTTAGGAAAGTTAAAAAGGTTCTCTTACACATGCCAGTTGATACCGCTCGCTTACAGTCTTATGATGCCGCTCCGTTGGAAGCGCTCGACCGCCAGACCGGTGACGCCATTCGCAACGAACACGCCGACCGCCGTCGCAAAATTGAAGAGCGCAAGATGCGTAAGCTCAAGAAGCGCAAGAAAATCCGTCGCCAGTCGCAAGACGATTAAAAACGGGCATGATGAAGCCTGGACGAACAGCGACTGAAATAGTATAATTTGAGTCCGTTCTTCCTCCTTTCATCTTTGCTTACGGCGGCGTAGCTCAGCTGGTTAGAGCAGTGGAATCATAATCCACGTGTCGGGGGTTCGAGTCCCTCCGCCGCTATTTTTAGTTCGATATTAAAGCGATCCACGTTTGTGGGTCGTTTTTTGTTTTATAACATCCTTACTCTCCGGCGTTCATAGCACGCAAAGCCTTCGGCCACGCGAGCTTCGCCGCAAGTTTTCGCAATTCTTTATAGGATTGTTGTTACTGCTCATGGCACTTCCCGGTTCGCCTGCAAACTTAGCCTCACACTTCGAAGTGCGCTTGCAGTGGAAAGCCAGGCACCAATGGCCTGCCGGGCGGACGCTCTCCCAGGTTTTTCACGGTTGCCACGGCCTGTGGCTGGTGGAAGATGGGATATTGCAAGCCCAAACTCCCGATGCCGATTTTTGCCTTGGCCCCGGCCAGGCACTGCTGTGGCCTCCCAACCGGCCCCGCACCCTCCATGCCGGAGATGGCAGTGCCCATTCACTCGGTGCCCACTGGCTCACGTTGGGGCTGCACGCTCAACTGTTTGGGCATCTCGAAATTCTGCCGCTTTTGCCAAGCCCACATATCTGGCAGCCAACGCATGACGAATTTGTTCAATTGCGCACACTCATGGCGACAATTGTGGATGCGCCCGCCACCAGCGAAGGCGCATTGTTGCGCGATGGCCTCTGCCGCGCCGTGGTGGCTCTACTATGGCAACAGTTGCGTGACGACGATCTTGTCACTGCCACGCGCCAAGCCCTCCCCGACTGGTTGCAGAAAACCCTGGCCCTGGCACATCAGCATCCGGAAATCGGTGTTACAGAATTGGCACGCGCAGCCGCATTCAGCCCGGCCCAATTCCGCCGCAGCTTCGCCCGTTGGATGCAGCAATCGCCCCGCGACTATTTGCAAAACCATCGCCTGGAAACGGCGCGCAACCTGTTGGAGAACACCAACCTTCCCATTAACACTATCGCGGGCCAACTTCACTTCGCCAGCCCAACCCACTTCGGCCGCGCCTGGAAAAAACGCTACAACCTCACCCCTGCCGCTTATCGCAAACAGGCGCAGTCGGAACATAGAGGGCTGTGATAAGAGAGGCTGGAGGCTGGAGGCTGGAGTAAATCTTCACACCAGCGGTTTCCCTCCAAGACCCAAGACCAAAGATCAAAGACCTAATACATGAGCGAAAAAGGCGATTTTATGAGCGTTGCAACGGACGCTCGCTGGCTAAAAAAGCGCAATAATACTGTTCATGATTACCATGACCCCACAGCAGCGCGAAGCCTTCCAGCGGGATGGATTTCTTGTCGTCCGCAATGTATTGAATAGAGAGCAAATCGCCCATTTCACAAAAATTGTCGATGAACTGGCTCGGGAAGAGCGGGGCGGGGATGAAACTCAGACAGTCGAAATTCGTAACGCCGTGGCCCGGCATGACGCACTCCTTCCCCTACTCGATTGGCCAGCCACTTTTCCGCTCATTGCAGACTTGCTGGGATGGAATATTCAACTCACTACCTCACATGTCTTTGTGCGGCCCCCCACGCCCAAAGAGAACGAGCAATTTAAAGCCATCGGCTGGCACTGCGACGGCCCCAGCCCGCAATTCCCCGTCGTGGAGAATCAACTGCCACGCATGTATGCCAAAGTGGGATTCTTTCTCA
>DAITOV010000065.1:0-17458 GCA_036833945.1 Abditibacteriia bacterium
CCCTGTCCGCTCCGTGGCGGCCATACCTGGCCCCACTTATGCCATTTCACATGTCCATCGGCATAACCGACGATAAAACCTTCCTGATGCCGGGTAACGGCCACTTCCCGTGGCTGCTGTTTGGTTTCGTCCCAGGTGGCGGTATTCATATATTCGCCTGATGAACCCTGTTCGGGCAGGCCGGAAATTCCACTACCTGCTCCCCAGCGAAAGGGGTGAAAATGGTCGCCGCCGCCCAGGGCGGTAGGCTCGCCACGGTTCGATTCGGTGAGTAAAGCCACGGTTGCAGGTGCTTGAATCGCTGAGAGCTTTCCAAACTGTCCGCCGCCCGCCATGTAGGCATTCATTAAATATGAAGTGGTGAAATAATTGGCTCCCGATTCCGGTGTCACCGGAGCTTGCCATTTTTGTCCGGTGTCGCTGGGGCAGCGAAATAGCTGGATGCTCTTCATATAAGGCTCTGCGCCAACCGTCCAGGAATAGTTCAAGTGGCTGGCATCGGGGCGATAGGAAGTCAGCGGGTAAGCTTCGTCATAATCTTGCGTATATTGCAAAAACGCCAAACCGATTTGTTTGACATTACTCAAACAACTGGTGCGCCGGGCGTTTTCACGCGCTTTGGCAAACACCGGGAATAGAATTGCGGCAAGCACAGCTATGATCGCAATGACGACCAAAAGCTCAATTAGGGTGAAACCGCGTTTAACACGCAATTCACCATTTTGGGTAAGCATGGATGATTTCTCCTCAATCTGAAAATGTTGTCGCCAACAATGGCGATGCGACAGGGTAAAGCTTCAGGAGAGGTGGGGAGGGCCGCGAGAGGGAGGTTGGGGCAGGCTTGCCACAGTCGCGCAGAGCAGGGTGGCGGGGACGGCGGTTAAGTGCTCGGTGGCGGGCTTGGGCAGTTCGATAGCCGCGACACTTTGCCACGGCATGCCCATCAGCATTTTCGCCAGACAGTTTTCTTCGTGCGCGTCGGGCGTGGCACTGACACTAAACTCGTTATGCGTATGGACGTCTTGGCCCGAAGAAGCTGTGGGCAGCGGGCAGTGCAGCACCTGGGTGCTGCCTTCAGGCGGGCAGCAACTCGTTCCTCCCATGGCGCAGATGTGCCACGTCGGCGCGATGAGCTGCATCAGCGCAAAGAGCGCGACCAGCAATCGCGTGGGCAGGGCGAATTCGCGCTGCACCGAGAGCAGGAGGGAGATACGCATTGTTAAACGCTATTCATTATAGCCGAACCGGCTCGAAGGATTAGAAAAGAAAACCTTATCACTCCAAACGGGGAGTAACGGCGAACATTCAACGTTGAACTTCCAACATCGAACATTGAATGTTAGAAGTTCGATGTTCAATGTTGAATGTTCGACGTTCATCTCCTCGCGTGCGGAATAGCTGGGCGAGGGTGATACACTCTTTTCCTCAGATTCATTTTTTACCTTTGCATTTCATCGAGGACTTATTTTGGCAGCATATCAAACCACTACGCGCACTCACCGCCTTTCCAACGGCCTGACCATTGTCGGCGAGCCGATGGCCGAAAAACAGGCTGCGGCCTGGAATTTTCTGATTCCTGCCGGAAGCGCCACCGAACCGGCGCAGCGGGCCGGTATTACCGGAGTGCTTGAAGGAGTCTCCTATCGCGGTGCCGGTGGGCGCAATGCCCGCGAACTGAGCGAAGCCTTCGACGACCTGGGCGTCGATCGCGGCGGCGCGGCCGATGTGGAATATTCCACCTATGGCGGCGCAACCCTGGGCGACTACCTGCCCCCGGTGATGGAACTCTATGCCGATATTCTGTTGCGCCCGCAGTTGCTGCGCGATGATTTCCCGGCAGAAGAGTGGCAGGCCCAGGTCGCCCTGGCGCTGCAATCGCTCGAATCGCTCGAAGATGTGCCGGCGCGCAAGATGTTCGAGCAGTTGCGCCTGGCCTACTTCCCCGGCGCTCACGGCCATTCGCCGCTAGGCACCGAAGCCGGGTTGAAGGCCATCACCCTGGCCGATTTGCAGGCCGATCACCAGGCGCGCTACAAACCTGAAGGCGCTATTCTGGCGGTAGCGGGCGGTATCGATTTCGATGCCATCGTGGCACAGGTCGAAACCTTGTTTGCCGATTGGAGCGGAGCTGCGCCTTCGCCGGGCGAGCCGGTGGCGGTGGAAACCCCTATTTACCAACACATTACGCAGGAAACCAACCAGCAGCACATCGGCGTGGCCTGGGCGGGCGTGCCATCGACGAGCGAATTCAACTACGACTATCGCATCGCCATGAGCATCCTCAGCGGCAGCATGGGCGCGCGCCTCTTCACCGAAGTGCGCGAAAAGCGTGGTTTGGTGTATTCGGTTTCAGCTTCGCCCAGCACTTATCGCGGCTGTGGCTACAACATGGCCTATGCCGGAACCACGCCCGAGCGTTCGCAAGAAACCCTCGACGTGCTCTTGGCCGAGTTGGTGCGCATCGCCGATGGCGTGACACAAGAAGAAGTCGAGCGTGCCAAAATCGGCATGCTCTCACGCCTGGTGATGCAAGATGAAAGCTCGCGCGCCCGCGCCGCCGGTATCGCCCGCGACCAGTTCATGCTGGGCCGGGTGCGCTCGCTCGATGAAGTGACTGAAGGCATCAACCGCGTGAGCGTTGATAGCATTCAAAACTTTTATCAGGCTCACCCACCGCGTGACTTTAGTGTTGTCACCCTCGGCCCGGCCGATTTGAAGATGCCGGAAGCCGTGTAGGTGTGAGTAGCATAACTCCTCCCCCTCAGGGGGAGGCCGGGTGGGGGATTTGAAGCGTACTATCCAGAGAAGAAATGATGAATAGAGTATGATGTCCAAACAATTCATCATTCAGCGTTCACTCCTGCTCTCGACCTCCCTCCCCCACCCTAAGGGAGGAGAATTAGGCCGGGTATAGACCGGGCACAGAGGTAACACTCTGCGGCAGCAGGTAGTATCCGCTGCCGCGGAGGAAGACCGTATTCATTTTGTGTCACTTACTCAGATCCATCACCAGCGTACGCGAGTCGATAGCCTCTAAATTCAGGGTAATTTCACCGGCTTTCGCTTGAGTGACAGGTTGGCCGTTCAGCGTGCGCAGGTTCTCACCTATCAGCGTTTGGGGCAGCTTCAAGGTGATAGTCCCGGCTTCGTTTTCGGGGTTGGTCACCAATAGATATATCTTACCCTCGTGTTTCCAAGCGTTGTGGTAGACCTTGTTGCTATTGCCTTCGATGCCCTTTATTTCCTCGCCCAACATCAGCGGCAGGGAAAGCGACTGGATTTCGGCGTTGATGGCTTTCATCTCCGGCCAGAACTTGGTTTTGGTGAGGTCCCAGCCGGGATCGTACATCGAATACCAGAAGATGCCCTTGGCGCCTTCGATGAGCGCCAGATAGACCATGCTGCGGGCCTGGGCTACGGTGGGCATAGTCGTCATATCGGGAGTCCAGCCGCACTGCACCACGAAGATGAACGGCTGCCAGGGCTCTTTGTGCTTCATGGTGGTTTGCGCATAGTTCGCAATGTTGGTGAGCGGCGCTTTGGGCACGGGATAGACGTCGATCTGGATTTTATCGGCGAAGTGTTTCCAGAATTCCACTTCCGGGGCGCGGTTAAGCGTGAGTTCAAACGAATGCCTGGGGTCGGCGGCTTTGAGGGCGCGGTAGACCGCCGGAATTTCATCGGAAACCTGCGGGCGATATTCCGGCTCATCGAGAATCTTCCAGTTCAGCACCGCCGGATGGTCGGCAAAAAGGCGAATTTTCTCCAACGAGTTTTCCAGGTTCTGTGCCACCTGGCCCCGGCCATAAAGCGGCACATCGACAACCATGCCGTACTTATTTGCCCAATCGAGAGTGTCTTTGGTGCGTTTCAGGTCGTTGGCGACCAATCCCTGCACAGCGTTAAAGCCGTTATCGGCCAATAGCTTATAACCGGCATCGGTATGGCCGACATGGTACATGCCAATAGGGAAAAACGGCTTGCCCTGATGCAGCAGGATGCCGTTTTCAGTGACGTATTCCGGCTTGCGGTCTTTGAGTGCGGTGAAAATCTTGGCCGGGTATTGAGTAGCCTGTCGCTTACCATCGCGCATCAGGGAGAAGCGCAGTTGGTAATCATCGTGTTGAGAAACCGTGACCGGCACCGTAACCCAGAAATGCTGGTTGTCATCGCCTTTTTCCACTTGCGTGGACAGGGTTTGAGAAAAATCCGTAGCCTTGGAGCTGAGTGTGGCGCTCATGACCGGCAGTTTCTCTTCCGTCCAGGGCTGATAGAGCTTGAGCAGATATTTAATGCGGGTTTCTTCGTCTAACAGCACCGCGCTTTGCACCGGCTTCACCACCGAAATGCTGGTGGTTTCCAGCGTTACATCGTCGAACAGCACCGCGCCTTTGCCATAAACACGCAGCAGCAGGTCGGCGCGCACCGTATCGGGCTTGGTGGAAAGCACGATGCTGATGGGGTGCCAGTGCCCATCGGCCGGAATAGCAATGCGGCCATACTGCCCATCGGTGTTTTTGCCTGCGGCGTTGTAGGTTTCCAGCTTCACCGCACCTTCGGCACCGGGTGAACCCGGTGCCAGTTTGGCCCAGGCTTGCAAGCGATAGGTCACGCCACCTTGAAGACCTTTTACGGTTTGGGCGGCTAACGGATTGTTACTTGTCGTGCGGGCATCGACTTGAATCGCACCCCGTCCACTGCGCGCCTCGCCGGTGAATGCCGTTATCTGGCCGGTGAAAGATTTCCACACCGACCAGCCTTCCATCCCGGCTTCGAAATCGGCATTGACGACGGGAATGTGATAGCCATCGGTTTCCTGTGCAGGAGCAGTTAACGTCAAACTGGTCACAGCAAAAAAAGTAACGGCAATGGCTTTTTTGAATAGGGTTTTTAACTGCATGAGAGAAAAGTAAATAATTGAGGACAGGTTTAAAAATGGAAAATTGAAAGTGGAAAATGGAGAATATGGCAACCAGATTTCAAAGTAGCATTTTATACTTCTGCTTCATTCTGCCTGCGCACGGTTGCCTCATTTTCCATTATCAACTCTCAATTTTCCACTCGTCTTATTTCGTTCCATCAGCGCGCCAGTAAACGCCCCGTGAAACACCGGGAGAAATAACACGGCAACTCGCCGAAAGCGGGTCGCAAGCGGAATTGCGTCGTAATACCTGCCACTTCACATGGCCATCGGCAAAAGCGATATTGCCTCCATCGAGGTGGCGGTCGAGCAGCGCACGGTCTACGTTCCACCACGGCGCGACGCCGTCATTCAAAAACGATTGCATTGACTGATAATTGGAATCGACCACCATTACGGTTTGCGAGGGTTTATCAACGCCGCTCAGCAACTGGCTACCGCCGCTGGTGAAGAAATCGAGATTAGCTCCGTAACTGAACGGGCCGCCGAGATAAGCACCTTTCCACTTGAGGTTTTCCGGCGCACTGGGGCAGTTATAGACCTGCACGCTTTTCACATAGGGATAGGTCTTGAGATACCAGGGGTTGGCCGTGGAAGAGTCGCCATTGGGGAAGCGGTAGGTGCCGCCTGTCCAGTTGACGGACGGATAACGTTCGTCGTAATCCTGCGCGTAGGTGATAAACCCCAGGCCAATTTGTTTGAGGTTGCTCATGCAACTGGTGCGCCGCGCATTTTCACGGGCGCGGGCGAATACGGGAAACAAAATCGCCGCAAGAATAGCTATTATCGCAATGACGACCAATAACTCAATGAGAGTAAACCCTGAAGACGCCTTTTTCGCAGGATGATGTTTCATTTTTAAAAACTTCCCGTCTCTCTGGGAGACTTTAACTTACCGATTTCATTGTACCCCAAAGACTTGCCCCTCAAACCTATTCCTGCGAGGGATTCGTCATTTAAAAACGATTTTATTATTTGAAAACGACACCACCCTCCTTATACCATTCCTGAAGATTAATCTCCTCTGGGCGAGTGATGGGAAACAGAATGCAGGAAACAGGAAACCGACTCTTGCGACGAGCGGGCTGGTTTTGCCCTGAACAAAAAAGCGGTGTACTGGATCCCCGCGTGCGCGAGGATGACGCGCTTACAGGGTAATCCTCACCGTCAACGTCCGGTTGCCTCCCTGTTTCCTGTATTCTGTCTACTGCCTACCTGCCGGGCAAGAAGATTATTTCCGGGATTGGCATTAGTCGGTATGCCGGTGTTTACGGCGGTATGCCATCGGGCTATGCCCGGTTTGCCGTTTGAAAGCCGCGCAAAAACCGGTGGTATTGGCAAAACCCACCAGCCCTGCAATTTCGTGAACGTTCTCGCGCCCCTCCTGCAACATCAGCTTGGCGGCTTCTACCCGTCGCACGGTGACATAGCGCATCACCGTGGTGCCCATGCCACTGTGAAACACTCGCCCCAGGTGGTCGGGTGAAATACCCAGCCCGGCGGCAATGGAAGCACGGCTGAGCTTGCCGTTGAGGCGGGTTTCGATATAGTCCATCGCACGCCTGCAATATTCCCGGGTTTCTTCATTCCCGGCATGAGGCACCGTTCGCGGCTTGCTTTGTGTGACAGCCCAGGCCGAATTTCCCAGTGGAACATTGCGATTTTTAAGGCGACGCTGCAAACGGCACATGAACACGAAAAGCTGGGCCTGGGCAGATGGGGATGTCTGGCCATCACTCGCTTTGAGTTCTTCCCAGTAGAGTTGCGCCATTTGCGCCAACACCGGATCGTGTACTTGTAAGGAGTGAGAACTGACGATCTCCTCCGGCATCGACCGGCACAGATGCAAACGAATATCGCTGTGCATTACCGAAAGAAACAGCATCCGCGACTCGCCACCGCCGGGGCGGGTTGCATCGTGAAACGGCCCGGTGCCGTTATGGCCGGGAGTAAACGGCGGCACATAAACCACCGCCGGGGCCGGAAGCCGCACCATGAACTGGCCCGGTGGCGCGGGTAGTTTTTGTTTCTTCTGTTCGGCAGCGGCTTTAGCGGTAACGCCGAAACGATAGTCAGCCACGCCTTCGTAGATGAAACCGATGTAAGGAAAACGCCCCGCCGTCATCTGCGCCTGGGGCCAGTGCCACGCCACCTGTAAGGGGTCGGGCACCTGATGCGGCAAGTGCTTGCCCGCCAATGGCCAATGCTCCACCCCCTCGGGCGCAAAAGGCAGCACGATTGGCACCTGCAACACCGATTGACTTTGCAGTTGCGGTAGGATGTGTTGCTCCAAGGCCAGGAACACTTCCTTGCGAATTTGAGGGGCGAACGGCATGGCCTCAGTTTAGTGCATTCGCCCTATAATAAAGCTATGCAAGCTGACGCTTTGGCTAATGGTATCGATCCACAAGCAGCACTGGCCGGGCCAATGTGTGGGTGAGCGCCCCCACCGGCAACCTGGAATGGACGGACGGCATCTGCTGGCCCGCTTGCGCGCAGGATTGCTTTGCCATCGGCGCCGCTTTGCCAGGCAGGCAGCAGGTGCATCATGCCCGCTGTGCCATCGTGGATTTATTAGCTGTCGCCCCGGCGACTTCTTCTTCCAATGCCTATGCTGCGGGCTGCTCCCAATTGTTGCGCGAAGCGATTGAAAAAGCCAATTATGATTGGCAACGTGAAGCCAACAATCTGCCCGCAGCCATGATGAAGATTTTCCAACGCACCGGCACTCCTCTTTTGGATTCCGCTACCGGCCTCACTTTCCGTGAACTCAACGTGGCGGCGGCAATCGATGAAGTCTTTGACAAAAAATAAGGCATAAACCGGTTGCCGGTTTATGCCTTATGCCGATCCTGAAAATTAACCTCCTTCTGTTGTGACCAGGAAAACAGAATATAGGAAACAGGAAACCTATTCTTGAGATGAACAATTTGCTTTCACCCTGAACAAAAAGCCGTGTACTGGATCCCCGCGTTCGCGAGGATGACGGACGTGGGATGTTTACGGTGGCCATCAAAGTCTGGTTACCACCCTGTTTCCTGTATTCTGTCTACTATGTACCTGCTGTAGAGGAAGATACTATCTGGAATTGGTATTATTAGTCTGTAAAATAAATTTTTACTCTTGCGGTGTTGGGAATATCGGTTCACAGACTTGGCCTTGCAATCTGTCATTCTGAGCCAGCGAAGAATCTCTTTCCACCGCCCTAAACCTTAATATGACAGGGGAAGATGTTTTAGTTCATTGTTACCAGATTCCTCGTGCCTCGGAATGACACAGCGCGATGTTCACACATAGGGAATACATAAAAACTTACTTTACAGACTAATTATGCTGCGAATTTAACGCTTACTATTCAGTGTTGTGCTGCAAGGCGTTGCGCCTGGGTAGCCACGGAGAACATCAACGCCCGCTCCTGATTGAGCTTCACCTGGAAGCGAGGATTTTGCGGTGTGATATCGGCAATCTTGTGGTTGGTCTGCAAGTCGATGACAGTGGCGGGCGCTTCCACGGGGCATTCGATAGTCGCAGTGAGCGGCTGCTCCGAATATTCGCTCACCAGCACCAGTGAACCCCGCTTGCTTTCGATGCGCCGGGCAAAGACATTGCCCTCCACCGCCTTAATCTTTTGCGAAACTTCGCCATCCAGAAGCAGCTTTTCGTAGGGACGCAACATTTGCACCGCTTCGGCGGTGACTTTCATATCCATCGCATCAATGGGGCACTCGCCCCAATAACCAAAGCCCCGGCCACCACCGGCAAACGTCTCCAGAATGTTGCTCTTGAGCATGCGGGCCGAAAGATCGCTATCGAAAGCATCGACATAGGGATAACCCGTGCTCAGCAGCGGCGCGACATGCGCCGGAGAGCCTTTTGCCAGATTACGTAGCACAACGGTATCTTTCCAGGCCAAAGTCATGTCGTAGTCTTTGTAGTTCGCAAACACATCCAGATAGAGCATGGGGCTGATGTAATCGAAGACTTTTGCCAGGCTGACCGGGTCTTCGAGGGTACGAATATAGACCGGTGACTGGCGGTGGTCATCATAGCCGTAGAAACCGTCCCAACCGCGATGATAGGTGCTGTAGATGATGAAGCGAAACGGTTCTGTGATGCCCTTTTCCTTCATGTAGGCTTCCATTGCCACGCGATAGTCGGCAAAGAAATCGGTAAATCGCTGGGTTTTGAACTGGTTCCACAACTGATGCAACTCGGGATACTTGTCCGGCTCGCGCTCGAAGCGGATGGGGCTGACATATTTCACGCCGGGAAGCTGCTTGCCGTGATACTCGCGAAAGTCGGCAATCGTGGCCGGTGAAAAATCGATTTTATCGCCGTTGCTGAAAATCTCGGGGTCGGTGCAATGGAAATACATGCCCTCGTCGATAAGGCGTTTGCCCTGTTCGATGAGTTCCTGGAAATACTTGCCCCGATAGGAGAGGTTGAGCGCTTCCACCCGCGTGCCGTCGATGAGCATGGCCTGGCCTTCAGGCTCTTTGCGGGCGTCGTGCCACCACCATTCGCGAATCCAGGCGATGGGTTTGATACCGGAGCTTTTCATGCGGTTGTGCGATTCACGCAACACCCGCATACCCAACTCGAACTCGCTATCTTTGCGGACATAGCTCCAAATGTCCATATGGTTGAACCCGGCTTGCTTGAGCGCGGCCATATCCGGCCAAATCGCCGAAAGGTCGGAGGGAATCGACATCCAAACCGGAATCTTTTCAAACGGCTGCACCTGGGGAATCTTCACCACCTGCACCGGCAATTCCACCGGTGCTTGCTTGCCCTGCGACCATTCGCCCCAGTAATAGGCCCGCAGCTTTGTGCCATCGGCCCAGTTTTTAGCGGCATCGGCCCGCCAGAGGAAAGTGTATTTCGAGGACGCCGGGGTGGTGACGATGCGCGTTACGTTGTATGTTTGTCCATTAATCTGCGTGGGGCCTTGTTTGACGAATTGAAAGCCGCGAAAACCTCCTAATAGCTCGATGCCTTCAGGCAGTGCCAGGAACAGATCGGGGCGGTGGCTGGGGTTCACCGGCTTGAAATAGATCATGCTGGGCGCTTGCGCTGCGACATAGCCCATCTGCTCGATATTGCCCACAAAGGCATAGCCCGATTGATCGGGCGGCAGCGTGGGGCGCTTGGTGGTGAGCGGCGGCACGGTGCCCACAGGATGCTGCAAATTGTCCGTAGGGGCGACTTGTGCATGGCTCACGAAATGCGTCTTCAACTCCGGCACGGGCGCTTTGGCCGAGAAGAGCTTCAGGCGGTAGGAATACTTCAATCGGCGGCCCTGCGGTTGATAACGCCATTCCAGCGTGCTGATGTTAGCGTCGAGATAAGAGGACAGCCCCTGCGGGGATTTCACGGAGAAATCGGCCAATATCCCGGCTTGTTTTGAAGCGGTGGCAAACCATCGGGCCTGTGCCACCGGTATATTGTGATCGCCGGTTTCCCGATACTTTTCTACCTGCTGCCCATTGGAATGCCAGAAGCCTTGCGAATCGGCAATGCCGATACCGGGCAGAAAATTATGGATACCGACTGAAAAATCGGCCTCGCGCTCGGCTTCGATAAGCACATCCACCCGCACCGCATCCTTTTCCAAACTCACGGTTTTTTCGATGGAAGCGCCCACAGCCGGTGTCAGATTGAATTTCGCCTGACCACGCAGTAAAACCGGGCTTTTTTCCAACCACAATAACGGTTCGTTGAGTAAACGGTTAGAGCCATCCGCATAGATGCGTTCCTTGGCCAGCCCCTGCCATTTTGTGGCTGTTTCGCTCCTGGCTGCGTCCCACGCCGAGGCCTTATCCACCAGCGAGGTAACCACGCCGCCGCGCGCATCGACTGTAACGCGAAGCTGCTCGTTTTCCAGGTGTTGGACACCAGCCACGCTGCTATTCGCCACGGCTGACCCGCCACACATCGCAACGCTTAATAAAACGGCCAATAATTTCACTGATAGATTCAATGGAAACTTCCTTTCCGAAGCGAGTTCGGTTGATACCAACCCTATGAATTAACCGTCTATCCATGAGTGGCTGAGGAAACAGGAACCAGAATACAGGAAACCTGATCTCGAGATAAGCGGTTTGACTTTATTAGTCTGTAAAGCAATTTATTTCCCAATCATTCCTGGAACGGCAGGCTACTCTTGGTGGCTCCGGCCTCCGTGCCGGAGGGGATGCGAAACTCACTCCGGCACGGAGGCCGGAGCCACCATGCGCAATAACTTACGTTACAGAATATTTATCCTCATCAAAAAGCCGTGTACTGGATCCCCGCTTCGCGAGGATGACGAACTACCGGGCTTACGGCTGTCATCAGCATCGAGCTTCCTCTCTGTTTGGTGTCGTTCATTGCGAAAACTTGCGACGAAGTTTGCGGTGCCGGAGGCTTTGCGTGCTATGAACGCCGAAGAGTGAGGACGTTAATGGGTAGGATTGGTATTATTTATCGGCTTCCACCTTCACATCGGCAAAGTTGATAGTGCCGCCACCGTGAATCAGACACACGTAGGCGAACTTGGCATCGGCCGGGGCTTCGGCCTGGAACGAGAACTTCTTCCACTCGACACTACCCTTGAGCGATGGCAAGCCCTGGTAAGGGCGCGGCACCGCGTTGGTCGGCGAAAAATCGAAGGTCACGGCGGAATTGCCCACCGTATCGTTTTCGGTGCGTGCCCAGAAGCTGATGGTGTACACCTGACCAGGCTCGACCGCCACACGTTGGGCCAGAATATGACGCCCGGCTTCGCCACTCAAGCGCACCGAGGGCTTACCATCGTGCTTATTCTCGTTATCGACCACGGCCGTGGCTTCGCCATCCTTGAACCAGGGCGACCATTTCGCCAGACCTTCCGAAAAATTGCCGTTGCTAAACGCTTCCGTCGCGACTGCCGCAGTAGCAGCCGGTTTGGCCGTCTTGGCCGATTCCGGCGTGGGGCCGACAAGTGTCAATTTCAGGTCATCGATATTGACGGTGGCAATAGTGCGGAAGAAGTTCAGCATAAACTGCGTGCGAGTCACCTTTTCGGGCACATCGAAG
Source organism: Abditibacteriia bacterium (assembly GCA_036833945.1). Classification (GTDB taxonomy): domain Bacteria; phylum Armatimonadota; class Abditibacteriia; order Abditibacteriales; family Abditibacteriaceae; genus DAITOV01. Next base: position 11,978 of record DAITOV010000065.1, read on the forward strand.
GTGGCTTCAAACTCGTGCCACTGGCTATCGGCTTTTCCTTCGCCCAGGCTGATTTCGGTGCGCCCGCCACTGCCATTGCCCTGACCGGGCAGGTTGTAGCTGACGCTCACGCCATTGCGGGCCAGCATTTTCTTATCGGCGCGATACCAGAACGAAACCTTATAGCGCTGGCTCGGTTCGACATCGACATACCAGTAGGCGGTGTAGTGGTTATCGGGGGTGAAAGTAATCGACGATTTCCCCGATTTAAATTCCTTGGCATCGAGAGTGACCGAAGTGCCGTTGGGCCAGAAGAAAATGCCGGTGCTGTTTTCGAACTCGTGATTGAAAATCTGCTTTTCGGGTTTTTCCTCGGCGCGCACCTGCAATGACCCCATTGTAACCAAGCAGGATAAAAAAGCGCAGGATAATACGATTTTTGGGGTGCGGTTACGACGTGTCGATATTGTTTTCATCATTCTCATTTTCCTATCTTGTTAATTGTTGATTAGCGATGTTAGATTCGCAGTCTTTATTAGCTTCGGAAAGGGTTCCAGGCGCTATCGCCCACATCGGGAAGGTTGGGGTTACTCCCCGTGCAGGAGGTGCATTTGCGGGCTTCTTCAAGAACAACGTTCGAGGCCAGCCATTTCACGTGCCCATCGGCAAAAGCCACGTTCACACCGCCAAAATGGCGGCCTTTCTGGTAGTCGCTCTCCAAAAAAGTGTTGATGGTTCCCGTATACGGCACGCCCAGCACTCCGGTGCCCGGCAGGTAGTTCCATTGCCCGGAAGGAGCTACCACGCTGGCGGGCGAGAGGCTGGCATACCCGCCCTCCAACAGCGCATATACCGTAGACGGCGCAGCAACGACAGTCGATTTAAGGGGTAGCCAGGAGCCGCTTCGCAGGACACGGCCATTGGCACTGTAATTCCCACGAAAAGGTGCCGGCTGGCCGCCGACCATATCGACACGGGTTGACGATGGACAGACAAATACGGCCGACGATTTATAGTAGGGATAGAGCACCATTGGCCAATACCAATTGTTGCCATACCACTGATAACCGTTGGGCGGGGCCTGCGTCGTGCCACGGACATCATTAGGATAATACTCGTCGTTATCCTGCACATACTGCATCATTGCTAAGCCAAGCTGCTTCATATTGCTGACGCAACTGGTGCGCCGCGCATTCTCCCGCGCCCGGGCAAAAATCGGAAACAGGATGGAGGCGAGTATAGAAATGATGGCTATAACAACCAATAACTCGATCAAGGTAAAACCATGATGCCGTGTTTGTGGCTCGCCAGGATAATTCATCGACTTGTGCATTTCACAGTCTCCCACCGACTTTTCCATTTTGGTCAATCGTAGTAACTGACCTTACACATTATGGAGCATTTTTACGCCTGACTAACCTGTAAAAATATTAAAATCTAACATCCAGTATAAAAAACCAATCTTTTTATATTCAAGGCCCATCACCAGCGCCTGTTTTTCGATATTGCATGGGAGTAACCCCTGTACTCTCCCGAAAAATGCGGCCGAAATAGGCCGAGCTTTGAAAGCCCAGGTGATGTCCGATGGTATTGATGGGCAGCACCGTGTTTTTCAACAGCGATTTGGCTTTTTCCACCCGTTGCTCTTTCACATATTGCATGATGGATTGATGCCGCTCACGGCGAAAAACGCGGTTGAGGTGAGCCGGTGAGGTGAACGCCTGGCGCGCAATCTCCTCGACGTTGAGTTCCTGGTTCAGGTGCGTTTCGATGTAGGCACAAGCCCGCTCCAGCACAGTCGGTTGAAGCGAATGCCCATCAGGCTCGCCAATGGTATTCGCCAGTTGCACCAGCATCCCTTCAGGAACGGCTTCACTTTGCTGGCGTTCCAACACCCGTAATATCCGCAAGAGTAAAATCCGCAGTTGTGAATGAGCGATGTCCCGGGCAATTTCACGCGGTTCCGGTTGATGCAACTCCTCGACGACGTTGCGGATCAAGCCTGAGAGTTGAGGGTCGAAAATGAAAACACACGGCCCCACGATATGCTCACCGGCAACCGTGCGGCAACCGTGAATGACTGCGCCTTCGGGGATAATATCGACCCACAACAGGGAAGAATCTTGCGAAGTGCCCTGGGCATCGTAAACCGCGTGTGGCCTCGAGCCATCGCTCACCGGGGCATAGGGCGGATAGATGAGAACATTCCGGCTGGGCATACGAAGCTGATAGACCCCGCAGACCTCCTGCGCAGAGGCCGTTTGCGCCATGTGCTCGGTCACGCCCACATCGAGGTCGGCCACGCCTTCCAATACAAAAATCAAGACCGGGTTGGGCTTGCCATGCACCTTGGCCTGAGGCCAGCTAATCAGCTTGCCGCGTGCGTGCTGGCCTTGCCTGGTTTTGAGAGGTGTGCCCGTGCCGGAGATGACACGCACCCCCACCGGCAGGTGAACCGGCGGCCCGGCCAGAGTGGCTTGAAGCGCCCCCTTATTCGACCACGCTAACAGCGAATCGCGAAACACTTCAATCAAGTTTTCCTGGCTGGGTAAACGCATGGCTTTTGTCTATGCAGGATACCCAAAAGCGAACGCCCATTGCTGCCGCAACCAAAAACCGCACGCTCCCCAGGGAACGTGCGGTATGAATCTCATCTGGTTCAACCAAAAGTCAATAGTTCTGCTTTGGGCAACGAGTTGCGTTTCACCAATAATTTCTCGGCATTTTGCCAGTAGACTTTTTCAATCACTTCCGGCGACAGGTCGAGGGTTTGCAAGAAGTTATGCAATTCCTGCCCGTAGTAATCGCGCGCGAACAAGAGGCGGTCGGCGAATTGAGTGACGAACTGCACTGCATGTTCGGGATCGCGCGACAAAGCCCGTTTACCCGACCCGGCTGAAAGGTCGGCATAAAGATTGGCGTTTTCCTCGAACAGGCGATAGAGCCGTCCCCCAGGCGTAACCTTGCCGGTGGGATAGCCCCCCGTCACGGTTTGGGCATCACCGGAGATCTCGCGCCAGAAGCCGGGAGCGTGGCCGATGAAGATGGTGTCGGGGCATGCCTTCAGGGCACGTTCGAGGTTCTCGACCGTGCCGCCATACCAATTAGGGATATAGACGCTTTTACCCTCTTCATTCAGCATGTAGGGAATATCGAGATGCAACACGACCGGTAAGCCCAGTTCGCCAGCAGTGCGGAACAGCTCCAGGCAACGCGGGTCATCGAACAGCACGCGGAACTTCCACTCACCGCAGACACGAATATCGTGCATCCGCACCGCAGCGTGCAGTCGCTCAGAGGCATTTCCCACGCAGGGATGGGGGCAGTAGCCCACTTTGAAGCGATCAGGATAGCGGTCGCGAGTCAGCAATAAGTCGCTCAGCGGAATGCCGGGGTGCGTGCCGTCGTCGCGGCGGTGGATGGGGTTGAGCACGCGGTGATAACCGGGCGAATCTTCGGAGGACATGATCTCCCAGGTCAAAAGCCAGGCGCTTTCGATGCCGTGGTCGTCCATATCGGCGACCAGGTCGGCATCGTTGCGATGATGCCAGAAGACGTGTTGGTGAGTGTCGATGAGTTTTTTGGGTTGCATAACGAAGGTTTATCTTACTTGTTTGGAGGTGAGGGGAGTAGATGGAAACAGTAGACAGGAAACAGAAAACAGGAGGCAACCGAACGAAGTATGTTTTTATTCAACGGTTAGTGTAGGTTTAATGTAACGTAAGTGGAGGAAAAGTCCCAGGCCGCTAACTGGTAATAATACCAGGCCGATCACGAGGATGCGCAAGAGCACGCCGAAGTAGAAAACGCCATCCATATCAGGATCTCCTGCCCAGCCGGGTTGACTCATTTCGTGGCGAATCCATAGGAAATCGAGACCGCCCACTACGCCCGGCAGGAGGAAGAGGCTGAGTAATAAGCCAGGCCAGCCGAAGTATGACGACGCCAGAAATGCCAGGCTTAGAAAAAATAGCCAGAAGGCCCATTCATAGGAAAGGAGTTGGAAGATTACCCATTCCATTGTTTTGTCTCACCTGCCGGAAACGCGCGGCACCTCTTGGCACCGCGCTGCTTCCTGCAAGTATGACGGAATTGGCACACTCTTACCGGCGGTAAAATGCGGCAACCTTACGAATCGCCTGCGCCGCTTCTTCCACCCATTCCGGCGTGGTGGTTTCGTCAATGGAAATCTTCAGGCAAGTTGCCAGAATGGCTTCGGCTTCGGGGCAAGTGACTTTGGTGTAATCCATATCGGTGAGCCCCATTTCCTTCACCGGCCAGCGTTCACCAAAAATGTGGTGGTTCTGGAACAGGGGGTAGCGATAAACGGGTGTGCCGATATAACCCGGATGGCCGGCTAAACCTTCGGCAGCCAGGGCCTGGGCGAAGGTTTTCAAATCGCAAGAGAGCACTGCCGGGTCGATGCGCAGCAGGTAGAACCAACAGGTCCAGCGGTCGCGGTCGTCGGCAAAATGCGGGTGGATGCCGGGGATGTCTTGCAATAATTGCGAAAGCTGACGGCCACGATCGGCGCGGGTTTGAGTCCAGTCCCACATTTTCTCCATCTGCACGGCGGCAATGGCCGATTGCGGTTCGCTGATGCGGTAGTTGGGGGCGAGCGTTGCGGGCAACTGTCCACCGGTGCGGTCGTAACATTTGTCACCGAACTTTTGCAAAAGCGGACCAAAACGCGGGTCGTTAGAAGCTACCATGCCGCCATCGCCGCAGCCGATGTGTTTAAAATCGTTGAGCGACCAGCAGCCGATGTGCCCCACGGTGCCGATAGGACGCCCGCGATATTGCGCGCCCCAGGACTGGGCACAATCTTCAATCAACACTAAATCGTGTTCATCGCACAGCGCTTTTAAAGCGTCCAGATCGCACGGATTGCCGGTGAGGTGAACCGCAATTATTGCCTTGGTGCGCGGTGTGATTTTGCGGCGCACATCTTCCACATCGAGGTTGTAGGTGTGCGGTTCCAAATCGGCAAACACCGGCACGCCCTGTTGATAGAGAATGCCGATAACGCTGCCCATATCGGTGATGGGCGAGGTGATGACCTCATCGCCCAGCCCTACGCCTGCTGCCTGCACCGCGATGTGCAGCGCTGCGGTGCCTGAAGAACAGGGCATGATGTAATCGAGCGGATAATGCTGCTGGAAGCGTTCTTTGAGCAATTTGGTTTGCGCGCCGTTCAAATAGAAGAGCGATGATTGTTCTAACATTTCGCCCAACTGAGCATGTTCCTGCGCGCCCCAGCGCTTACGAGGCGGCAAGGTTTGCGTCATGGTGGGTGTGCCGCCATTGATGGCAAGGCTGCTACTGGGAGCTTCTAAAACATTGGTTGACATAATTTTCCCTGACTATGAAAAAGGTGTTCCTGATAATCGTTAATGGGCAGTACACTTGACCCAGTGCGCCTGCCACGGTTCGATGCGCACCGACGCTTTTTCCCCGGCTGTGAGGCTCCATCCGGCACTGGCCTGGATGGGGATTTCGAGG
>DAITOV010000066.1:0-17370 GCA_036833945.1 Abditibacteriia bacterium
CCAGAACGAAATCCAGGTCAGCAGTGAAGCGGCGCTCCACATGGAAAGCGAGGTGACGATGATAAAAGTGAGCGTCAGGCGGGGAGCATCGTTTAAAACCTGCAAGGCCAGCGCGGCCCGTTCTGCAATATGAGGGGAAACGGTTTGGTTGGGTGTATCCGGGTCGGCCAGAGAACGCAGGCGTGAGCGCGAAATCGAGCCGAAAGCGATTTCCAGGGCCGTGAAGACCGCTTCAATTAAAACCAGAAAAACCACTAAAGCGAGAAGCATGTGGGAAGGAAAGAAAGCCGGTTATTCAATCTCTAACTGTTGCACGATCTCGTCCTGAAGTTTGAACATGACACGCCGCCGCGCCGAGGTATCGTGATCGTAGCCGCAAAGGTGAAGAGTGCCATGAGCGGTGAGAAAGGCGATTTCATGAGCCAGTGAATGGTGCAACTCCCGGGCCTGTCTCGCGGCGGTATCGATGGAAATGATAATGTCGCCTAAAAGCAGCTCTTCTCCGCCAAAAGGCATGGCGTCGCCTTCCAACTGGCTAAACGAAAGCACGTCGGTTGGTTTGTTTTTACCCCGATAACCGGAGTTGAGTTCCAGCATTTCCGCATCATCGACCAGCGATACTTCCACCGCAAACGTGGCGTTTTCCACCTCTTCGGGTGGCAGTAGTTTGAACGGAGCTTGCTTGAGGGTTTGGTTGATAACGCGTTTGACCAGCGCATTGAGACTGGTGCGGGCAGGCACTTCCGGCAACCCGGAATAAACGCGCCCGGCGGCGCGCGACCATTGAAGTGAAATCTGAGCGCGTGTGGCGCGCTTGCCCGGCAAAGGGTCGGGGTCGATGGCTATCATAGAGAAATAAAATAGAGAACGCAGAAAGTTTACTTGCTGCTGGCCAGTGTGGCTGGTTTTTGAGCCTCATCCTGTAAAAAACTCTCGGTGAGGGTATTGTGCATGCGCAAGACATCGTGCGAGTTTTTTTCCGATTCATCGCCGGAGGTTGGAACTGCACCGTCCTTACTGGCACCGGGATATTCAATGCGTTGGTGCATGACGCCTTTGAGGAAATGCAGGAATGCCGTTTCGATTTTGCCCAGGTCGCGCAGTGTGAGGTCGCAGGCGGCCAGTTCGCCGTCGCGCAGCCGCCCGTCGATCACCGCTTTTACATGTTGTTCCAATCTTTCAGGCGTGGCATTGGCCAAAGCCCGGGAAGACGCTTCCACGGCATCGGCCAACATCATGATGGCGGCTTCTTTGGTTTGGGGTGTAGGGCCGGGGTAGCGAAAATCTTCTTCGTTTATGCGTGTGACAGCCAGTGACGTTGATGAAAAGTTCTTGTCCAGAATCTCGTATTGCGCAATCGCCTGACGATAGAAATATTCCACCCGCGATGTGCCGTGATGAGTGGCAATAATATCGAGGATGGGGCGCGGCAATTTCAAAGCGCGGCCCAGCGCGATACCATCGGTCACATGTCCCACAATGAGGCGGGCCGAGACGATAGGTTCGAGCCGGTCGTGAATGTTGTCTCCACTCTGGTTTTCAACAAAACAGTGCGGGTAACGTAACTTGCCGATATCGTGATACAGCCCACCGGTGCGGCACAAGAGTGAGTCGGCTCCCACCGCTTTGGCGGCAGCTTCCCCCATCAGTGAAACCATCAGCGAATGGGCATAGGTGCCGGGCGCTTCGGTTTGCAGGCGGCGCAGCAAGTCTTCGTCCGGTGCCAGGAGTTCCATCAGGCACAGGTGAGTGGTAATTCCAAACGGACGTTCCAGCAGCATCGCCAATCCGGCAGCCAGAAGAACGGTGAAGGCCCCGGCGAGCGTGCTCCACAGCAGCAGAGGGGGCAGTTGGTCGAGGGGAGTCTCCTGCAAAAGTCCCAGCGCTCCCATCAGCACGCCCGAAGTCATGCCGACCAGAAGCGAGGCCCGCACCAATTGCCCGCGCGAAACGATATTGGCGGTGCTGAACGCTCCACTCCAGGCAACCAACACGGCGGTGAGGCACAACCCGACATTGCCCTTGATCATGAGGGTTCCCAGGGCACCGATTAATACGGCAACCAACAGGCTGGGACGAACACCAAGCAAAATCGTGAGCAGGATGGTTGCGCAGGCGGTAAGGGGGACGAGCAGAAAATCGGCATATGGCATCCGCAACAGAAAACGGAAAAGCGCCAGGAAGAAAATCGGCGTCATCGCGGTGAGCCATAACGCTGCCGGACGATCGAGGAGTGAACGATTAAGGGTGGCGACGTAGCCACCCGCCATCATCACCATCACTCCGCACAGCGCCAGGAGAGCCACGGTGTTGGCGATATCGAAACGTGGTGCCACCATCCCCAGGGCAGCAAGCGTGTTCCATTTTTCGGCGGTGAGAGTTTCCCCGGCATTCACCAGCACGTCGCCGGCCTTCACGCGGCTAAAAACTTCGCGCACGTCGTTTTGGGCATCGCGGCGCGCGCGCCGGGTGGCAGCCTGGTCGACTACCAGGTTGGGAACCTGTGCTACTTTCTGTGAAAGATCGCGCGCTGCAGCATACTCGCGTGCAGTCAACGTCATTTGCTGCGCCGAATCGCGTAGCGAAGCCGCAATGCGGTTGTGGGCGAGGGCGATGTCACCGGTAACGTCGGAACGAATTTGCCCGCCCCTGTAAACGACGCGAATAGCTTCTTCACCAGCGCGGGCGATACGCAGCCGTTCATTCGAGGAGTAGTTACTGTAAGGCGCTTGTTTGAGTTCACGATGAAACTTGACGAAAGCGCGCGACTGGGCGTCGGGGTTGCCACGATAAACAGGTGGCACCAGGGCGGCGGCATCGTGGCGGCGCGATTCCGTTTCTTCACGATCGCTGATGAGCGAGGTGTGGGAAGCAACGATGTCTTTGGCGGCAATATCGCCCGGACGATAGGCTCCGGTCAGGTTGAGCGCCGGAAAGCTGGTGATTATCCACAGCAGCAAGGCGCATAGCGTCATGAGCAGCGCATGATGCCGCCCGATTCCGGCTGCAAAACGCGCCGCCCACGGCTCGCGTGTCAGGAACGGTGCTTCCGACTCGACCGTAAGCCCGGCGACTTCAAGATCGAATTTGTCACCGAAGTCGATCGTTTCCTTTTTATCTTTGTCCTGCCACGCCATGATTAAAAATAAACTGCTCAGACAGCGTTTTTACGGACTGCCTTCGCTTTTCTCATACGCTTCGATAATGCGCTGCACGATGGTGTGGCGCACGATATCGCTTTTATTCAGGTGCGTAAAAGCCACTCCCTGAACGTTATTGAGAATGCGGGACGCGACACGCAGGCCCGATTCCTGCCCGGCCGGTAAGTCGGTTTGCGTCACATCGCCGGTCACGATCATTTTCGAGCCGAAACCCAACCGTGTCAAGAACATCTTCATCTGCATCGGCGTGGTGTTCTGCGCTTCGTCGAGAATCACGAAAGCATCGTTGAGTGTGCGCCCGCGCATATAAGCTAACGGGGCAACCTCGATGGTGCGCTTCTCGATCAGCATGCGGGTTTTTTCGGTCTCCAGCATGTCGTAGAGCGCATCGAAGAGCGGACGCAGATAGGGGTCGATTTTGGCTTCCAGATCGCCCGGCAAAAAGCCCAGGTGCTCCCCGGCTTCCACCGCCGGGCGGGTAAGGATGATGCGCGCCACCTGTTTAGACTTGTAGGCCGCCACGGCAGCGGCCACTGCGAGGTAGGTTTTGCCGGTTCCTGCCGGGCCGATGCAAAACGTCAGGTCGTGCCTGGCAACGGCATCGAGATATTTCTTCTGGCCGTCGGTGCGCGGGCCGATGCGCTTACCGCGCTCGGAAACCAAGACCGTGTTGCTGAATGTGCTTTGCGTGCCGCTGGTATCCTCACCGTTTTTGAGGGCACGCACCAGGCGTTCGACATCGCGCGCTTCAAAGGCACGGCCGCCATGCAGGCTATGGTGAGCCACATCCAGGAGCTGTTCGAGTAGTGCGATGGTTTTGGGAACCACTTCCGCTACGCCCGACACCACGATTTCTTCGTTACGCAAATCCAGTTTGACGGGGAGTTCGCGTTCAATCAGGCGCCGGGTGGCATCTTGATGCCCCAGAACCAGTCGCGCAGCTTCGAGATCGGAGAGCGGAATGGATTGAGATATTGGTGAAGACATGAAAAATGTTCTTTATTAATTGGCTGCTCAAGAGAAATCGTTAATTCTTCAGCAGTGTGTGAATCGCCGGGGCCAGCACTTTGGCCCATTCCCGATAGCCTTTGCGATTGGGATGCAGGCCGTCGGTGAAGAGTTCGGGACGCGGCTCGACGTTTTCATCGAGCATGACGTCCGTCATATCGATGAAGTGGGTGTTTGGCGTCACCAGGCAGAACTCCCAGATCAAGTCGTTGGCTCGCTCGATCCGCTTCCTTAAATGCCAGCGTGAGAGACTGAATTTGATGGAAGCGAACGCAATCATCGTATCGGGTAAAGCGACATGCACTTTTTGCACGAAATCGCGGAAATCATCACGCACCGCTTCGGGCGATTTCCCGAAGGCGATATCGTTATCACCGGCATACATCACGATTAGCCGCGGTTGATAGGGAAGAACGATGTAATCGGCATACAGCGTGCTGTCGGCTATGGTCGAACCTCCGAAGCCGCGCCGGATGATATTGGCAAAAGGGAACTCTTCTTGTGCGTTAGCCCAGAGCTTGATGCTCGAGCTTCCCACGAAAAGCACACCGCCAGGCGAAGGAAGCTCGCGCTCGTCCTGCTGGACGAACGCGCGTATCTCCTCGGAGAACGGCCCTCCGATAGGCGGTGTAAAAGAAGTGCCTTCTGACATGGTGTAGCAATATTTCTGTTTAGCTTTGACTCAGTAAACGCTTCACAGTTTCGCTGGCGGCCCGTCCATCGGCTCGTCCGGCGATTTTGGGAGTCAATAACTTCATCACAGCGCCCATATCCTTGGGCGAGTTGGCACCAGCCTCGGCGACGGTTTGGGCCACAAGGGCTTCCAATTCTTCAGTGGTGAGTTGAGCAGGCAGGAACTCCTGCAAGATGACAAGCTCTTCCTGTTCGATCTGGGCACGGTCGGGGCGACCGGCCTTGTTGTATTCCTCGATCGCGTCGCGGCGTTTTTTGGCTTCACGCTCGATAACCCGCTGCACACCGGCATCATCCAACTGGCCGACACCGGTTTTGGCGTCGATTTCGGCGTTTTTCACCGCAGCGCGCAAGCCCGAAAGGACATCGCGGCGCTGGCCCTGTCCGGCCTTCATGGCCTCTTTCCAACCCTCAACTATTTGTTGCTGCAAATTCATAGCAGAAAGTATAGCATGTGTGGTTTAGTGAACTTCTGCAGTGAAGAACCGCGCGCGTGAGCGAGCCGGATTGCGGAAGAGTTTTGCTTATTCTCACATTCAAATAACATCAACGGAAGGAAGCCTGGCTAGGCGTAATACCCATACAATCCGACTCGCTTACGCGCGCGGTTCTTCATTTACTACAAGACCTCACCACAGAGTGCGGTATTTCACCTTACCCTGCGCATCGAGATAAGCCCGGTAATCAATCGCCTGATTCCACCATTGCGTATGTTTAAACAAGCGGAAGCCGAGGGTTTTGCGCCACCAGTCCTTGTCTAACGACTCCATACGCTCTTTCAGAACTTCATCCAGACTGAGGTCGTATTTCGTCATTTGATAGACAAAAGCATCCAGCGAAATCCGTTCGTCGAGAACACGATTTTCGTTCAGATAAAGGTCGTACTTGCGCGCATAGAACTCGTTGGTGAACTCGGGCCACACTTCCTGATACAGTCGCATCAGTTCGGGAAGCGGGCTTTCTATGTAACCGCCGGGGCTGCCGCCCCAGTTGCGCAGGCCGATAAGGGCGGGTGAAATCCCGGCAAACTCGTTATATTCGGCAAAATAGAAGGGACGAATGCGCTGCACGTATTCAATATCACCGGCTTTCTTGCTGGCACCCAGCCAGGGGCGATAGGTTTTGCGGTAGTCGCTGGCGGCGACCTGACCTTGCATGCCCACCATCTGCATCATGGCATAGTAGGCGGCGGCATCGGAAGTGGCCTTATCGCCCAACTTGTGAGCCATCCGTGCCATACCCACCATGCCGGTGTAGATGCCGCCGCTCTCCTGCATGCCATTGCCGACACGTAAGCCGCTGAAGGTATCCCATGAAACGCCCAGCACCCAGTCGTGGCTGTTACGGATGGTATTGAAATAGGCTTGCAGAACCGGATATTTTTCCTTCACCCAGTCGTAGCGCCCTAATGTATCGGCATACTGCCAGATCATGTAGGTGTTGAGCGCTGTGAAGTAGGGCTGGTCGATGCCGAATTCACGCTCCGAGTGCGGGGCCATGCTTATCGTCAAACCGGTGTAAGGGTTTTTATAGAGCGAAATGAGCGGAATATCGCGATAACCCTTGGAAAGCAGCTGGGCTAAATGCTCGTCGGCCTTGCCATCGTGCAGGTAATATTTTTCGGTTTCGGTCTGGATTTCCTTTATTACGGTTGCACGAAGTTCGGGAGCCAGATAGGGCAGTGCGAGCAGCAAGTTGGTATAAACCAGGCGTTGGCCGCCAGGCACCAGTTTCTGTTCCACTACCAACCTTTTCCAGGGATGCGTCGTGAGTTCGTCTTTCAACCCCTGGGCGACGATCCGATTTAATTCCTGCTGGATCGGGCGGGTTTTTTCTGTCTCAACGGTTTGCACTTCGCGGACTTCACGAACATAATGCAGCTTGTTCTTGATGCGGAAAACCAGCTTCTGCGTGTTATCAGCAGCCACGTAAGGGCCTTGCAGTGTGCCCATTTGCAAGTCGCGGGCAGTGCGGCTGAGGGCAATATCTATGTTCCCGGCTTTAGCTGCCAGGGCCAACACCGGACTCACCGGTGCGATCTTGATGCCCTGGGTGTTCCAGTCGTCCGCAATATTTAAGTGCGTGAATTCATCTTTGACAATGAGTTCATCGGCAGCATAATCGACGTTTGCGGTGCGCACGACTTCATCGGGCGCGTTGACCAGAACGCGCGACCAGTAGCGGCACCGCTCAATCACATCTTGCGGCAAGCCTTGCGACCATGCCTGGGTGAAATCAGGGCGTTTGAGTGTCACGCCGTAGAGCGGCATGCCTTGCACCGTGCCCACGCCTGCAGGGTTATTGAAGAATAAAGCGGCACCGGCGTAGTTTTCAATCCTTTCGGGTCGTTTTTCCAACACGAAGAGATAAGGCGTATCGAATTCATTCCAACCAGTGCCGCCATTGAACCAGGCTAAAACCCAGTTCGCCGACATCTCGCTGCCGTTGATGCCCTGTTCCGCTTTCACGACTTTCACCTTGCCGCCACTCTCATAGGCAAAGTGCGTCGGCAAATCGATACCGTACTGGCGGGTGCCTTCAAATACCCGCAGTTTCTGGGCGTTGGTTTTTGCGAGCCACGCCGGGCTGATGGCGCTGATGGCAAATTCCATCCAATCCTGGTTGCGATAGGTATAACGGTAGGTGCGCTTGGCCCACGAAGTGTTTTTGATCGTCAGGCTGCTGATGAGGTCGGCGCGGTTGGGGCGCACTTTGCCGTAGATCCAGGCATCTTCCAGGCTGTCATAGCGATGCCCGCCCGCGCGGTGGAATTTACCGAGCTTGTCGGCGTTTTGCGGCACCGGGCGCACGTTGCCCAAAAAGAGCAGCGGCGCTCCCAAATCTTTATAGACCTGAGCAGTGTAAGCGACACCGCTACGGGCGTCGGTTTTGTCGAGGTTATCGTACAGTTCGAAGTTTGGCTTGCTTTCGCGCGGGCCATAATGTCCCAGAGTGGAACTGCTGATATTGAGCGGCAACACCTGGTTGTCGTGACGGGTGAGGTTGCTATCGACTTTGGGGGCAAACACCAGCGCCGCAGAGGGTTTCACCTCAAAGGGCAGAGCTTGCTGCCAGTAGGTTTTGCCGCCCACTTCATAGCGGACTTCGCAGCGATATTTACCCGCTTGTTGGGGAGCCTTGAACTCAAAAAGCGAGTGAGTCCATTCCTTGGAGTTCAAAGTGACGGCGAGTTCATCTTTTGCCAATACCTTTGAAGCGGAATCAAAGAGACTTACTTTCACAGTGCCATTGATTGGTTTTTGGAAGAACTGCAACAGGTTGGGGCCTATCAGGAGTTTGGCTCCGGGTGCATAAGTTGGCGTGTAAAAGGAATCGACCAGCAGATCTTCAAGAGCGTTTGCACCCTCGGTTTTAAGGCTCAGCTTGCCCGAGACTTCATCTGTAGCAATTGCCTGCAAGGTATATTTGCCATTATAAAGCCCGCCCAGGTAGCCGGGGAACACGCGCACGGCGAGGGTATTTTTACCAGCCTTGAAGTTTTCGGCGGCTATGGGATATTTGCGAAACACGTGCGAAGCCTCATGCACGAAAGTCGGCGGCGGGGTGCCGAAATGGCCGATTCGCTTGCCGTTGAGATAAACCTCGTCGTAGACGGAAATACCGCCGAGATCGAGCAGCAGGTGGCGGTTTTCCAATTCGCGCGGCAACTCGAAATCGACGCGATACCAACGCCAGCCGCTTCCGGCCAGGGAAGCACCGACCTTCACATCTTTCCAGCTACTCACATCGAAGGCCGGATTAGCATATTGCGCATCGTCGCCGCTGATAAATTTCCAGGTCTGGGAAAGTTGAAGAGGTATCCCGGAGAGGCGGTAGGGCAGGTAGGGGTAATCGCTTTCCGTCACCGGTGTGCAGCTCATGAGTTGCCCGGCGAGAGCGATTTGGCCACTCGCCAAAAGCAGAGTGATAACGATTAACCTTTTGAGTGCGTGCATCTTGAATTCCTTAATGTATTTCCGGGCTTTAAAGGGTGTCACTAAAATGACAATTGCGACCGTTAGATGCCGGTCGCAATTGGAGGAGTAGCCTTTCGGTTTTAGGATTGAGTGCGAACCGGGTTCCAGTCGTTATCCTGCGCAGCGGCGCTTTTCCTGGCTTCGGCCACCACTTTGGAGGATTGCAGCCATTTGGCATGGCCGTCCGCGAAAATGATGCTCACGCCGCCGAAATGTCGTCCGCTCCGGCAATCTTCGATGAAATCGGTCACCGTCGTGATGTTGCAGTTGCCCCCGGCGTTGCCCATACCTGGCAGGAAGTAGCGCGGGTTGCCGGTGGTGCGGGTGAGGGCGTAACTGGCCTGAATGCGGTAATCACCCGAATCCATAATAGTATAAGTTGAAGCCGGATTCGTGATTGCTGCCAATGCTAAAACATTGGGCGCAGCAGCCAGAACGGCGGTGTTGGCGCCGAAGTTGCCAAGGCGAGGCTCATCATTGGTTGCGCCTTTACCCGAAGGGCAGAACGAAATCTGCACGCTCTTGTGGTAGGGGTAAATGATCTGTTGCCACGACCAGATTCCCGAACCCAGCCAGTTTATGCCGTCGGGGTAGGGAGTGCTTGCCGGCACTGTAATAAACAAGGGCGGCATCTTCTCATCGTAATCCTGCGTATATTGCATCGTAGCCAAACCGAGTTGCTTGAGGTTGCTCAAACAACTGGTGCGGCGGGCATTTTCACGAGCGCGGGCGAAAACGGGGAAAAGAATCGCTGCAAGGATAGATATGATTGCTATAACGACCAATAATTCTATGAGGGTAAAAGCGCTTTTCTTGTGATTTTTTCGTTCCATTTTCATTCTCCCGCAGACATTAACCCAACCCGTTGGTTGAAAAAACTCTGACCTAATAATGATACCCTGCTCAGGATTGTTTCAAACTGCCTGTTATGTGAAAAAACGCTCACATTTATCGACTTTCCGCTCAGGTCGTTTATGGTGTCTCGCGGTGCCGGCGCTGTTGACGATATTGGGAAGGAGTAATGCCATAAGTCGAGGCAAAAATCTTGGAAAAATGAGGCGTATCGCGCCAGCCGATAATCGAGGCGATTTCACGTAGCGATAGTTCGCTTTGCAGGAGGTAAGTGCAGGCTTTCTCCAGGCGTTTAGCGGTGAGATAGTCTCGTGGGGCGCTGCCGACGTATTGATGGAACAAACGCCGGAACTGGGCCTGGCTAAAGCCGGAATCGTGGGCCAGGGCGGCTATGCTGCAGGAGGGATCTTGTCCGATTCGCGACATGACCTGACTCAGCCAGGGTGGCAGATCGGAGTGGATGGAGGCTGAGAGTGAGTTCTGGGTGATATAAGGCCAGCTCAGGCCGAAAACAGCATGGGCTAATCCCTGGATTTTGAGTGAAACGTGCGATTCCTGTTTATAAAAATCGCGAATGATGATCTTCATCCACGAGTGCATCTGCGCCAATTCATTGCTGTGCATGTTCCAGTGCGCAGGCAACGATAAATTCCGCATTAAATCGAAGTTGTTATAGACCGTGACGATGACATGCAGCGACATCCACACAGCGGGTTCGCGTGTGAAAACGTTGCGGCGCAAGGTAAACGGCAAGAGGCACGCTTCGTTCCGGCCGATTTTATAGTGTCCGTCGTCAGTTTCAAATTCAACAGAGCCGTCTTCCACCAGCCAGAGATGATGTTGGAACTGTATGCGCGGATAGCCCGGCACCGTATGAATCCGAGTTCGCCCCGCCTGCCAGGAATGCTGGTAGACGGCGACGACCTGTATCTTGACCCCGGAAAAATCCATTGTGTTTGAAGAACGACTTGATTACCAAAACTTTAGTGAAATTGTTCCATAGATGCAATGGAAAAGAAACAACACAATTTAGCCACAGATTGACACAGATTACACAGATTGTGTGCACAGGGCCGTTTCAACGTCTCACCTTGCCAGCTATTGACGAAGAACATCTGATTATTGTGACTTCAACCTTCATCTGTGTAATCTGTGTCAATTTGTGGCTAATTTTGTTTAAAATGAATATCAACGTCCTGCACGGCGTGCCATGCGTGTTATGCTGCAATAAGCCATGAAAAAGCCCAATATCCTTCTCATCACCAGCGATCAGCAGCATTGGAGCACCCTCGGTTTTCTCAATCCGAAGATTAAAACCCCTAACCTCGACCGGCTTTTCCGCGAAGGCACCAATTTTTCACACGCCTACTGCCCCAACCCCACCTGCACGCCGACGCGGGCTTCGATCATCACCGGGCAATATCCCAGCCTGCACGGAGCCTGGACTTTGGGCACCCATCTGCGCGAAGATGCGCCGACCGTCGGCCACGAATTGGGCAGAGCCGGTTATTACACCGCGCTGGTGGGCAAGGCGCATTTCCAGGCGCTGGGCAATACGCTGGAGTATCCTTCCATCGAATCGCAGCCGACTTTGCGCAACCTCGATTTCTGGCGCGAATTCCACGGCCCCTGGTACGGCTTTCAAAATGTAGAAACTGCACGTATGCACGCCGATGAGTATCATGCGGGCGGGCACTACGGTGTCTGGATGGAAGATAACGGCCTGGCAAACTGGCGCGATTATTTTCAGGATTATCCACCCAACCCCGCCAAACCGCCGCGCTATGGTGCGTGGGATTTACCCGAAGAGTTTCATTACAATAACTGGACCTCCGAGCGCATCATTGCCCAATTCGATGCGGCGGGCGACTCGCCCTTTTTCGTGTGGAGCAGCTTCCACGATCCGCACCCACCCTACCTGGTGCCTGAACCGTGGGCTTCGATGTATGATCCCGCCGATATGGAAACTGGCACCCTCGAAGCAGGAGAACTCGAAAAGCTGCCACCGCACTTCGGCATGACGCAGGAAGAGAAACCTGATTTTTCGGCTTACAAGGAAAGTGGTTTCTCTACCCACGGCATGCATAGCCACCTGGCCGATGAAGCCAAAGCCCGCCGCAACCTGGCGCTCTACTTCGGCATGATTAGCTTCATGGACGCCCACATCGGGCGTATTCTCGATGCTTTGGACGAACGTGGCCTCACGGAAAACACGCTGGTCGTGTTCTCGACCGACCACGGCCACTTTTTCGGCCAACACGGCCTGTGGGCTAAAGGCCCGTTCCACTTCGAAGACGAAATCCGTGTGCCGTTCCTGGTGCGTTGGCCGGGGCAGGTGCCTGCCGGGCATCACAATGAAGCGTTGCAGAGCCTGGTCGACCTGGCCCCCACCTTCCTGGCAGCCGCCGGGCTTCCCATTCCGGGACGGATGCAGGGGTTGAATCAACTTCCCACCTGGCAGGGGAGTGAAGAAGAACCGGGACGCGACCATGCCATCATCGAATTTCGCCACGAACCAACTACCATTCATCTGCGCACTTTTGTGACTGCACGCTGGAAAATCACGGTCTACCGCGACCGTGAATATGGCGAATTGTTCGACCTGCAAAACGATCCCGAAGAACGCTGCAATCTATGGAATGACGACTCTTACGCCACCGTCAAGGCAAATTTGTTCCAGCAGTGGATCAATGCCGAACTGCGCCGCGAACCGATGGAAATGCCGCGCATTTCAGGGGCGTAATAATTTATACCACTCCCGAAAGTTACCTTACTCTCCGTCGGGTGGACAGAATACAGGAAACAGGAAACAGGGAGGCAACCGGACGTTGAGTTACCATTCATCAATGATTCATTCTCTGTGTCCTCTGCGTCCTCTGTGGTGAATCCCGCCGTTAATTGCGAAAACTTGCGACGAAGTTTGCGTGGCCGAAGGCTTTGCGTGCTATGAACACCGGAGAGTTAGGATATTAATGAGTAGGATTGGTATATAACAACACTATTCGTATAAATCCGTGCTCAAATATTTCAACCCGCTATCGCAGGCAAAAGTCACAATCATCTGCCCTGGCTCGGCTTTACTTGCCAACTGCAAAGCCGCCGCGACATTGGCACCGGTCGAAAAACCGCCAAAAATGCCTTCCCGTTTTGCCAGCTCGCGGGCGGTAACGATGGCTTTTTCATCGCTCACCGTCAAAAACCCATCGACTAATTCCGATGGAATTTGCGGTAGCTCGCGCATATAACCGGTCCCCTGAATTTTATGGTTAGGATTGGTGATGGCTTCTCCAGCCAGGTAGGGCGCGCTTTCGGGTTCGACCACATAGCACTGCACCTCCGGCTTACGCGCTTTGAGCGCGCTGGCGACGCCTCCGAATGAACCACCTGAACCAGCGATAGAAACGAAGGCATCAACCTTTCCAGCGGTCTGCTCCCAGATTTCGACTCCAGTGCGGACTTCATGCGCGCGCCGGTTGCTGAGGTTGCCGAACTGGTCGGCACGCAGGGCATGATATTTTTCGGTCAGTTCCTGTGCGACCCGCTCCACCTCTTCCAGGTCGGCTCCGCTCACCTGGCCGGGCTGACTACCCGCCACCTGGGGCACCAACACTACTTCCGCGCCCAGCGCCCGCATCATGCGCGCACGTTCGGGCGTGTTGCCTTCCGACATCACACAGATCATGCGGTAGCCCTTCACCCCGCACACAATCGCCAACCCGGTGCCGGTGTTGCCGCTGGTGAGTTCCACCACCACGCCGCCAGGTTGAAGACGGCCATCGGCTTCGGCATCTTCGATGATCTGCAGGGCGATGCGATCTTTAATCGCCAGGCCGGGGTTGAAATATTCGAGCTTGAGAAAAATGCGCCCCGGCAGACCGGCGGTGAGCCGGTCGAGAGCGACGAGGGGAGTGTTGCCGATGGCCTGGGTGACATCTGCGAATAGTTTTTGCATAAATTTGCTTTGAGATTAATAACCCGAAAAAAAGTTGAATCTTTCGATTATTTATTCTACCTCGTCAGGTTACCGGCTTCGTATTAATAAAAATAAATGTTTAAAATGGGAAGGAAAGTGGTATATTAAACACTGTTCCGGAAGTTTGGAGAATAGTTCGGGAAGTTTGGTAGGGACCATATCGTGAAAATTTCTGCATCTGCGCAACGCAAACCTAAATATCAAGTTTTGGTAGACGAGCTACGCCGCCAAATTAAAGTGCGCGAATTACAGCCCGGAGATGCGCTACCCAGCTATGCCGAGATGCGGGCACGGCATGATGTGACTATCAGCACGATAGATCGCGTCTATGGCATTCTGGAGCAAGAAGGCTTAATTGAGCGTAAGCAGGGGCATGGCACTTTCGTGCGAGAAGCCAAACAGATTCTAACCGGTAACGTTGGTTTCATCGGCAGTAGCCCCAACGGTCCAGGTTCGGTTCCTTATTATGCCTATCTCCAGGAAGGGGTGAAGCAGGCTTTGGCGGAGCGGCAGCAAAGCTTGCTTTATCTCGGCACTAACGATTCGTGGTTAGGGCGACATCACGATCAGGTAGACGGTATTCTCATTTGTAACGTTGAAAATCCCACCAGAATCCTCAGTTTGATGCCGTCTCATTTACCCTGCATTTCCATTTTCAATGTTATCGACGGGATAACGAGCATTGCGCCGGACGATTACAACGGTGCCCGCATGGCTGTGAAGCATTTACAGGGCCTGGGCCATAAGCGCATTGCATGCCTCATGGAAATGCTGCCGACACAGGCTCGCCGTCGTTATAGCGGCTATCAGGACGGCATGTTTGAAGCGGGTCTTGCCATTGATCCGTTGTGGACTCGGCTTACATCAAATGTCGCCTTTGGTGAAGATAGAAAGCATTATCTTCGATGGGGCGAGGAAGAGATGAGTCGTTGGATTCGGACGGAGTGGGCCGAGGCTCAATGCTCCGCGTTATTGGTGCAAAACGAAATGGCGGCGATTGGGGCTATACGGGCGATGCAAGCGGAAGGGATTCGTGTGCCTCACGATGTGAGTGTGATGGGTTTTGATGGCACTGAACTTTGCGATTACTCTATCCCCACGCTCTGCGCTATGGAGGTGCCTCTCCAGCAGATTGGTACTCGTGCGGTGGAAGTGCTCGAACAACTGATTTACGGTCAGTCTTTCGCACCGCAGTCCATTCTATTTCCCTTACAGGTCCGTCATGGACATTCTGTGCGTTCCCTATAAAAACATTTAAAAAGGATGAGAGATGCATAAGAAGACTGGTTTTACTTTGATAGAGTTATTAGTTGTTGTTGCTATCATATCACTGCTGGCAGAAATTCTATTTCCTGTTTTTGCCAGAAGCCGGGAAAATGCTCGCCGGACGCGCTGTGCCAGCAACCTTAAACAGTTAGGACTTGCCATCATGCAATACAGCCAGGATTATGATGAAAAAATAGTTCCGACTGCGCTGTATTATTTGCATAGACGTCCCGATGGAACGGCTGCCTCCACTGCACTCTGGCCACACATGCTGGAACCCTATGTTAAAAATCTGGGTGTGTTCGATTGCCCCAGTTCCAACCTACGCTATGCCGGTAGTGGGGGCGGTAATCTGCCGTATGGTTACAACTACGTCGTGCCCGGAGATGGCTCATGTCCTTCGAATTGCGGTGTGTCACTGGGTGGGTTCGCAGGAGCCGATAGCGCCCGCCTGGCAGCCATTGAAAATCCTTCCGGAACCATTGCTGTGGTAGATGGGAAATATTACATATTACGGTTTCGGGGCGCTACATTTACTCAAGAACAGGCTGCCAGTGGGTCGCTTTGCAATTCCACGACAGTAATTTGTCAGCAGGCCCGGCATCTCGATACCATCAATTCCTTATTTATTGATGGACATGTCAAAGCGATGAATTGGCAAACAGTTCTCACGGCTCCCGGAGCCTACCGTTACTGGACTACGAGTGCAGATTGACTCCGGCTTTATGGAAAACGTTGATTATTTTAAAACCCATCCTCTCAATGATGAATAAGAAAAATAGCTTTTGGTTATTACTGGTAACGCTGGCAATAGGTTGCTTTTTAATGGATGAAGCCTCGGCGCAAAATTCTGTGCCGCTACAAAATATTGCATTAGGAAAAAAAGTTGTTATCGATCCGCCCGCGCGTTACGGCTTGATGAAAAGCGATGATCCCCGGCAATTGACGGATGGCAAGTTTGCAACGGGTGATGCTCAGTTATGGACACGGTTGGGGGCTATGACCTGGTCGCATGTTAACCCGGTCACCATGACAATCGATTTGGGCTCTGTGCAGCCGATCTCCGGTGTCAGCTATAGTACGGGAGCCAATAAGCCGAGCAGAATATTTTGGCCGGAATCAATTTTGGTTGGTGTCAGCGAAGATAATAAAACCTGGCATTTTGCGGGCGATCTGGTGAAGGCGTCGGCCAATCCGCCAGGCGATGGCAGCAGCCATACGCTTTTCCAATATAAAACGACTGGCTGGAAGGTCAAAGGGCGTTATGTATCGTTGGGTGTGACGCAAAAGTTATTTACCGTCACCGACGAGATTGAAGTGTTTCGAGGGCAAGAGCAATGGCTAGATCAGCCGTTGGGAGGGGAGACTTTTTCCTCGATGAAAGAACTGGCTCAGCGCCAAAGCAGCACGCATTTTGCCCGCGCACGCATCGCCTCCGATATCGCCCAGGTGCGCCAGGCGGTGCGGCAGTCTGCGTTATCTCCTGTTCGGCAACGTCCGCTACTTTCTCAGCTCGACCAATGTGCTGCTGAGTTGCTGGGCATGCCGCTTGTCTCAGCAAATTTCAGGACGATTTTTCCTTTCAATGAGATACACCGTCGTGTCTTTGCGGTGTATGGAAAATTACTGGCAGCAGAGAAGATTGCGCCTCTCACTCTCTGGCAACAACAGAGATACGGCTGGCTACCGTTATTCTCAAGGCCGCAAAGCACACGTCCGGAGTTAAAGTTTTCGATGCTGGGCAATCAGCATCGTTCCGATGCTTTACTACTGACCAATGCCAGTGGTAGTGACATGACAGTTAATCTGACAGCCAACGAACCGGCGGGTGGGATGAAGGCAGGTTGGCTACAAGTAGCCCAGGTGGAGTTTACGGATACGGTTGAAGATGTTGCTGTGGCCGATGCACTGGTGCCGCTCAAGCCCGATGCTGCCAATAGCTACTCTGTTACCGTGCCTGCCGGGATGACCCGCAAGGTTTGGTTCACGGTGAATTCATCACTTGTACCGGCGGGTAAGCACGAAGCCGCAATAACCGTGAAAGCGCCATCGATGGAGACAATCGTTCCCCTCTCTTTGCGGGTGGCCGGATTCGATATGATGCGGCCACGCCTTGGTTTGACGATGTGGGACTATAGCTCTGCTCCCGGAGGAGTTCCCTTTGGCGTCACAAAGCAAAATCAACCGCAGATTCTGGAGTTAATGCGCTCGCATTACGTCGATACCGCCTGGTCGAACGAGTGGGGGGTGCGTTTTGGTTCGCTCGTCACCGCAAAAGACTTTGATGCGAATAATAAGCTGATTAACGCCGATTTTTCACGCCTGAAGCAGTGGCGTGAAAAATGGCCGGATGCGCGCCGCTATTTCATTTTTCTCGGCTCGGTCGAAAGTAAACCGAATTTTGCCGGGGCTAAAATAGGCACTTCCGCATTTAACGCAC
>DAITOV010000067.1:0-17260 GCA_036833945.1 Abditibacteriia bacterium
ACCATCTGTGCAGCACCATACCTAATAGGAAGTTAATTTTCGGGATTGGTATTAGTTGCTGTTTATGGACCGCCGGCATCTTGCCGGCACAAGCATAAACGTTTCCTCATCATTCGAGAATAAATGTTACGCCAGTGCCGGCAGGATGCCGGCGGTCCATAGTGGGCCAGCTTTTGGCATTATGCCTGATAAACCGCTTCGCCCTTCAAAACAGTTGCGGCAATTTCCAGCGGGCCTTCACTGGTCTCACGGAACAGCGTCAGGTCGGCATCCTTTCCAACTTCGAGTTTCCCGGTCTGGGGCAGATCGAGAATAACAGCCGGGTTGTAGGCGATGGCCTTGGTCAGTCCTCTCATACCTCCGCTGGTCCAGCGGAGGTAGTTGGCGGCGCAGGTATCGAGCAGATGCCCGGCACCGGCCAGATAGGGGGTTCCGGCCAACACGACTTTCCCCGAAGGCAGCACTTCGTGGCGGCCATCATCGTAGATTCCGGCGGGTTTGCCGCCCAGAGCCACGGCATCGGAAACGATGACCAGTTTTTCGCTGGGCTTCACGCGTGAAATGATCTTCACCAGCCCCTCAGGCAAATGGTGTCCGTCGGTGATGATGCAGGAAGTCATTTCATCGGCGGCCAACTGCTCGAAAAAGTAGTTGCGGTGGCGTTGGATCATATTCTGCGAACCATTGCCCAGGTGGGTGCTCAGATGTGCCCCGGCGGCGATGGCGTCGCGGATTTCATCCGGAGTGGCACCACTGTGGCCGATGGAGATTTTGACACCGGCAGCGGTGGCTTTTTCGATGAAGGGCAGGGCACCTTCACGCTCGGGAGCCAGGGTGAGGATTTTAATGCGTCCGTCGGCGGCTTCCTGGAACTCCTGGAATTCGTCCCAATCGGGATTGCGGGTACATTCTTTTGGGTGAGCGCCGCGCAAGCCTTCTTCGCTGGAAATATAGGGGCCTTCCACATGATAGCCAGGAAAAGCGTCGCCCAGTTGCTTGTCGTTTTCCACCGTGCGACGCAGGAATTTCAGGCTGTTGACCATGCCTTCGCGCGTATTGGTAACGATAGTGGGGCAGAGCATCGTCGTGCCGCCACGCGCGGCTAACTCGAAAATCTTGCGCGGCGCTTCGTCGGAGGTATCGCCGGTCGTCCACGAATCGCGGTTGAAGTCGTAGCCGCCGTAGCCGTTGAACTGCAAGTCGATCCAGCCCGGCGAAATCCACACGTCGCTGCCGCCGACTGCGCCTTCGGGGGCGCTGTCAGCAGCTTCGATGGCTTTGATTTGAGTGCCGTCGATTTCAATGACAACGGTCTGGCCGGTGGTGCAAAGTTTGCCGAAGAGTTTCATGAGAGTGAAAAATGCAGGTTTACCGTAAGAATTCGAGATAGGGATTGATTGCCAATTCGTCGGCAATAGTGGTTTCTTCGCCGTGGCCTGTCAGTACGCGGGTATCGGCGGGTAGGGCAGCCAGGCGTTTGAGCGATTCCTGAAGTTGGGCGCTGCTGCAGCCGGGTAAA
Source organism: Abditibacteriia bacterium (assembly GCA_036833945.1). Lineage (GTDB taxonomy): Bacteria > Armatimonadota > Abditibacteriia > Abditibacteriales > Abditibacteriaceae > DAITOV01. The sequence continues at coordinate 1,520 of DAITOV010000067.1, forward strand.
TCGGTTCGTCCAACAGAGCCGCGAAAGAGAACGTCGCCCACGAAAACGATTTTCTCATCCGCGAAATAGAGCGAAACCGATCCGGGCGAATGGCCGGGAGTATGCAGCACCTGGGCTGTGTGTTGTCCGATACTCACGGTTTGCCCGTCTTCGAAAAACAAATCGGGCGTGACCGGATTCACCTGGGGAAGCCCCAGCCAGATCGCTTGCTCGCGGAGATGTTCCAGCAAAAAAACATCGTCCTGATGCATGGAGATGGGCACCGGAAACAACTCTTTCCAGCGCTCGTTGTCATAGACGTGGTCGAGATGGCCGTGGGTATTCCAGATGGCTTTGAGTGTAATGCCCTCTTTTTCCAATTCCTGAATGCGCGCAATCGCAGCGTCGCTGTCGATAGAAGGATCGATGACGACGACTTCACGCGCTTTCTGGTCGATCAGAAGATAGAGGTTATTGGGGAATGGGCCGATTTCAAAAGATTCGATGTAGAGACTCACGAATTGTTATGTTAGCAAAATAAGCGAGGTTAAAGGCGGGTTATCTTGACTGGCAATTATGGAAGAATGGACAGGAAGAAACAGTTCATCGGTTATACTTAATACAATATATGTCCCTGAACTGAGGACGTGGCGTTTGTGCGTGCAGCAGCAGGCTAATTTTGACGTGGTAAACCCAAGCTATGGCAACGTCGACTTCATCATCATCGGATGCTTCATCGGTCGTTATTGACGAACGGCGCGCGCAACAACTGATGGAACGCGCCATGGGGCTGGCAGAGCGTGGCGACACGAGTTCGGCCATTTTGGCCTGTCGCCAGGCGATTTCGCTGGTGCCCAACTCCTCGCAAAGTTATTCCATGCTGGGGCTTCTTCTCGAACGCTCCGGCGATGCGCCGGGTGCGATTACGGCGTACGAAAAGGTTTTGGAGTTAGCTCCCGACAGCTTGCTGGAGCGGGAAAGCCTGGGCCGTTTGCGCGCCACCGCCATGCCGCGCCGCAATTTGCGCGAAAGTGCTTTTGCTGACGAGGAAGACGAAGAGCGGATGGAAGATCTGCCAACCGTTCCCGGCCAATCGGGACTGTCTGCCTCTGTGCCTGCGGACGCGACGCAAGCCGATGGTGTTTCGCAGGCGATGTTGGAAGCGGTCGCCACGCGCACTGTCAACGATGCGTTTGCCACCCCTGCGCCGGACTTCGATTTTACGCCGGTTGATGCAGCCGCCAAGATCAGCACCACCGAAGCCCAATCGGCGGCATCCGATGCCATTGTGGAAGCTGCGAAATCCCACGAAGCGGCTAACGCCTCGGTTCAAACTGCTTCGGCGGCATCGACGGCTGCGATGCCGTTCCCTTCGACTGCGCCACGCTCGGCTCCTTCGGTATTCGATGCGGGTGCTCCTCTTCTGCCTCCCAAAGAAGTGCCTTTGACCACCGCGCAAAAGCTGCGGCAGCGTCCTTCTTTTTATTTTCGCAGCCTTCCTCTGAGTGGGGCTGCATCGGTGAGTGTGCTGTTCTTGCTCTGGGCTTATGCCGTTGCCCCGGCACCGGTTGCAAACCAGGTCGTGTCTGATATTCCACCTCAACTTGTGGTGGAAGACTTGCCGCCGGAACCTAATGCAGTGAAGCCACCCCAACCTAATCCTGCTGCCGGGACGCAGGCAACTCCCCCGACTGCGACCGCACCTGTCGCCGCGCCGCCTCCGGTGGCTGCTGCTCCAGCGAGTCCTGCTGTTACCACTGCCACAGCTCCCGAGACACCTACCCCGCCTGTGGCCGGGCAACCTGCGCCACCGGTAGCCGCACAACCCGGCACTGTGCAACCGCGCAGCACGGCACCGGCGGTCGCTCCGCCTCCGGCGGTGGCTGAGACGCCGGCGGGTGCTGCCTCAGCGGGTGGCGCGCCGGTTAACCCTGCGGGAACCTCCGATAGAAGTTACGTGCAAGTAGGGCCTTCGGGGCGCAGTCCGATGGCACGGCCGGAAAATAATGCTGCGGCAGACGAGCAGGCTGCCGGTAACGATGCCCGTTCGGGGCGTGCCGATTCGGCTCTGGAGCGTCTGAGCCGTTCTATTGATAGTGGCGGCAGTGATGTGGCATTCCGCCTGCAGCAGCGTGCCCAGATGTATATGCAAAGCGGTGACGGTGCTCGCGCAGTGGCCGACTTCCAGGCGGCTATCAATGCCTATGAAGCGATGATTAGCCGTGGCGATCGGGTTTCAATTGCCCGCTCAGGGATTCAAGCCTGTCGCCGTGGAATGCAATTGGCGGTGTCGCGGCGCTAACGGTTGGCGCATGGCATTGCAAAGTGGTGTCAAACCACAAACGATCATTATGGAGATGTATGTTGAACCGGGGTTTGGGTTCGGCTTAGGCTATGCGGTTTTTTTTAGTAATCAATCGGGCGAAAACAGTTTGCGGCTTGTCGATCGTCGTGGCAGCCAGTGCCGGTATTTTACCGGTAGCCCAGGCCCAGCAGGCCGGGGAAGATACTCCTGCCATCAGCAGCTCGGTCTTTTCTTCATCGACTAATGTTCTGATCCTGGCTCTGGACGAGGCTGATATTAATTCGGCTCGCTCTGCCAACCTGGTCGATACACCGGGAACTCGTTCCGGGGCACCGCGCCCCAATGCAGCACCGGCAGGAGCACAGGGCCAGGTGCCGGCCACATGGTCGCAGCCGGTGCGGCCCCTTAACCCGATTGAAGAATTGCCCGCCGTTCCGGCAGCGATCGCACCCATTGGTTATTCTCGCGATTCGCGTATTACATGGTCGGCGCACGCTCAAATCGCCAATAGCTCACGTGCCATTCCCGATTTGCCCGGCATCAGCTCTTCCGATATTGAAGCGCCATCGACCCGTCCACCAGGCCGTGCCCAGTCGGCAGCGGCTCCCTTACGTCGCGCTCTGGGTGAAGCCGGGGTGCGCGATGTGATGGTCGCTCCGCTGGACGGGCCGACCGTTGTTCGTACCATCAACGCGGGACGAATCGATGTTCGGGTGATCGACCGCTTGCGTTTTGCCACTCAACAAATGTTGAAGAGTCCTAATGTTAAAACCGAAGAATTGGACGCTGGAGCGGCGCAATCGCGGCAAGATGCGGTACGGGCTGCGTCGCGGATAGGCATTTCCATGGGGTATCGCGCCGTTATTGTGCTGGCGATTTCGCCTCGCGACGAGTATTCCTATCTCTTGGTGGATGCCGCACGTGAGACGGGTGAGGTTTTTGTCTGGAATCCGGCTGGTGGCAATTCCTTGGAGCGCGATAAAGGCGTGGCTGCTACTGCAGCACCGCTATTGCTGTCTGAGATCAGGCAATGGCCGGTATTTTCACCCTCTGACCGCACGACGAAATTAGAAAGTCACATGGCTGCGGCCCGTGAAGCTATCGAGAGAAACGAACGTGAGCGGGCTAAAGATCATCTGGCCCAGGCCATAGCCCTGGATCCGACTTTTGTGGACGCCTATATTCTGCTGGGCGACGTACTTCAAAATAACAATCCCAAAGCGGCTGCATCGGCATACCAGCGCGCCATTGAAATAAACACCCGCAACGGTGAAGCCTGGGCGCGTATGGCAGTGGCATATACATTGTCTACCCCGCCGGACTGGGTGCGTTCCATCCAGGCAGCGGGCCGGGCAATCGCTCTCGATTACGATTCCGCCAATTTGCGCACCTCCATGGCGGCGGCTGAATTTGGCCGGGCCGAAATGTTTCGCCGCAACGGACGCCCCGACCAGGCCGAAGACGCTGAAAAGGCGGCGAATAACCACCTCGATCGTGCCCGTGAGCTGGCTCCTAACGATCCCGATGTCGTAGCTGGCATCAGCCGCCTAATGGCTAAATATCTGCTGGAACAAAAGCGCTTCAAGGAGGCTGTGCAGTCGCTGGAATTATTGGCGGTGCAGTATCCCAACGATCTGCAAACCCAGCAGATGTATGCCCAGGCGCTCGAAGGCTATGGTAAGCGCGAAGAAGATCTGTTTGCGGCCTGGTCGCGCGTATGGAAGTTGGGTGGAGAAAGTGAAATCGCACTCGATGGCGCGCGCTATACGCGCATTACCGATGGCTTCGACCAGCGGATTTTTTCCCTGGCCCGCAACATTTTCCAGATGACTTCCGGCGTAGCCACCGGCGCACTGCCGCGTGAAACAGCTTTATTGCAGGCAGAACGTAGCCGCGATGAGATGAAGACGACCGTTGCTGCGTTACAGTTAATGCGTCCTCCGGCGACTCGTTCGGTGAGCGATGCCCATGTATCGCGCTTATTTGCAGCCGATCTTATGCAGCAGGCCGCAGAATTCTATATTCTCTATCTCGAAACCGGTTCTGAGCTGAATCGTAGCCGTGGTGTAGAGATGCATCGCGCTGCTATTGAGAGTTTAAACACGGCCCGTGGCGGTGCAGCCGGTGGCGGTTTTTAAGTCCGGCTACAAGTTTATTTTTCTTAATCCGTTTTTTGTTTTTCATGTTATCGTCCGAACTCGACTTTCCCCTTCCCCCAGAACTTATCGCCCAAACCCCGCACGAGCCGCGTGATGAATCACGGTTATTGCATTTTCGTCGTGGCATGCCGCTCGAAAATGCAATAACTCATCGTCGTGTTTGCGACTTGCCGGAGATTTTGCAGCCCGGCGATATGCTGGTTTTCAACGATACGCGGGTGCTGCGGGCACGGCTGTACGGTCATCGCCAGACCGGTGGCAAGCTGGAAGCTTTGTTGTTGCAGGAACGCCAATGCAATCTCTGGCAGGCACTTCTCAAACCATCTGCCCGCTTGCGCGTGGGTGAAAGGGTGTTTTTTGAGAGTGAAGATGGGCAGAATATCCCGGCCGTCCTTGAAGCACGGGAAGATGACGGTTGGCTGCTTCGGTTCGAATCGGAGCAGGCAAAAAACGTACGCGAACTCTTGCCACAATATGGCCAGGTACCCGTTCCTCCTTATATTAAGACCATCCCACAGGAAGAGCAGTATCAGACGGTATACGCCAAAGAATGGGAAAATAGCCTCAGCCATAGCGACGCTGAAACTGCTCCGCCGCTCGATTCATGCGCTGCCCCCACAGCGGGTTTGCATTATACGGATGCACTTTTGCAGGCCTTGAGCGCGATGGGCGTAGAGACGCAATTCCTGACTCTGGGGGTAGGGGTGGGGACTTTTCGTCCCGTGCAAACCGAGACCCTGGAAGAGCATGAAATGCATGAGGAGCGGTTTTTTGTCACAGAGGAAACTGCTCAGGCTATCAACCGGCAAAAACAAAGTGGCAGGCGGGTCATTGCCGTGGGAACGACGACGTTACGCGTATTGGAGAGTATATGCGATGATGCGGGCCAAATTACTGCAGGCGCAGGGCAAACCGATATTTTTATCCGTCCCGGTTTTGGCTTTCGGTGTGTTGACGCACTGATGACCAATTTTCATTTGCCTCGTTCCACGCTCCTGGCGCTGGTGGCGGCTATTATGGAAAATGAAGCGAGTTCGGCGCTGGGTTTGTCGGGACTGGCAAGCGTCCGTTATGCTTATACGCAAGCTATCGCCTTAAACTATCGTTTCTTCTCCTTTGGCGATGCCATGTTTATTGAATGAAAACTCCAAGACAGCTTTCCAACTCATTGCATGAAGTCGAGGCATGTGCCCTGGGCGAGAGAGGCCCGGTCCGCCGTCGTATCAAACCCGAAACACGGGAAGAGTTGCTGGAGCGGTTAATTAATCCGCAGATCACTCTACACGAAACGAGTGTCATTCTACGTGTATGCCCGGCGACTGTGAGAAATTACTGTAAAGCAGGATTTTTACCCTGTGAACGCACGGTGGGTGGGCAGCGGCGGTTCCGGCTAAAGGCCGTGCTGAAGCTGTTTAACGAGCGGGAAGGCGAGCGAAATGCACGCCGCAAACGCTAACCGGTATTGTATTTGATCAAAAGATTCCATGAACCCTGAAGAATACGGTCGGATGCACGAACTGGAAACCCACTACTGGTGGTTTGTCGGCAGGCGTGCGATCATCCGGCAACAGCTTCAGGAGGTTCGCAGTGCCGATTTAGCCGGAAAACCACTGGAATTGCTCGACATTGGTTGTGGAACCGGAGCGAATTTGCCTATGTTGGCAGAGGTTGCCGGGCCTGATGGTTTTGTGACGGCGCTGGATTACTCGCCGCTGGCACTGCAATTTGCCGCTCATGAACTGAGCAAACAAGGAGAAGAGAACCGGTCGATTACCTTGCTGCGAGGCGATGCGACCCATTTACCTTTTGCCGATAACCAGTTCGATGTGGTGACCATGTTGGATGTGCTCGAACATGTGGAAGACGACCTGGCAGCGGTGCGGGAAATTCATCGTGTGCTGAAGCCGGGTGGTGCTTTTGTGCTCAGCGTCCCTGCCTATCAAAGTTTATGGAGCGCGCACGACGAAGCCTTGCATCATTTTCGGCGTTACGAGTATTCCGGTCTGCAAAACGTGCTGCGTGAAGGCGGTATGCAGACGTGGCACATCTCGTTTGCCATGAGTGTCATGCCTCCCATCGCCTGGTTTTGGCGACGTTTTATTTTGCCGTTCAAACCACGTCGCTCGCGCGATGCTTCACGCCATTCTGAAGGTGCAGTGCTGCCTGCGGTGCCGCATTTCGCTAATCGTTTGCTGATTAAATATCTGGAAGCCGAAGGAGCCATCATACGTAAGCGTCCCCTGAAATTTGGCACATCCTTAGTCGTTACAGCACGCAAATATGGCAAAAATGAATGAAGTTTGTTGGTTTTTTCGTAGCTCAAATCTCTTTTGGCTGGTGAGCGGCTCACGGAGAACAAAGTTATTTACGGCTCAGAAATATCGTATACTACAGACTGTAATTAGTAGACGGCCATACGTGGCTATAAGTGAACGCTTAACGAAAAAATTGTTTACTGCGACGATCAATATCTTCATAAACATATGGAGATAGCGATCGTCGTATGAGTTTTAAACGATGTGGCAAGAAGCGAGTGCTGGGAGTGCTGTAATGGATAAAGTGAAGACAGTTGCCAACACGAAGAATCAGAAATGTGGATTGCACGGGCAAGTTAATGATATGGCTTTGCAAGGTCATAGAGTGAAAAAATTAACATCGCTGGCGAGCATCGCTTTGGCGGTCGCTCTATGTCATGTGAACCTGCCAGTTTATGCACAAACTACGCAACCGGCGAAAAAAGTTGAAACGACTGCTTCAAAGCCGTCTGCTCCTATCGGGGTTGTCGTGACTTCTGATTATGTCTTGGGAACAGAAGATCAAATTGCCATTTCATCTGCCAGTCACCCGGAAATTAATTTTACCGGAGTGCAAGTGCCACCCGATGGCAAAATAAATTTGCTCCTACTGGGTCAATTCAGTGTTCCGGGAAAAACAATTGGACAGTTGCAAGCCGAAATAATTCGTAGAATGCATCGCGAAGGATTTCTTCGCCCCAGTGTTACTGTCAGCCTAACCAATCAGCGTAGACAGCGTGTTTTTATGCTGAATACTGATGGTACAAGCGGGACAGTAGAGATTACACCTGGAATGCGCCTTTCGGATATCCTGGCAATGTCTGGTGGAATGCGCGCCATGCGCCCTGAACTCACAGATGCGACCTTGAGTCGTCTGGGAGTTGCACGACCAATTACTTTAGACTTAGTTTCAGTAGTGCGAGATAGCAACTCTCAAGCTAATATTGAGGTTAAGAACGGCGATACCATTCGTCTAATGCCTCGCGTAATTGAAGTGAGTTTTGTCGGTTCTATTGTTAAGCCCGGCGTCTCTAAAATTCCTATCGGTAGTACCTTATCGGAAGCCATGGCAATTGTAGGAGGGCCAAGGGAGAAAGCAGCACTCTCCCGCGCTACGATCAAGCGGGCAAGCGACGGAATGATCATTCCTATCAACTTGCACGATATTCTGATTAAAGGAAAGCCTGCTCCCGAAGTGGAACTCCGCGAAGGCGACCTCATTCTAGTTCCTGAATCGCAAGAGCAAGTAACCGTGCAAGGTGCTGTTGCGCGTCCAGGGTATTTTCCTATTGAAGATGGGCGTAAGTTATTGATTTCCGAATTAATCGCTCAGGCAGGTGGTCCACGTCAGGATGCATCTTTGACCAGGACGGTCATCCAGCGCGCAGACGGAACAACAATCAACGTAAATCTTTATCGCGTTCTGTCCTTAAATGACGCTGAAAGCAATATTGAATTAAAACCGGATGATATCGTCACTGTTCCTGCTTATCGAGAGCAAGTTGTCGTCACCGGCACAGGTGTAAGGTCGGGGGGCTTTATCCCGATTATCGAAGGGACGACGATGCGCATCCTCGATGCTCTCATTAAAGCGGGTGGGTTGACGAATGAGCCTGTCGGAACCAGTATCGTGATTACGCGTGGTATGCCTGGTGCCGTGCCCTCATTAACCCCTCAAGAGCTTTTACCTGCGCCGACTACTCTCACCGTGGATCCGGTCAGCCTGTATAAAGATATCAATACAGAAGCCAATATCCCCTTGCAAAATGGTGATCTCATCATGGTAACGGCGCTGCCAAACTCAGTTTTTCTGTCTGGCCATGTTGGCAGCCCGGGCTCCAAAGTTCTCAAGGAAGGAGTGGGGCTTGTTGAACTATTGGCTGAGGCTGGTGGAGTTAAAGAAACCGGCCTGGCAAGTGGAATTATTATTGAGCGTAACGGCACTAAGCATGTAATTGATGTTTTCGAAGCCCTTACCGAAGGCGAGACGGTTAATTTTCCGTTGCAAGCTGGCGATAATATCATCGTTCCAGAAAACAAAAATCGTGTGGCTGTAATGCCTGGAGTTTCTCGTCCTGGCTATATTGTTATTCCTGAAGATAAACCAATCTCGCTGGCAGAAGCCATGGTGATGGCTGGTGGCCCACGAGACAGTAGTAAGTTGGATGAAGTAACTTTGTTGCGCCCAGTCCCCGGACAGGAAATGCAGCGTATTCCTGCACCGTTGCGTAATGACAAACAATGGGTAGCGGCTTCCAAAATTATATTGCAACCTGGCGATATTGTTTACGTGCCGGACCGTGAACCACACAAACCACGTTTATTGCAGCGTCTGTTCAACATTGTGCCTGCTTTCCGACTGTTTGGTTTGCCTTTTCCGTGATGAAGCTTGCTCTGGACATTATATTTAGCAAGTTCAAAAACAATCGTAAAGTTATCTTTAATTGCTTGTAAGTCAGCAGCGCGAAGTTAAATTCTTGCGCTATCATGCAATCTTCCCAAGGACTGTTTATGTTGAATGATCAATTCTCCGGTGCTCAATCAAGTCACGAGAGCGATGCTTCATTAGTGCGTGCTCGTAGCGCTGGCGGGCGTGTATATAACGACGAATCACGGCTCAATCCTTGGGGCTATAGTGATGCGTCGTCTGTTTTATCACGCAAAGCAGTTGATGATGCCGGTGCCGATAATACAATCCGCCAAGTATTGGGTATGCTGGGGCGGCGGAAAATTCTGGCTATTGCCACTTTATTATCGGTCCTGGGCATAACGATGCTCTACCTGATGCTCACTCCCGCTGTTTACGATGCCAAGGCGACCTTGCAAATTTATGCAAGTGAGGGAGGATCAACCGAAGGTGGGGGGGCTGTTGTATCGACCCTGGTTAATAGCTCCGGTGGAACTGGTGCTGACCGCTCTTACGGCACACAGCTTACCATTCTTCAAAGTCCTCTTATTCGCAAGGGAGCGATTAGCCGCTTATCGGAAGAAACTCAAGGAAAATTACAAAGTCATTTGAGTGTCAGCATTACGCCTGTCCTTGAGACGACTTTGGTTGAAATTGTCGTTTCAAGCCATGATGCAGAGGCTTCTGCTCAATTGGCGAATGCATTTTGTGATGAATACGTACAACTGAGCCGTGCGGAAAATCGTGGGCAGCTTCAAGCAGCACTCGATTACGTAAGAGTTCAGAAGGCCAAGATCGGTCAGCGTTTGAATCAAGCACGCAGTGATGTGCAACAATTCAAAGAAGAAAATAAGCTGATAACAGTTGATAGTGCCGCGTCGGCAGCAGCCGGTGCCGTTTTAAGCATTAAAACGGAGCGAGAGAAGCTCAAGGTAGACCAGGCAGAAGTAAGGGCAGGAATTCAGCGCGCTACGCAACTCATTCCTACGATGCCCGAATATCAAGTCAGACCAGGACAAATTATCGTACCGCCGCAAGTTACGGCGATTAAGGGCAAAATCACGACGCTCAACCTGCAACGATTAGAATACTTGCAGAAGTATCGTGCCGATCGCCCTGAAATTGTAGCGATTGATGACCAGCTCAAGGGTTTGCAGGCTCAACTTCAGCAAGAAGCAAAAACGGAAGTAGGGGTATGGTCGAATGAACTCAATCCCAGGCGAGATGGCCTTGAGAGTAATTTAGTCGATTTACGTGCTAAAGATTGGTCGATGCAAGCTCGCGAAGCCGCTTTGGCGCAAGCTGAGGTACAGGCAGCAGCTAAGATGAATCAAATGCCGGCACTTGAACGCGAGTTTAGTGATATGACACTCAATCTGCTTGCTCTTGAGAAGTCTTATGCTGCTTTGAATGAAAAACAAGAATCGTTGCGTATGAGCCAGGAAGCTCGCATCGCAAACGGCTCTCGCCTCTTCCCGGCAGAAACTCCCACCAGCCCCTCTAACCGCAATCAGAAATTGATGTTATCGGCATTGCTGATCGGTTTATTCTTGGCGGTTGCTCTGGCTGCTCTGGTGGATTGGTTGGATGACGGTGTTTACGGAGAAGTGGAAGCGCGAACGGTCAGTCAACTGCCGATATTGGCACAAATCTCAGCCCTGGGCAAAGATGCGCAGCAGCAGCTTACGACCAATGCCGATGCCTCGTCTGATAACAAGCAAATTCAGCATATGCGCGAAAATTTCCGTATGCTACGGACTATGATCGCGTTGTCTTCTGCGCAGGAAAATGGTCATTATCCGGGCAACGGAAGTGCGGGAGTAAATACGCTGGCAACCACCAATTCGCCTTTTGCAGCGTCTCCGGTTCGTTCTGTTGTCATCACCAGTAGCCTGCCCAATGAAGGCAAATCGGTATCTTCCGCCAACCTGGCTATTACAGCCGCATTGAGTGGCGAAAGCGTCATCCTGGTGGATTGTGACTTGCGACATCCCAGCCTCCATCGTTTCTTCGGGCTGTCTAACGACATTGGTTTGACCAGCGTCGTGGGCGGGGCCTGCACATTGAACGAGGCATTGCAGGATACCCGCATTCCCGGTTTGCGTATCTTGACAGCAGGGCCGGTTACTCTCGACCCGATGCAAATTCTGAATTCGGCTGGAGCACGCCGTTGTTTCGAACAACTGAGCGAAGTTGCCGATTTCGTCGTGATCGATACGCCTCCGGCACTGGTCTATGCCGAGGCCCAGGTCATTGCTGCTATGACGGATGCGATGTTATTGGTCATCTCCAGCCAGGATGCCAAGAAGCGCGAAGTCACTCGCACCCGTGACCTGCTTGAACAAACCGGCATGATTCCACTGGGTGTCATTCTGAACAAAATCCCGGCTGGTTCCGATAATACCCAGCGCTATTACGAGCGATACAACGCGTAATAAGATCTGATCGTTGAAGAAAAGGACTCATTCCAAAATATGGAATGAGTCCTTTTCTGTGAATTAACCTCCTATCATTACGACCGAGAAAACAGAATACAGGAAACCTACTCTTGAGAGGAGCCGTTTGGTTTAGCTGTGTTCTGGATACCTGCTTTCGCGAGGATGATAGACGTTGATGACCAATCGTCGCCATTAACGACTGGTTGCCTCCCTGTTTTCTGTTTCCTGTCTACTGTCTACCAGCAAGAGAGGCAGATCGTTTCTGGGATTGGAATGAGTCCTTCGTGTTTTTGAGTATTATGAGCATATTCACTGGCGGGCGGGTGTCATGCGTTGCCGGAATTGCCGGGGTGTGCAGCCGGCTTCATTTTTAAAGGCTTCGTAAAATCGGCTGACCGAGTGGAATCCCGATTCTTGCGCGATTTCGAGAATCGCCATGGGAGTCGTAGCCAATAGTCGCTGGGCGTGCGCCACGCGCTGGCGCGTGAGGTAAGCGTTTAATGTCATGCCGGTCTGTTGGCGAAACAGTGTCATCGCATAGTTGGGATGCAGATTAACATGCCGGGCGATTTGGTTTGCTGAAAGCGGCTCTTGGAACTTTTGGCTGATTAATTCGGCCATTTTCCCTGTCATCTGCAAGGCTTCACTGGATGGCGTTTCTGTCGATCGTGCTGCTGACTCTGCGTCCTTTTCCATGACGTTGAGCGCCATGCGGTGCAATCTTGCGGCTATTTCAGTGAGTATTAATTGCCGCCGGGTTTCCTGGCCATTCTGGAGATCGATCTGCCATTGTTGCATGAGGTAGGAGTCGCTTTTGTTGATCTGCGGGTCGATGACGATTCCTTTACCCAGCAATTGGCGGATGAACTCTTGCGGCAAATTCCAAAACATCGCTTGAGCCAACGGTAAGGTCACCAGCATCATTTTGCGTGCCGGGTCACTGGATACCGATTGATGCGGCATGGCTCCCCAGATAACACAGAGCTGTCTGCGCGGCAGCGTCACGAATGCGCCGCCAATCAGATAGCGCATGGTTCCCCCAAAAAGATAATTGAATTCGAGATCCTGGTGCCGGTGAGCCGCAGGCATACTCGAACCGCCTTGCGTAGTCCAGGCGCGGAGGCCAAAAGTGTCGTGGGAATCGATCGGTGAGGACATAATTTTATACCAATCCCAGAGATGATCTTCCTCTACAGCAGGTAGACAGTAGACAGGAAACAGGAAGGCAACCAGACTTTGATAGCTACCGTAAGCATCTCACGCCCGTCATCCTCGCGAACGCGGGGATCCAGAACACAGCTTTTTGTTCAGGGAACAAACAAACTGCTTATCTCAAGAGTAGGTTTCCTGTTTCCTGTATTCTGTTTTCTCTGTCATGACAGCAGGAGGTTGATTTTCAAGATTGATATTAGGATACCGGAAAAAATCAATTGATTGCAGGAAGAAATAGCGGAATTAAATCATTACAATTGATTTTAGGTTTCCGATAAAGAATGGGGAATGGATACCTGGAATCTATTTTGAGGTGATTTATGTATCAAGTGGAGAGTGAAGTTAAAGCTGCCGGTGGTGTGACGGAATTAGACCAGTATCTTTTCGATCTGCGTGGATATCTGGTGCTTGAAAAGGCCATCGATCAGCAGCATGTCCAGGAACTGAACGATACTTTGGATCGGATTTCATCGCTTCAACCGCCGTTGCAGCAAGGGGAGTGGTATGGTTGCGTTCATGCCCACAGTTACGGTGGGCGGGAAGGGACAAATCTCCAGCAGATATACGAAGCAGGGGAGCCGTTCGAACGTCTCATCGATCATCCGACCTGGATTAATCAGATCAAGCATTTCGTAGGCGGTGCAGGAACGTTTGATTATAAACACGGCGCGCTGTTTATCGATGAAAACTTTGCCAATTTGCGCGGGCCGGGTGAGGCGATCGGTTTGCATTCGGGAGGCCATACCGGAACCAAGCGCAACCAGTTCCGTTTCCGTAACGGACGTTTTCAATGCGGCCAGGTCAACATTCTTCTGGCCCTCACCGATATCGGGCCGGGCGATGGCGCAACGATGGTGATTCCCGGTTCACATAAAGCCAATTTCATACATCCGCAGTTTGAATCGTCCAGAATGCGCGCAGGGCAGGCCGCCAGCGTGGATGGCGTCGAAGGGGCTATCGAGGTACATTTGAATAAGGGTGATGCACTGTTGTTTGTGGATGGCATCAGCCACGGTTCGGCAGAACGTGTGAACGAGGGTGAGCGCCGGATCGTGGTTTATCGTTACGGGCCGTCATGGGGATTTTTTCGTCACCCATATCGCCCATCACGGGAATTGCTGGAGCGTTTAACTCCCGAACGCCGTGAGATCGTATGGTCATCCCAACATGAGGCATTACGCCGTGAACCAAACCGGTTACCGGATGCTCCGCTTGTGCCCAGTGTATAATAGGAATGAATACTACATCTGGGAGCGCAGGCGTCCCGCCTGCATCGCACCGCGTCCCATGTGCAGGCGGGACGCCTGCGCTCCCAGGAACGACGACCTGCCAATCAGTGAAAACTTAGTTTGCAAAGCTCTGAGGCCCTTCACTCTACCAAGCCTCTCCTAAGATCTAAAATCTAAGATCTAATACCAATCCTGAAAATTAAACTCCTACCAAATAATGTGTGGCACAGAATGTTTTTTAGAATCGAGATAGGAACTTAATTTGTGGGGTTGGTATAAAATCTAAGATCTAATATCTAAAAAAGCCCGGCCTTCAAAGAAGGCCGGGCTTTTTTAGATATTACTCGTTATAAGAGCTGGTGTATTCGTCAAGCGAATACGAGGTATCAGCCGGTTGCTGAATCTGGTCTTTGCCCTGTTGAACGCCAGTCATTAGTTTTTGCAGGATGGTTTCGGTGCGGTCGAGGATATCGTAGGCATAGTCATCGGCCTGGCGACGCAGTTCATCGGCTTCGCGAGCAGCATCCATTTCGGTTTTTTCGGCGTTTTGCGTGGCGCGTTGCGTGACGGTATGCTCGGCAACCAGTTGTTCGGCGTCCTATTGCGCATCGGCCACGATTCGTTCGGCTTCGCGTCGCGCATCTTCAATCGTGCGCTCGGCACGGGCGCGTGCGTCTTCGACGGCACGGTCGGCTTGGGCGCGAGCGTCGCCAACTAAATGCTGCGCTTCGTTTTGGGCGTCGCTGACCATGCGCTTGGCTTCGGTATTGGCGTTTTCCACCACGGTCGCTGTTTTGCGTGCCAGTTCGGTTGCCTTTTTGATGTCTTCAGGCAACGCGTTCTTGAGACGCAAAGTGAGGACGTAAAACGCGTCCTCATCCACTAACTTATGATGGGAGAGAGGCATGCTCTTGCTGCCTTCTACCAGATGTTCCAGTTCGTCTATTACACGCAGGACGTTGATGGTCAACCCCTCCTCGGCGCGTTCGTGTTTAAATTTTCAAAAAAGATGAACGCGCGCATTTCTGCATCAGAGTTTGTTTTGTTTATTTTGATGTTACGGCAATATCCACATTGCTGTGACTGTTGCTTACCGGCTCGAAAAACTCGAGTAACGACTCTCCGGTGCGCCGTGATTTTTGTAATTCAAATAATGGTGATAAATCCATAGTTGCGCGATGATGGTGCTGCACAACCAGAACTCCAGAACGTCGGATAATATCCCCATTTTTTGAAAATTCCTCTACATTATGCAACAAACGATGCAAAGTGTCCATGCGTTGAGTGATATCTTCTAACGCATGATCGTCATTAAAAGGCGGATCAGCAAAGATAATGTCAAATTTATCCTGTTGATTGTCCAATTTCAGCAAAGCACCTTTCATATTGGTGTGCCACACCTGGGCTTGGGGCTGAATTCTATCGTCCCAGCCGCACATGTGTACATTGGCGCGAATCGCCTGAATGGCGGCGGCGTTTTGCTCCACGAAAACACAAAAATCAGCTCCCCGGCTGAGCGCTTCAAGGCCGATAGAACCGGTGCCGGCGTATATATCGAGGATGCGGGCGTCAATAACACGTTCGCCCAAAATGTTAAACAGTGTCTCTCGTGAACGGGCATCGGTGGGACGGGTGCTACGTCCTGAAGGGGTGTGAAGGACTCGGCCGCGAGCCTGGCCGGCTAAAATGCGCATAAATAGATTATATGCGAGATGCGC
>DAITOV010000068.1:0-17179 GCA_036833945.1 Abditibacteriia bacterium
GCTCCCGAAAAAGTCAGAGAACTCAGACGATTGGGCGCCAGCAAGGCTTTGCCCAGCACGCCGCCGGGAGCGATTTCGGTGTAGTTGCCCGCAGAAAACGGCGTGCCGGTTGCTTGCTCGGCGTGAAGGCCCTCATCGAATGAGGCATAGAAAGTTGTCCAGTCGTTAATGCCGTTGGGCAGCGGTTGCGCCGATGCTTGCCCGTCCGTGAGAAAAGGCGTGATTGCAACAACGCAGGAAAATATTGCTGCCTGGCGAACATTCGACCTCTTAACTGCACCGAAAAAACTTTTCATACCGCATATGTACCCGTTTCAAGCTGTGTTCTAACTTCTGTATCCGCTCGAAACCTATAGAATCGGCTATAGTTTTTCGGATTGTTTACGGAATGCGGTCGGTGAGAGTGCATTGCGACGCGTAAACAGTGTGTGAAAGTGGGCAGGGGAGCGAAAACCGACACGGCGGCTAATCATGGCTACCGTCCATTCCGTCTGTTGGAGAAGCTGTTCGGCTTGTAGTAAACGCTGCTGGTTGAGGTATTCGATGAAGCTTTGCCCCGTGCGTTCGCGAAAGCGGCGGGTAAACTGCGCGCGCGACATGAGAAACCGGTGTGCCACGCCATCGAGTGTCAGCGGTTCAGCATAGTGGGTGGCGGCATACTGCATGGCCTGCACAATGGGGTCGGTTTGGGGCAGGAGATGATCGGTCTCCTGTGGTGGAGCAGTGCTTAAAAGGAAACGGTCGGAAGCAATGTCCTGTAGAGCAGAGTGTAAAAAAGCGCGGAACAAATTCGCAAAAATATCGCTCATTTCAGATGGTTCTTCACTCTCTTCGCTCAGCATGAAGAAGAGTTGGAGCAACCTGGGCCCGGTTAGGAAAAGGTACTCCCGGTTTTCATGGGCTGCCAGTCCATCGTGGCATAATACTTCGCTGCGGGAATGGCACATACGGCACGATAACCCACTGACGACCGGAGTGAGCCACAATAGCGTGCACGATTGAAATTCGGCTGGCAATGATTCGAGGTGGGAGACGTTGCCATCGGTATGCGGCACACCCGGCGGAAAGAAAACCGCCGTGCCGGTTGGGCATTGCAGAATATAGTTCCCGATGCGGCAGCCGGTGCGCCCGCCGACCACCAACATGAGTTTGGGAATGCGCAATTCACGCATGCGATCTTGCGGCCAGCGGGCGCTGAGCAGCACGGAGCGGTCGAACAGTTTGTGGTTTTGAATCGTGACACGCTCACCCAGCAGCGGGCGGGGAACAACCGAGAATTTATCGGAAGTGAACAGTTGTCCACGCTCGCGCCGTGCGATGACGGTGTGGGTTTGCACGCTTTCTTCCATGCGTGGCAGAATCACGTTTTTAAGAGCATGGAGAAGCGGAGTGGAAGGTTGAGGTGAGTCCATGTTCAATGGCGAAGAAATGAGCTGTCTACTCTTCACCATAATTGAAAACCTGGCTCGTCGTCAATGTGATTGCATCCCTGTGGACCGCCGGCATCCTGCCGGCACGAGCTTAACATTGCTTCTCGGCATTAGGTCGGGATATGGTATGACGTTTGTGCCGGCAGGATGCCGGCGGTCCATAATTCACAACGGAATTTCATGCAGTGTCGGTGCGCTGAACTCAGCAATACCGTTATCGGTTCCCAGCATAAAGGCAACTGCAGTTGCCTCTTCGGGGACGCTGGCGACTACGACGACTTGTTGCCATTCGCGTGAATGCGATTCAACCTGGATATTGGTTTTACCGCCGGAGAGCAGCCCGCCGTTTTTATCGCGGAAATTTAACCGGAGGTTGCATGGTTTTCCATCTACGGAACGCATCCATACTTTAGCCAGGTAGCGACGCTCCGGATTGACCGGAATATTCTGAAGCAGAATAGCTATGTTTGAATTGGCGGTGCTTGGGGCATCGATACGAATGCCTTTGCGTTTAGCCTGTGCGTTGACCGGGATGAACGCCGGTGTCTTATAGCGTGCCCAGTAGGCCCAGCCGTTGGGCGCTCCTGAGGTTTGCCAATCGACTGCGGTTTGTGTGGCTGTGGGAGCGTCGTTATAGCTGAAATCGCCATTCACTAAGAGGGAGTTCGGTTGATGGCTTTTGACCCATTGCCAACCGTTCAAGGTGCTTTTCATCTCGTCGTTGTGGAGAAGGGAAGAGAGTTCGCTGATCTGCTGTGCCCCAGAAGGCTTATCGGCATACCAGTCAACCAGTTTCACGGCACCGGCATAGGAAAGGGCATCGAGGACAGGCGTATTGGTTTGTAGATAGGTGTCGCCTTCGGAAAATTTCAGGCCGTGTAGACCTCGCAAGTTTTCGCCTAACAAGTCTGGGCGAGTGCGTGCCTGTTCCCAGAAAAGATCGCGGTCGTGGATGAGTTTGTCGAATGCGATAATCTGTTGGCGAATTCCATTCGCATCACGCTCGTTGGCGATGGTGGCCGCAGAAAGTTGTTGTGCCAGAGCATAGCCCTGGATGGCATATCCGGCGTATTGCAGGCCACCGCGCACTACTTCGATACGGCGTTTTTCAACGGGCGTCGAGACTTCGGCCGCAGCTTTGCCGAGCAACGCCATGCCCTGGTCAACCGCTTGCGGCGAGATGGCGACGGCCTGGATTAAAATGTTTTTGTGTTCCCAACCACGGCGTGCGGGAGGCGCGTGGAGCCATTCTTGTTCGAGTAGCTCATAGTAACTTCTCATCGTGGGTGCCGCTTTTCCATACATCTTTTGATAGAACTCATCGAGCAGTGCGCCCACATCCTTTTTCGTATCCCATTGCAACTGTGCCAAAGCCCAGGTCATGGGAGCCGTGTGCGGCAAGAAGGTATACATTTCGATATAGCTCCCTTCAAAACCTAACGATTTATCGAATTTCAACTGCTCGTCCATGAGGCGAGGATAGACACGCGGGGTGAATGTGCCGAAACCGAAATAGTCGTATCGCAATAAGTGCGAAACCCGTTTACTCCACTCGCGCGTTAGCTGTTGGTCGGCTTGTTTGGTATCTGGATAGGCCCAGAGGGCGCTGGTTTCGGTGAGGTAGCCGAAAACATTATCTTCCAGTTTGGGAACATCAGGCGGAAGCTCTCGGGCGATGCTATAGATAAGCGTTCCGATATATTTATCGGGATGGGTTTTCTTAACTTCCCTGGCGATGATGTTGATGAATTTATAGAACCGGCTGGAGAAACGCAGCTCCTCGTAGTCGTTAGGACTGGAATCCATAGCGCGGCTATTTTCGTCGCCACACATATAAACAATGTCGTCCATGCCCAGAGAGAACGTATCCTGATCGGGGTTTTGGTCGAAGTAGTTACGGATATATTCAACGGTAATCCGCTGCACGTCTTTGTTGCCGACGCTGGGCCACCAGAGCGATTCGCTATCGCTGGCAGGGATGTAGCGTTTACCACCGACGAGCGGGTAGTATTCGGGGTGAGTTTTGCCGTATTTCGAGGGCGGGAAAATACGGTACATATTGTTTTGAAAGTTGCGCCAGGGAACGCGCTCGCCCTGAACCGTTTTATTACGCTGATTCCAACGTTGCCAATTCTCCGTCCAGGAGTGGCCCGACCAGATACGGGGCGAGGTATCGGGAACCTTTACCGTATTTTCGACGTTCACCTCCAGGTTTCCCGGATGGGAGGGAACATATTCCCAATCGTCTCCGGGAGCGAACCAGCGCACCCCCAGCGAATCTTGCAAAAAGGAGTAAACGGCAAAAGTGGTAGCGGTGGGGTAACGCCCGTTGAAGTGAACGGCATTGTCGCGCACCGTAATCTTGTATGATTCGGGGTTTAATCTGGCATCCGGCAGGTCGCTCTCTTGCGTCGCTGATGTTTTTCCAATGTGCAAGGCGAGGCCGGTCACAGGCTCTTTATCACTCACCAATGGAAGCTGCACACCGCTGATCTTTTGCACGTAGTTTTGCAGTTCACCGGCAGCGGTTTTCTCTTGAGCCGTCGCCGCCGGAGAGAGGACGATGATGGCATTCGCCTGATTGTTTTTTACCAGTGATAATGGTGTTGCGTGGGCGAACGGGGCTGTGGCGCAAGCCACAGACATAAGAATGAATGCGGTCAGGGATTTCATATTTTCCTGCTGTTTTTAAGAGTGATTAGACGGCGGCTGTTTCAACGGCCCGCAATGGCAGGCCCGCGTCGGCCAGTAGCGAAACCTCTTCGGCGGACAAAGCCCGGTTATAAATTCGCAGATCGCTCATTTTGCCTTTGAAATATTCGTGAGAGCCGAAACCGATTTTGAGAGACGTGTCGTTGCTCATATTGAAATCTTCCGCATTGAACGAGCTTGACTTTGCAATGAGGTTGCCATCGAGATAAAGCTTCAGATAGTTATCTTCACGCACGGCGACGATGTGATGCCAACCTGGAGTGAGCGTGGTGTCGTGCGTCGCCATGCGCCCGGATTCAAAAGAAAGGATATGCCCCGACGGCAAAGTGCCGGCAAACAGCTTTCCTTGACAAACCGCCATGGACCACACGCGGCGCAAAAACACTTCGGGCGAATTATCGATGTTGGCGATATATTCGTAACCATTATCGTCGAGGCGCCAGACATTACCCATCGGCAAAGTGCCGAAGTAGACTTTGGCGTTGTAAAGCGCCATTGCCATCACTTCCATTTCGTAACCGGCACGCCCCAAATCAGTCCAGTTCTCGCCACCATCGTAACGCATTACCAGACAATCCGGCCAGGTGCCGACGAGCAGTTCGCCCTTATGTGTTACGGCACCATAGATTTGATCTTGGCCACCGGGCCTACCGCAGAAGGTCCACTCCTCGCCGCCTTCGTAGCGGTACACCGGGCCACCATTGAGCAGCGCATATAACCGGTCGCGATAAACGGCAAAACTCATCAGTCGCTCATTCAGCCCGACCGATTTCCAAGTGGTGCCGCCTTCGTAGACATAAACGCCGCGACGGTGAAAACTGGTAGCGTATAAGCGTCCCTGGAATATCGTCAGGCCGATCACTTCATCGGCTTTACCGGTCTCGTAACCGGAGGTAGGTGTACTCTCAGGCACGGCATCTTCGCCGCCGGGTATGCCGCAATCGATCCATCGTCCGTCGCCTTCAATGCGGTAAACATGGCCGCCCGGCGCGGTGTTTTTCGGCGGTCCCAGCCGTGAGCCTACGGGGTTGTAGCGGCCTGTGCCACAATACAACTCTCCGTCGTAAAATGCGATGGTAGGTATTGCGTTTGAACCGTCGGGTGTCGCGCCGCAATCGTGCCACTGGCCGTTGCCTTCATAACGCCACAGATGTCCGGTCTGGTCCGCTTCGCGCTCAAAAGTTCCGGCATAGAGCTTGCCGCCCGCAGCGGCCATTGAATAGATGAAAGCCGCGTTGCCCGGACGCCCACAGTCTTGCAAGGCATCGGGCGCACCGCCGTTATCAATGCCGAATTGTAAATGCCGGTAGTTGGGCTGTGTGGTGGAGGTGACGCCGCTATTTGTCACCACGTTCAACGACCAGCCGCATCGGGTGGCTGAATCGTAGCAGCTGAGCAGATCACCGACTATATCGGTATTTGCATCGGTTTGTGCCCATAACGCAACCGAAAAATTGCCGTCGCCGAAATTGAGTTCCGGGTGGTTGGCGACTTCCAGCGAACTTTCGTTGCCATCGAATTGGGCGGCTACAAAGCCGGGGTTATCTTCGAGTTCCACGCAAGAGACGCCTTGGTTCATAACGGAGAGAGGCAACTCAGTTTGGTTATCGGTATTTTCTTGAAATGGCCAGTGCCCAATGAGTCCATCGAGGGGGAGCATGTTGTTGAAGGAAGAAGTATGCATTGTTTTTGTCTTTTCTTGCGAAGTGAATGGGCGAGGGTAAACCCGCCCATTGCCCAAATCCCTTTATCCGCTATTAGCCGGGTTCCAGGCGCTTTGAGTACTACTGCTGTAGCTGCCGTTGTAGAATTTGGTATTTTCGTTCCACATCGTGGCCGTTTTGACCCACTTCACATGACCGTCGGCAAAGGCGACATTGTTGCCGTCAAAGTGACGGCCGTCGCTCTTAAAATCCGAAGCATTGGATCCCGTAAATCCAGGGTCCGTCGCGTATTTTCCAGTGCCAGGCAAGTACCAAAATCCCAGCGCAGGGGTTCTCATCCAGTCGTGGTAAGAACCGCCGACTGTCCCTTCCTGCAAGCGATATGTGCCGGAGTCCATAGTCATATACACGGTAGCGGGTGCAGCAACTTCCGCGAGTGACATCGCATTGACACTCCTGATGACATTGCCGTTAACGCCATAGTTAGCGGTATACGGCGTGGTTGTCGCAGTGTTTCCATTGGGACAGATGAAGAGTTGATTGCTTTTGACATAGGGATAGATCATGTTGTGCCAGAACCAATAGTATGATCCACCCCAGTTGCCATTAGGCGGCACTTGTGAATAGCTGTCAAAAGAGAGAGGATACTTCTCGTCATAATCCTGGACATACATCATGAAGCCCAATCCAATCTGTTTGAGATTACTCGAACAACTGGTTCTTCGCGCGTTTTCTCTTGCTCTCGCAAAAACCGGAAACAAGATTGCGGCGAGAATAGCTATGATAGCTATGACGACCAATAACTCTATGAGTGTAAAGCCCTGCTTAGACAGGTGACTGCGGCTGGGTGTAATCATTTTGGTCTCCAATAAAAAAATGTATGGCTATATATACCCACTTTATTCCTGCGCTTAACTATACGGAATGATATAAATATCTTGAAAGTATGATATGGCTGTCGCTATAATCGTCGGATCGGAAAGATGTTAGACGAACTTTTGTTCAGGAAAGGTTTCCCTGCCCGGGCAGGTGACTGAGGGAGTTGGCTTACCGTTATTTGATAGCTTGAAGACCATCACTTAACGTGATGGTAGTGTGCAAGCTATGTTCATTGGAGCACTCATATCTACTTCACCGCTATCTTAGCCTCTGCTGTAGTCCCACTGAGCAGCTCGGTAACACGAATTGTCCAGTTTCCAATTTCATCATTGAGCGCGGGTGTTAAAGGCTGCTCCAGTATCCAATTGCCTTTGATTAGCATGGTGGCTCCGAAGCGAGAGGCAGGATGGCGGTCGCCGTTGGCATCGCGAATTTCGATTTGCAAGGGGATGGAGCCTTCCAGAGGTTGGCCCGATGAGCTTACAACGCGAACTGCAAATGGCATGTTGCGGCCTCGCGTCCCAGTTTTGGGGGCTGTAATCTCGACTGTACCGATTTTTTCAGGCAAAACAGCGTAGAGCTTGCCACGTGCAGGGGCAAGAGTGGTTTCAAAAATCCCCTCCGGAGCTTGGACCTGCGTTCGCGATAGAGCATCATAAATGACATCCGTTTTTCGTATATTGGGAATGGAAAGCCGGGTGGGTTGGCGGACACCCAACTCGTGTATTAATTTCCACGTGCCAAAACGTGGACCGTAAGTCTTATTGTCGTTGACCGCAAAGATGTAACTCACTTTCCCACTTTCGAGCGTAGAGAGTAAGACGCGGGGTGAGTCGGCTCGCACGGAAGTAGCAAATTGGCTCACGAGTGGCTGCAATTGCGCAGCAAGTGCCTCGTTTTGGCTGCGAAATTCATCTGCGGTGATAGCGGTGCCCTTGGCAAGCCGTGTGCCGTCGAGTGCGTTCTGAAAGTCGAAATTGAGTTCGACGATTTGGGCACCAGGAATTTCTGCGCGCAACGTATCGGTGGCGATAATGGTTTTACCGGCCTTTGCAAACTCCGTGATTTTTTCATAATCGGAACGACGCAATGTGTCGCCGCGCGGGATACAAAGTGCATCGTAATCGTCCAGACGTCCTGCCGCAATATCATCATCGAAAATGACCTCGAAAGGCACATGGTTCATCATGAGAAGTGAACAAAAAGGCAGGATGCTTTCATTAGCATAGCCTTCCATTCCTTTTGGGCCATTAAACCATATCGAGGCAGCGCTGAGGAGAACGGCAACACGCGCCTTTTGCCGTTTGGTTTGCAAAAGAGCCGGACCGTAGGGTTCGACAAGCTCGCGTGATACTTCACCGATGGCGTCGAAAGTTTCGGGGGAGTTGATTGTTGGGTCGAGTGTTGTATTATCTGGAGTCAGACTTCCGCCATAATAAAATGCCAACATATCGGGACGTTGTGATATGTTGAGCCACATTGCCTGGCGGGCATAATCTGGCCCCTGGGTAAAATAGGGGTCGCTACCGGGGCTATCCATACCCATATTGGCTGTTGAGTCTTCGATGGGTTGGACGAAATATTTATAAACGAACAGAGTAATAGTGGGCATCACCTTTTGATGCGCGGGACGGGCGGCGGCTTGTAGAACTGTTGTATAGGAAAGGCGTTTGATGTCTGGGTGACCATACGTCCAAGTGGTCATGATATCCAACTTATCCGCAGAGGTGTCCAAAACCGGTGCCAGCCGGTATGGGTCGTGCCAGGTTAGCACATCGGGACGTTTGGCTTTTACGCTCTTAGCCATGTTCGCGTTCAGCGGGGCAAGGCCGTTTCCGCGCTTCCACCACCATTGTAAAACGCGGTAAATGGTATTGTCATCTTCGATAATGCCGTTTTTCGGCTGCCATTGCTCCGGGAATTTCGTTACGTCAAAAATGGCATATGCATCAGCGGCCGAATACTGGGCCTTGAAAATTTCGCGAAGATCAAGATTCAGTTCGCGTTTGGCATCGGCTATGGCACTCTCATTCACGGCGAAAGGCACATAATATTCAGAAGAAAGCAGAACGTGATTCCAAGCCGGGTAAGGTGCAAACTGCCGAGTCCAACTTTCTGCAATTTGCCGTCCGTAATCGAGAACTCCCGGATCGAGCGGATAGGGATTTTGAGGGTCGCGCGTCCCTGAGAGTTTCAGTATCCGATGAGATTCCTGATCTTGTGCGGCCCAGCGTGATGAAAGCGTCGGATAAAAATATGCGCCCATATCCAGACCCATCCGTGTACTGTCGTCCAAGATGCGTGCAATATTTCTGGTTCCATTTCCCGGTTGAAGCGGGTCAAGCACTGCGTCTAAGCGGAATCCATTGAAACCACGGTCTTTCCACCATTGTAGTTGGGGTGCTTCACCTCCAAACCAGTTCCATACCGGCATTCGCTGCGGGTTGCGTGGCGGCGCGATTGAAATCCGAAATGTCTTAGGATTTCCGAGAGGTTTGCCGTTTAAAAGCGGTTGTGAACGTACATCGTAGTCGCCTGCGCGTAAAAGCGCCGCTTCAAAACGATATTCAGCGATACCACCCTTTACTGCGACTATACGGGGAAGGAAGCCACTCACGTCGAAGGCGACTTGAGAAGCCTTGGCAGCATGAACGCGCACCAGGCAGGTCTCGTTACTCGCAAAGGCGCGA
Source organism: Abditibacteriia bacterium (assembly GCA_036833945.1). Lineage (GTDB taxonomy): Bacteria > Armatimonadota > Abditibacteriia > Abditibacteriales > Abditibacteriaceae > DAITOV01. The sequence continues at coordinate 9,376 of DAITOV010000068.1, forward strand.
CGCATCAGAGTTTCGGATTTATAGGTCTCAGGCTTTACTGGCGATTTAATTTGAGCTGAAAGTGGCGTAGCCATGGCAGTTGAAACCAAAAGAGAGGAGAAAAGTGCAGAGGACAGGGGGCGATAAACTGGAATAAAAAGAGATCGTTTCATAATTTTAAAGGGAAGCCAATGCAAGGCCCTAATGGGATAGGTTGCATTGGCAAGGGGGCTATTTGAGCAGCATCTTCAATACCTTAATTCAGGTCCCAGAGCGTATTGTCTCGTGTGAGAGGGCCAGGCAGTTTTGACCATTTTGCATGGCCATCGATATAGCAGACAACTGCTCCATCAAAGTGCCTTTGAGTGATACGACCATAATTTAGCAAAGCAGGATTATATGTCATCTCCCACCAATGACATGTGGAGCACGCCCCAGACATAATAGAGGGGTAGTAGATCTCCCATCGGTCGCGGTCATTGTTTTGCTCGCCGTTCCACACATCCGCGAATAATACCGTCTCCGCTGGAGTTTGTATATCCGCCATTTTAACAAAGGTGGATGAGCCGGTAAGATAGTAATTGTAACCATAAGAGGGATAATAGCGATCCACATTGTTATTAGTAGAAACACTCGGACATAACTCCAGTTGTTGACTTTTACTGTAGGGCTTTAAGAGGTCTACCCAAAGTACATAAGATAAGCTTTCGACTTTAAGACCACCGGAAAGCGTTTCGTCGTAGTCTTGCGCATATTGTAGTTGTGCCAGTCCCCACTGCTTAAGATTACTCATACAACTTGCTCGCCGCGCGTTCTCGCGTGCCCTGGCGAACACCGGAAACAGGATTGCGGAAAGAATTGTTATGATGTCTATAACGACCAATAGCTCTATAAGAGTAAAGCCCTGCTTGGCCTGATGGTTGCGACTGGATACAATCATTTCGCCCTCCAATATAAAAAGTGCATGATTATATGTACCCATTTTATTCTTGCTTCTAACACTGCAAATTGATATAAATCTCTTGACGAAATGATACAATTATCTTTGGAATCGTCGGAAGGATGTTACGACGAACTTTTCTTCAGGAACGGTTCGCCTGCCCCGGCGGGCGACTTATTAGGGGCGGGAGTGAGTTTACCGTTGCGCAATCATGGCTGGTGGAATATGGGCGAATTGTGGAGTTACCCTTATTACACGCTGGGCCTGATGCTGGAAGGTGGCAGCGGCTTTTATCGTGACGAAAGCGGCTACGAATGCCAGTTGAGCTATGGCGACGGTTTACTGACCACTCCCAATTTCCCGCATCTGTGCGGCCCCGGTAAAAATGAGCAGTGGAGTAATATCTACGTTGCGTTTGCCGGAGAAGTGTTCGATGTCTACCTGCGCGCCGGAATTTTGCATCCGGAAAAAGCCGCTTTCAAGTTGCCTAATCCTGGTCTGTGCATCGAAGAATTGCAAAGACTCGTGACACAGCCCCGCCCAACCGATTCTTTGGCCGTAGCGCGTCACACGCATACTTTCCTGGGATATTTGCTTGGAATTCTGTCGGAATCGACACCGCTTGCCGGTAGTAACCAAACCAGCGATTGGTTCGATCAGGCGTGTGCGCTACTTACCCGCGACTTGCATCATAAAATCAATTTGCAGAATGTAGCCGATGAACTGGGAATGAGCTATCACACCTTTCGGCTCTATTTCACGCGCCGGGGCGGTATTTCGCCCCGGAGTTATCGCGACACCCAGCGGTTGAATGCGGCTTGTGATTTGTTGATTAACAATCCTCAAAAAAACTACCAACAAATTGCGTTTATTCTGGGCTATTACAATGGCGATCATTTCTCCCGGCAGTTCAAGCAGCAAATGGGAATGTCGCCTAAAGCCTATCAAGAGAAGTATTTAGGGAAGTAAAGGAAGGATTGCAAAAATGATATCTAAACAGTTGGTTACTTGACCGGGTTCACTGTTATCTCTCCAGGCGAAAGCCGCGTATAAATATTAATTTGTGGTGCAATCATTTCCGTTGTCACATACAAATCGTGATTCGCAGGAACACGCAGTAATGGATGCGTCAAGGGAATCTGCCCCTGTAAAGCACGGGCGCGGGCAAAGGCCCAGGCGGCCATTACCCAGCGCGTATTACTCACACCAACTCGTGTGCCCGGCGTGCCGTTGCGGCTGGCACCGTAGGATGCGGTTTCCCAGTCGAAGGTTTTCGACCAACTTTCGAAGGCCGAAGTGACGCTTTTTAATTCGGTTTCAAGCTGTTCTTTCGTGGGCACCGGCACTTCCAGCTCTTGCGGTTTTTCTTTTAAAGCATTTTCCAGTTGTTTGGCATATTTCGCCAGGCCCACCCAATCGCGTTTGCCGGTGCCCTGGTCCAGCGGTTGGCCGGTGCGTTCGACAGTGGCTTTCATCTCGGCCAGTTGGGCCTCTTCATCCAGAAAATAAATCTTGCGATTGAAAGCGGCAATCGGGCGAGCGGTATCTACTTCGTAATAGAAATAATGAGTCGGGCCTAAACCCTGCCACCAGCCCAGCCATTTTCGCACCGGCGTGAGATAGCGTTCATCGCCGGTAAGGCGATAGGCATTGATGAGTTCGGAAGCAGCCATTGCCGAGGCGTGAGTCTGAAGTGCCGGGGGTTCGAAGGCGCGCGCCCAGATCGGTTGGTTTTGAGCGCTATATTGCTGCGCCCAACCGACCGCACCGCCTGTGGCCGCTTTGTCGAAGAAAGCATCGCCAGCTAACCAATTTGCAGCCTTGAGGTAGGCTGTAAGGTAACGCGGTTCTTTGGTGAGGCGGTAGCCAAGCAACACCAACCGCATGGGACCGGTGGTGGTGAAGTCGTTGAGTTCACCGCCGCCGACCTGTCCGTTGCGAGTTTCGCTGGCTTGTTTTTTCCGGTTGTAATGGTGCGACCACGAGCCGTTGGGGTTTTGGGCTTTGAGCAGGAAGTCGAGGCCGCGCATTGCCGACTGCAGATATTTTTCTTCCTTGGTGAGGCGATACAGATAGAGCATGGTGAGGATAGGCACCGACTGGGTATGATCCTCCATTGGCGCTGTTTCAGGGGTATCGAATACCACGCTACCGTCCTCTAAAATCGTCCAGGCATAGGGCCACCACCCTTCCGTTTGTTGGGCCTTTAATAAAGCACCGGCAGCGCGCTTTGCGACCTGAAGATACTGCTCATCGCCCAGGGCTTCATAGGCCATCAGGTAGCGAAAAGCCGCCAGGGTGCTGGAGCCGTCTTTGGAATTGACATAATAAGTCGCAGGCAGCGGTGAGCGCACCTTATTTGACATAAAGCCCATGCCGCTGGGGTAGGCGTAAGAAAACGACCAGCCGTCGGCTTTGTTCTGAAAGCGCGCCTGGGTATCGAGCGAAGTGCGGAATTGGGTTTCATATTCTCGCCAGGGGCCGTCCGTAAATAGCTTTGGTTGTGAACGCGCCCAAACCGGGGCTGTTGTTTCCTTACGGATGGCGGTTTTTGGCGCTTGAGTGCTGAACCATTCTTCGATACTGCGAGGGGAGATGAGCAGTTCGTCGATGAGCCCGGGAAAATTGCCCTGGCGGTCGGTATAGAAGTTGGGATGCGTGGTGAGCATCAGGTAATCGAACGCACCGGCCACGAAATTATCGGGCAGGTTGCCTTCCTGCTGGGTGTTGCCGACCCGGAGCCAAAACTTTTTCTGTGGCAAGCTCCATGAGACGATCACTTCGTGCCAGTCGGCCGGTGCAAGCGCAGCAACCGGAATACTCAGGCTCATCGGCATGGGATGAGGCGGCAGGCCATTGGGTGTGCCCGGTTGGCGGATGTAACCGTAGGTTTGGTTGGTGAGTCCGAACACCAGCGTATTCTCAGCGCTTTTATAGAGCAGGAAGCTAAAACCGGGAATTTTGTTGAGCGCCCCGTTGTCATAGCGCACCGGAGAATTGCGTTCGGCAGCGGCGATGAAATACTCTTTGCCATCGTTAAAAATATTCCGATCGGCCGGACTCTTAACAAACAAGCGCACTGTGCCCACCGCTCCAGAAAGATTATCGCCTGCAAACACCAAGTCGCTGGTCCGAGTGGTGCCCTGGGCGGCTTTGCCGACAACGCCGCCTTCAATAAGTCCGACTTCGTTTCCAGCCGAGTAAGGATTACCGGTTGCGCTACCTGCGTGGAGGTTCTGATCGAAGGTGGCGTAGAGACTGGCCCAATCGTTTGCACCCAGCGGCAGTTGCGAAGGTGTTTGAGCATGGCCAAGCCCACTCAATAGACAAAGACCGACAACGCTGGTTGAAAGGCAGGAAATGAGTTTCATGGATAATATCGCTTAACCGGCACCGATTTCGTTGTTAATGTTCCAGGCACCGTCCTGATACCGCGAACAACCGGAGGTGCATCCTGTGGGCTGAGCCGTCTTGATTGCTTCCGCGTTAAGTATCTGTGTTTTGAGCCATTTCACGTGCCCATCGGCAAAGATCATGTTGACCCCGCCAAAATGCCGCCCTTTTTCGCAATCGGGAAACAGGTTGGCGTCGCCGATGGTGCAGGTTTTACCCGGTATCGAGCCAAAGCCGGGGACATAATAAATATTACCGCCCGAAGCCTCGGCATTGTTCTGGGTGAGGTTGGTCCCTGCATCCAGAATCATGAACACCGAAGCCGGGGCGGGCATAGCGCTGATTTTTATGGCCGGAATCGGTGTAGCTGTTTGGTTGACCAGCACGGCGGTGTTGGCCCCGTAGTGCCCGCGGTAGAGCCGGTCGCTTCCTGTCACATAATGAGTTTGTGAGGGACAGGCCATTACCTGTTCGCTCTTGACGTAGGGTTGTATGACGTTTTGCCACATCCAGAACGAACTCACCCACGGCGCGTTGGGGTGGCCGGTGGGGCGTGTCCACATGGCATAGGGATAATACTCATCGTGATCTTGAACATACTGCATCACGCCCAGGCTCATCTGTTTCATATTGCTCAAACAACTCGAGCGACGGGCGTTTTCGCGCACCCTGGCGAACACCGGAAAGAGGATGGCTGCGAGGATTGATATGATAGCAATGACGACCAATAACTCAATGAGTGTAAAGCCATGTCGGTTTGCGTTGCGTCTGATGGTCATGAATACGCTCCGTGCAGCGGGATACTCAGATTATACCCTCGTCGCGGTGCTCTCTAACTCTCAATATGGCTACATGGTTTACAAATCGGATAGTTTTTATCCTTTCCGACATTGGCGGCGGTATTCCATCGGAGAGATCTGCTGCGCCTGAAGAAAAGCGCGATGAAAGTGGGTTGCAGAGCGAAAACCGGCGGTCTGGCCGATCATGGCGGCTGTCCACTCGGTTTCCTTGAGTAAGAGGCAGGCGTGTTCGAGGCGGCGTGCGGTGAGAAATTGCAAGAAGCTTTGGCCGGTGTGTTGGCGGAATTTGCGGGTGAATTGGGCGCGCGACATGAAGGCAAGCCGGGCAACATCGTCGATAGTGAGGGCGTGGCGGAAGTTGGAGCGGATGTGTTGTTCGGCCTGAGCAATGGGGTTGCTGGTTTGCAGCTCATGGGGGCCAGGCACCGGGTCGCCCTGGAGAATGAACTGCTCGTCGCGTAGGTCGCGCACCAGGGCATGCAGGAAACCGGCTAAAAGGTGATCGAAAACCGGAGAGGCGGCCTGTGGTTTGTCGTTATTGCCCGGTTGCCGGTCATCGACTTCTTCGCAAAGCAGGGTGAATAGTTGCAGCAAGCGGGGATTGTTTAAAAAAGCCCGTTCACCTAAGCGAGGCCCGGTGTGCGTATTGCCGTAACTGTGGCACATACGGCAACCCAGGCCGCTGATGAGCGGGGTGAGCCATAGCAAACTACAACCGCTCCAATCTTTTCCCAACGTTTCATTATGGGGTTTGAGGCCGTCGGCATGCGGTGTGCCGGGTGGCAATAAAATTGCAGTCCCGGTCGGACAGCGTAAAACGTAATCGGCGACGCGAAATCCGGCGGTTCCGGCAACAACGAAAGCCAGCTTGGGAACGCGGAGTTCACGCAAGCCATCGACCGGCCAACAACCGGCCAGGTTGGTGGCGCGCTCGAACAAACCACTGGTGCGTACTGCAACACGTTTGCCGCTACGCCGTTTGACGATAATTTCAACGCCGGCAGGCAATTCCAACTGCCTGGCGTTGGAACGGGCAATGACCAGGCGACGGCGTACATCGTCGCTCATTGCAGGAAGAACGACGGTCTGCAATGCTGTAAGAAGAGGCTTTGCTGAATGGGTCATTGAAGTTTGATTTTGTCATAGATGGGCACGTCGAAGCAAACCAAAGCGATGGATGAAAGTGAGCTGAAAAAATAATTATGAATATCGAAATCGATTCCCATTTTCAGGTGGAATATACCCAGAGCGGGCAGGGTAGCCCGATAGTTTTGCTGCATGGCTTTCCGCTCTGCGACAAGATGTGGGAGCCGCAGATTGAAGCGCTGGAAAGCCACCACAACGTGATTGCTCCCAATGCGCGCGGCTTTAGTAATACGACGCCTTTTATTATGGGCACTGCGGAAGTAACGCCTTCCATTCCGCAAATGGCGCATGACTTGAATGCGTTTTTAGATGCCCTCAAAATCACTGAGCCAATTGTCTTGTGCGGGCTTTCGATGGGTGGTTATACCGCGCTGAATTTCGCCCACGAGTATCCCGAGCGGTTGCGGGCGCTGGTGCTATGCGACACTCGCGCCGAAGCCGACACCCGGGAAGCTCGCGCTAAACGTGATGACAATATCCAGTTTACGCAGGAAAAAGGCACCTGGGCCATTACGGAAAGATTGTTACCTTCTTTTGTGAGTGAGCAAACCCGTGAGAATAACCCGGCTCTGATGGAGCAGCTTTTAGAGTGGGGTAGTTCGCAGCATATTTCAACTATCACTGAGGCTCTGGAAGCGTTGCGCGATCGCCCGGATGCCACGCCTTGGCTTTCGCAAATTAGCGTGCCGACATTACTGATTTTTGGCGAAGACGATGCACTGGCACCGCCGGAAATTATCGCCACGCTTAAAGAGGGCATTCCGGGAGCGCAGTTGGAGATCATTCCGGAAGCAGGTCATCTTTCTAACCTGGAGCAGCCCACTGCTTTCAACAGAATTTTACTGGATTTTTTGCAGTCGCTCGATTAAGGTATCGATATGAAAAATAAGGTATTTCGGACGGCTATTAATCTTGCTTTAGCTCTGTTACTTGGCACTTGCGCGCAAGCCAACGATAGCGCCATTTCCGGCGTGAGCGGGACGCCGGGCAACCTGAAAGCGGTGCAACTCACCGGCGAGCATAAATCGGTGCGCATGGTGCGTGAAGAAATCGTGATGACGATTGGGCGCAGCGACTACCTCACCGAAGCCCATTTCGTTTTCCGCAACGACGGCCCGGCTACCACGGTGCGCATGGGCTTTCCCGAAAGTTCAGGCGGCGATGCGGATTTCGATCAGCTAAAGAAAAAGACACCTTTCAAAGAATTCAAAACCTGGGTGGATGGCCGTGAGATTAAGGCCCAGCGACTGGTCGCCGAGAGCAACCCCGATGATTTTCAGTTTGAAGCGTTCTGGGTGAAATCGGTTTCGTTCAAGCGCGGACAAACCCGCGATGTGCGGGTGCGCTATCGCTCGCCTTTAGGTGGTTCCACCGATGGGGATTTTGTGGCCTACAGCTTTACCGGCGGCAACTGGAAAGGTAAAGTCGATGAGAGCGTGCTGCGTCTGAAATTCACTGTGCCGGGCACTTATCGCTTATTTCCTATTGGCGATGACATGGGCAAATACTCTCGCACCGATCGGGGCAATGAAATTATCTATCGCTG
>DAITOV010000069.1:0-17133 GCA_036833945.1 Abditibacteriia bacterium
GGGCGGCTACTACTACTCCATCTGGGGTGCTTCCGGCCTCACCCGCCGCTATCCGGTGATGGAACCGCGCCCGGCCTATGCCGCCATTGCCACCCACACCCAGGTGCTCGATGGTGCCAAATTCGAGCGCAACGTGCCTACCGACCGGCTCTCGCTGTACGTGCTGGAATTCAAACGCGGCAATGAGTGGGTCTATGCGCTGTGGACGCCACGCGGCGGGCGCGAAGTGAAACTGCAATTGGCCGCCGCTGGCCCAAGCCGCTCCATCGACCTCTATGGCCGGGAAAAAGCTGTGCAGGGCAGGGAAGTATCACTGGCGGTTTCCACCGCGCCGCAGTATCTGGTGACGGCCTCGCGCCTGGCCAATGTCACCACCGGTAAGGCTTCTTTAGAGACTGCGCCCAATTCGGCCTTCGTTGTCGAGCCGATGGAAAAAGCCGATCGCGTCACGCTGGAAAAGCCGCCCCGCTACGCCAACAGCGGCCCCACCGTGCCCCATCTCAAACCGGGGGATTTCGAGTTGCGTGAAGTAGTCGATGAAGAAAAAGGCGCATGTCTGGAACTCGAACTCAAGCCACAGGCACAAAGCTGGGATTTCGACAACGAATACGTTTTCCTCAAGCTGAACGCCCCGCTCACCGCGCCCGGCACCTACAAAAACGCCGGGGTATGGATCAAAGGCAACGGCGGCTGGGGCACGGTGCAGTTCATGGTGAGTGACGGTAAAAGCCCCTTCATGGCGTCGAGCGGCTATTACCCGAGTTGGTCGGGCCAGAACGCCATCAACTTTGAAGGCTGGAATTATTTGAGCTACCCGCTGGAACGCGATTATCGCTGGACGGGTAAAGGCACCGTCACCGGCCTGCTCATCACCATGCCGCGCAAGGCGCTGCATTTAACGGAGACCAAACCGGTGCCGGAGTTGAAGATTCGATTGAAAGGCGTGAGCTTGGATTGACGGTGTGCCATGAGGAACCGCGCGCGTAAGCAAGCCGGGTTGTTTTAGCTTCTTGCTTAGCCCGACAATCGGCTATTTGAGCCACAGATTAACACAGATTACACAGATGAGAGCCAGAGAGCCGTTTCAACGCTTCCTCTCGTCATTGGCCGATGGAGACCGTTATCTTATCGCGAATTCAAGCTTTATCTGTGTAATCTGTGTCAATCTGTGGCTAAATTCACTGCGCTCTATTTGTGCTCCTTAAGCCATCAAAATACACTCTGAGCCAATGCCTTTCGCCCCGCGCATTCGCAAAGAGATGCTTCATGCCCTGGACCGGTTCATCATCCCGGCGCTCGAAGCCCAGGCCACCGCTTTATTGACTGCCACGCCGCCGTTCGATTTTTCGGATGTCTCACATCAGGTGCTGCAAAAGGAGTTCTTGCCCGACAAGCCGTTCGCTCCGTTGCAAATCGAGGAGAGCTGGCCCGATGAAATGGTGATGGCGACCCACGCTCCTACCTTCGTCTTTGCCTATGAAGGCACCTGTTACGAACGGGTGGGCGTTACCCGGGCCGTAGCCCTTTCCCTGGCCCCCGCCCAGCGCGAGGCTGCCAACGGGCTTACGGTATTGCAATTGGAAGCCCCGGCCCTGCTGTGCTACCCCGCTTACACCCTGCGTTCTCTGGGGGTGCCGCGCCCCGAAAACGCCCAGGCCGATGGCCGTGCCCTGGGCTGGAAGCTGCTCCCGAATAAACTGCTGATTTACCTCAACCGGCGCGGCCCCATTGAAGAGGTGGGCACCCATCCGCTGGAGATTGAAGGCGAACTGGTGGTGCAGGTCAACCAGCTCGCGGTGCAACTGATGCAAAGTCCGCAGCAAAGCCACATCGCCCAACAGCAGTATCTGGTGCTGATGCAGCTTTTTCGCGATCACCTCCTCAACCAGAAACCCAACATCCCCAACAGTTCGTGGGTGCGTCCCGAAAACTACCTGCCGGTGAACACTGCCAACCTCTCGCCCAAAAACCAGGAGCTTTGTTACCAGGTCATCGAATACATCATCACCAACCTGCACAACCCGCTCTCACTGCAAGGTATCGCCGCCCGGTTCGGGGTATCGCGGCCCTTTCTCAACACGCTTTTCCGCACCAGCCACCAGACTACGCTCATGCGCTACGTCACCCGCATGCGCATCGAAGCGGCGAAGAAAATTCTGCAGGAAACTCCCGAACGCATTAACGACATCGCCAGCCTGGTCGGCTTCACCAATGCTTCCAGCTTCAGTGCCGCTTTCCACCGCCAAACCGGCCAAAGCCCGGGAGAGTATCGGCAGGCGGTAAAAAGACACTGAAAGGAAAAATAAGCACTGTCTTTTCCCCTCGATATATTTTGGGTTGGCCGTTTAAGTTTAGGCATCGAATAACTTGGGTATATATTCTTGTGTTACTCGGTTGTTTGGAGATGGAATTATGAAACACACAGGGACTCGGGCCTTTACCTTGATTGAGCTATTAGTCGTTATTGCTATTGTTGCTATTCTTGCCGCGATTCTTTTCCCGGTTTTTGCTCGTGCGAGGGAGAACGCGCGCCGCACTAGTTGCCTCTCTAATTTGAAACAATTGGGGTTGGGCACAATCCAATATGCTCAGGATTTCGATGAGAAATTTCCCACTATACGTAACCTCGTCACAGGCCAGAGCGGTTTTTATTCCTGGGATGCTGCCATTATGCCTTATGTCAAAAGCGAACAGGTTTTCATGTGTCCCAGTGTGCCCAGCCTCAACACACGTGCCTATGCCATGAACTGGTGGGTTGCCGGAAGTGCCCAGCACCCCTCGCTTGAGAGTGGCAGTGTCTACTCGACGACAATCGCGGCTATTTCGCGGACAGCCAACACTGTTTTGCTGATCGAATATGCCACCATGAACGTCCTTCCAACGTCCACCGTCTGCTACAGTGCCACCATCGAGCAATGCTACGGTAAACGTAATTTCCAGATTATGTCGTTTAATCGTGGTGGCATCACCAATGCCACTGCTCCAACAACGCCGCAGGGTCTCTACACCGGCATCAGCCGGAGAGGCACTCCGGCATCGGCCAGCAGCGGGGTGCCCGATCAAACCGGTGTCGGCTCGGGTATCCACATCAACGATACCTATAACGTCCTCTACGCCGATGGACATGCCAAAAACATTAAAGCCGGTAGGTCACCTGCCGATGGCTCGTTCCTCTTTTATCCCGTCAGTTGAAATCTGTAGAATAAACATTCTGTTATGTCGAAACACCTCACTTCCCACCTCTCCCGCCGCCAGTTCATCGGCGTGGCCGGAACCACCGCTCTGGCCACCTTATTGCCTTCCGCTGCCCTCAAAGTGCTGGCCCAACAACAAACCGGGGAAAAAGTTCCCCTCACCGCCGACTGGCGCATTGTGGTTGCCACCAACGCCACCAAACAGGAAATCTTCGCAGCCGAAGAGTTGCAGCACTACATCGAAAAGCTCATCGGTTTCAATCTCACAATCGAGCCTTCCGACAGCGCCACGCCCGCCAAAGCCTTCGTCATTGGCCGCCATCCCGCGATGCAGCCATACACGGAGAAACTCGATAACCTGCACGGCGCACGGCCCGATTCGTTTGCCGTTATCGCCAACGCCAATTTCATCGGTATGGTGGGCGTCACGCCGATTGCCACCTGCTTTGCGGTGTGGGAATGGCTCGAAAACCTGGGTGTGCGCTGGATTTTCCCCACTCCTAAAGGCGAATATGTGCCCAAACTGACAGCCATTTCAACGGCAGGTGGCGAGAACTACTTCACACCCTCCATCAACCAGCGCTGGATTTGGCCCTTTGCCAGCACCTCGCAGGGCAGCCCCGAACTTTTCGGTAAATTGGAACACGGCATCCCGGCCTGGAATCTCTTTCAGTGGCGCTTGCGCTCGTGGGGCAATTCCAACTTTATCTCTCCGCCGGACAGGGTTGCCAATATCGGCATGGGGCACTCCTATTTCCGTTTCCTCCCCGCCGATAAATATTTCAAGGACCACCCTGAATGGTTCAATCTGCTCAAAGGCAAGCGCGTGAGCACCACCAAAGAAAGCGTACAGGTGTGTTTCACCAACCAGGAAGCGGCCGCCGAATTCGCTAAAAATCTGCTTGCTGAAGTCAAGCGGGTGGAAGCCGCCGACTACAACCTGCGTCGCATGCGGCTTTGCGTGATGCCCAACGATTCCCATGCCATGTGCGAGTGCGAAAACTGCCAAAAACTCGTCGATAAAGACGGTTCGGCCACTTCGATGGTGGTGCATTTCACCAACCTGGTGGCCCGCGAAGTCGCCAAGACGCTGCCCGACGCCATGCTGTTGACACTGGCCTACTGGAACCATTCCACGCCGCCCGACCACGTGAAGGCCGATCCCAACGTGGCGATTCAAATCACCCAGTGGCCCAGCGCCGATTCGTTCCATTTCAACAACGCCAAACCGGGCCTCACGCCGCAAGGCAACGCCAAATTCTTCAACGCCTACAAAAAATGGAGCGAGATGTGCAGCAACGTCTTCGTGTACCAATACTACGGCCACTTCATCTGGTGGACGCCGTTCCCCATGCGCACGCAGATGGATTTCGATTTGAAGCACCACATCAAAAACCCCAGTTTCAAGGGCTTTAACTGCGAATACCGCACGCAATGGATGAACCAGGCCATCGGCATGTACATGCTGGCGAAATTGGGCTGGGACGTGGAGCAGGACGTCCATCGCTTGCAAGCCGATTACTGCAAACACGCCTTTGGTCCGGCCGGAGAACTGATGGGCCAGTATTACGATGTCTTACAGGCCGCGATGGACAACAACACCCGTCTGGGTGGTAATATTTGGCATCTCAATCAGGTTTATAACCGCGCCGTCATCGACCAATGCAACGCCCTCATGGGGCAGGCGACTGCCCTTATGCCGCAGATGGACGAAGGCACTCGCTGGCGCACGGATTTGGTCACCACCGGCTGGCGCATGACTGCGGTTTTCTCCGAAGCGATTCTCCTGCTCTACCAGAAGCCGTCTTTAGCCAATCTGCAAAAAATGCGCGCTGGTTTTGAAGCTGTCCGCGACTTTGCCCGGAAGGATCCGCGTGGCCCCCTGCTCATCGAACCCCAACTACTCAACAGCCCCGGACTCAACGGCAGCCTCATTCCTTACACCAACCCGTTCCTGGTGCCTTTGGAAGCCCTGCCACCCGGGAAGCATACCTATATCGACAAAATGTACCACGGCGGCTCCAGCAAGTTCCACGCAACGATCGCTGGTATTAAAACCGAAGAGTGGGGCCACCGCGCTACCAAGGCCAAGGGGATTTACACCATTCCCATCAAGGCTGCTGCCGGGCATCGCATTAAGTCGCTCAAAGTCACGATTCGTTCCATCGGTACCGAGAAGGTTGTGAAGCACGAAGCCACTCTCACCACCGCCAACGGTGAGTTTGTGTTCGCGCCGAAGCCGTTCACCGGCAAAGCCATCGAAATTCCGGCGAGCGTGCTCGACTGCGCGGAAGCGACGCTGAAAATCGAGATCGAAAACCTCTCTCAAGTCGAGCCGTATTGCTTGAATGGGTTGGAGTTTGAGATTGAAGTCGTTTAAGGAAACAGGAGATAGGAAACAGAAAACAGGAGGCAACCGCATTGGGTTGCCTCCTGTTTTTCTGTGTTGCCGTAGGGGCGTGCGGTGGCACGCCAGGGGCGCTGCAATCTGCTCATCTTCACGCTCTGTCCATAACAATGTAGGGGCGCAGCATGCTGCGCCCGGCGCGTTTTACCCAAAGTTATCGTTTCAATGTTGGCGTGAGCAAAATGCCGGGCACGCCATGCCCCTACGATTTGGGCTCTGGTGTTTTGGTAGGGATAGGTGGAAATATCCTGGGCGCAGCATGCTGCGCCCCTACAAGTGACCTCAACGTCCGGTTGCCCCCTGTCTACCATCTACTACCTACTGTCTTCTACTTCCCCAGCCGATAAATCCCCACACTCTTCACCAACACCTTCTCATCAGGAGCAAGCCCATCGAGCAACAGCATCAAACGAATACTTTTAGCGGTGGCATGCTCGGCGGGTAGCTCAAACGGGGCAACCACGGTATTACCCGAAGTGGCCGCCAGGGCAACATTGCTGGACGGCAGGTTCACGTTCTTGTCACGCAGCATTTTGCCGTTGGCATCGAGTAACTGAATCATCAGCGTGCCGTGCCCTTTGGCAATGCTTTCGGGAACCGTATACGCCACGCTCACATAAAACGAACCAGCTTGATAGGGCACGGTCTGCATCAAGCTGCCACGCGACAGTCCTTCGACCCACACCCCGCCATCGGCCTGCGGCGTGAAAGTGCCGCGATGGAACTCCTGGCCTTCGTTGGCTTTATCCCAAATCGACCAGCCCTTCGTGCCGCCCTCGAAAGTGGGATTGCTCAGCAATTGCGTTCCCCCGCCGTTTTGGGCAACCTGCAAAAGCAGGCGTGCTGATGCGGCCACTGCGCCGGGGTTGGCTTCGATAACGGTATCGATCTTCGCCTTGACTCGTTCACTCTTTGAAATCCAGGGCAGCAACTGCCACAACGCGCCCTGGCCCCAATCGGCACCGTGGGTGCCCTCGTAACGCAGGATGTATTCCTGGGCGATGTCATAGAGCGGATCGTCTTTGAAGCTTTTGAGCAATGCGGTGCGCTGCTGAGCGGCCTTCAATGTCGCAACGGCGTCATCCACTCCTTTCAACGCCTGCTCCTCGGTATCGAGTTTAAGCGTGGTTGCCGATTGGTAAGTCACCACCGAAGCCCGATAGAAATGCCACATCTCCTGCAACTTCGCCACGCGGGCCTTGCGTTGCGGTGTATCGGCCAACTGTAAGGCTTCATTCAAAAGCGCATCGCTACGGGTGAGATACTCTTGTGGCACGTCGCTCAAATAACTCGGATTACCGTTGAAATCGAGATACTGCCCGGTTTTGCGATTCCATTTCGAGTTTTGAATATCCTGCGTCCAGAATTTTTCCCAGATCGCGTAATACTCACGCAGCTTGGGCGCGGCGGCTTTTCCGGCGGCATGCTGATACCAGTCGTCGAGCAGGACATCGACATTCTGATGCGGGTTCCACAGCAGTTTGGCCATCACCCACGCCATCGGGCCGGTGCCGAAGTTGGGATACAGCTCGGCATAATGGTGCGTGACACCGTTTTTAGCACCCCAGCTCAAATACTCCTGCTGCTGGTGAAACCACACGCGCGGCAACTGATAGCTGATGCCGTAGGCATAGTCATACCAACCGACATTGGGAGCCACTGCCGCCCAGCGCTTGGTGAGGCTCTGGTCGTTGGCGCGCAACTCGGGATCGGCCCAACGCATGCGCTCGTAGGTGAGGAACGGCACGATGGCGGCGTTCACCGGCATGTCCTGCGGCGGATCGACCAGGTTGTGATAGGCCAATGTGCCAAACAGCTTGCCGGGATGCTTTTGCAGCACTCGCGACACCACATCGTTAGCCCACAGGAAATAGTCGTTGGAGACATCCGGCTCGCCCAGATAGTTTTTACGACCGGTGCGGCGCGCCTTTGAAGCGGGCGAGTCGTCGAATTTAATCGAATCGTTCATGCCCAGCGAATAGCTGGGTGCATTGGGATTGGCCCGGAAGTATGCATCGATATTCTTCACCGCTTCATCAGCAATGCCGGGTGCCGAAAAGTTGGGCTGCCAGTTCGGATCGATATCATCGCGCGGTATATAGCGTTTGCCGTCGGTCTCCGGGAAATATTCGGGGTGGGTTTGGGCATACTGGCTGGGCGGAAACAGCTTGAGCAGGTTGTGATGAAACTCAATGCGCCCGCGCGCCCGGTTTTGCCGCGCCCACACGTCCTGGGCTTTTTGCCCTTCGATATTGAGCGGCGAGAGACGGCGCGATAGAAATACCGGTTCTTCACGCAGGTTGGCGGCAGGTAAAACGATGTTGGCATGTGATGGCACGTCTTCGCCCAATTCCGAAGGCAGCAGCCAGCGCACGCCGAGGTAACGTTCGAGAAAATCGTAGACACCGAATTCAGTGCCCCAGTCGCTGCCGCCCACGATGACGAAGTTGTTGTCATCGATTTTGCGCAGGATAAACCCTTCTTGATCGAGATTGCCGGGTTTGAGCTTGCGGCCAGCGACAAAAGCCGTATTGCCCACATGCAACGCCGCGCCGGTTGGGGCAGCATCGCTAATCGGCAAAGTTGCGCCGCTGCTTTTGGCGATGGTGGTCTGTAACAGTTTCGCGGCTTTTTGCACCTGCGGAGTGGCATTCTTATCGACCACGATGGTAGCCAGCGGCTGGTTGGCGCGCACCAGGGTTTGGGCATGCAACGGAGCGGCACCGGCTACTGCGGTGAAGCCAACCAGCAACAGTCTTTTCCAGGGCGAGACGATGGTCAATGAAGTTTTCTTGGGTGAGGGCATAGTGAAATCTTTTCTCGGATTAATCAATATAGGGGTTCCAGTCGCGGGCGCAGGTCGCCCTGGTTGCAGGTGAAGGTGGGTTAGTAGTCGGATCGCATGCACTCATTGACGACGATTTGATATAAGTCAACAGCATGCCGCGCGTGCGCCATTTGGCGTGACCATCGGCATACACCGCCGTACCGCCGTTCAGGTGCGGCGTAACCAGATTATAATTGGTTGTGCCTGGTGCAGCCGTGGCATAGGTATACATATTGCCTGGTGACATGCTGTAGTTATAGCCAAACGTATATTCGGCAATCATAACAATCTCCGACACACGCCGCACTGCAGCCGTCGTGATCGGTGTGTTACGGGGTGCAAGGGAATTGTTTGTGTAATATTCAGTTGACCGATGATAGCCGTTCAATGCCGTCGAATAACCATAGCTGGACTGATCGGCCGTTGGTGAATACGAGGGACAGCGGAAAAGCTGTACGCTTTTGACATAAGGAAAAATGTAATCCATCCAGGTGCGATAATTATTAGCACCACCACCCGGATTTGGGTTGACCTTAAAAGCTCCGCCTGGCTTGCTTTTATCGGTTTCAATGTCTGTTGGGTCTGGATAACGTCCTTGATCGGGATCGGTTCCCGGCCCATCCAGCCCGCCCCAGGCACGCGGGTAGCGCTCGTCGTAATCCTGCAAATACTGCATGATACCCAGCCCGATCTGCTTCATATTACTCAAACAAGCCGTGCGGCGGGCATTTTCACGCGCCTTGGCAAACACCGGAAACAGAATCGCGGCCAGAATAGCTATAATAGCTATGACGACAAGCAACTCTATGAGTGTAAACCCTTGCTTTCGATTGTATTCGGATCGAATCGTGTGGCGTGTCATGTCTTTCTCCTTAAATCAGTGCGGCGGTGCTTGCCGCCGTTAATTCCTTATTTTCAATCAGTAGCGGGGCGACCGACTGGCCCGGCTTGAACCGCACCGGCAAGGTGACGCGCTCTGGCACCACGTTGCAGTCGTTGATCTGTTCTTGCAGCAACTGCAAAGCGCGCGCACCGATTTCGTGCAGCGGCACTTCCACCGTGGTGAGCGGCGGGGTCGAATATTCACACAACGGCGTGCCGTCGAAGCCGATCACACTCACATCTTCAGGCACCCGCAAACCGGCTTTGCCCAGTGCTCGCATCACGCCGATGGCGGTCGAATCGTTGTGCGCCATGATGGCAGTGCAGCCCAACTCGCGCCAACCGTGTTCGAGCCACAGTTCCATGCGCCGTTCGCTTTTCATCAAGTAGCCCAGGTTGGGATTATTGATTTCATTCAATTGATCGGCGATATTTTTTTCAAAACGCCGCTCCGGGTTCGATTCGTTGAGGTAGCTCACCCAACCGTCCTCGAACTCGATGCCCGCCTCGGCCAGCGCGGCATGATAACCAGCCCGGCGCAACGGCGAGTAGTAATCCAAAGATTCCGGCGAAGACGACAACAGGTAACTGATGCGCCGATGGCCCTGTGCGATGAGATGTTCGGTCGCCAATTTGGCCCCGCCAAAATCATCGGCCGCCACGTTGGTGACGCTGGCATCGTGCTCGCGGTGCAGCAGCAATACACGCGGCAAGTGCGGCGGCAGTTGGGCCAGGTAGCCCTTCATCATCTTAGGGTCGTTGCAGTAGATGAGAAAACCCGCCAGTTTGTCCCATACATCGGTGTTATCGGCATCGGCCAGGAGAATTCCGACTCCGTTTTTCTTCGATTCGCTGCGGATGCCGTTCAACAGCGACTGCATATAGGGCGACTGCTGCTTACCATACGATTCAGCCGAATGATAAAGCAACCCCACCACGTTTTTCGTGGTCGCTGGTGCCGGATTCGCCACATAGATGCCCACCCCGTTCACGCTGCGCAGGGTGTTGCGGCGCTCCAACTCACGCACCGCGTCGTTGAGCGTTTTCACGCTCACGCCGAGAGTCGCGCGTAATTGGGTCGTGGTGGGCAGCTTCGCCTCCGGCCCCAAATCTTGCGCCAGTGCTTCCAGCTTGAGACAAGCCTCTTGCAAGCGCGGTCGTTGGGCCAATCGGCGGTCGTTTTTCAAATCGGTAGGCATCGTAGTTCCGCGAAGCATTTTACCGGCTTTTTACAGCTTTTTACTTCGCCGTGTCTATTATGCCCCGTTTTGTTCGTGGTTAAACATTTTTTTATAAAGAGATCTTGGATCTTAGTTATGTTTGGAATAAGCGAGTTGATATTATCCTAATCAATAAGCTGTGACCTGGTTCCCCGCGTTCGCGAGGATAACGGGCACTCAGATCGAACGTTGAACATCAAACATTGAACGTTCAACGTTGAAAGTTCGATGTTTAACATTCGCCGTATACTTCCCCCCATGCCTTTCATCGGAAAATTGCGCAAAGACATCACGGCGACGCTCACCGAGCAGGTGATACCGATGCTCGGGCAGCCGGGTGTGCCGCTGGTGCAGGTCGAGTTTCCATTGCGGTTGCCGGTTGGTGTTCACTCCTGGCAGATTTCGCAGACCGTGCTCTCCCAGGAGAACGTCTATCGCGAGCGATGGGGCAGCGACGAATGGATTGACGAAGCCCTGGTGGCAGCGCCTTACCCTTACATCGGTTTTGTGTTCGAGGGCACGGCGCATATTCGGGTAGGGCTAAGCCAGGAACAGGCCCGCACCAGCGGGCAAGGTGAGCCGGGCATCTATGCCATCGAAATTCCGGCCCCCGGCGTGGTCTTCTATCCCGAAGGCACGCTACACCACAACGGCAGCCGCATTTTCTGGGAAAAAGAAAACGAGCCGCCCCCGGGCATGCGTTTTCTTTCGGTGCGGGCTTTGTCTTCGGCGTTGCTGGTGCATTTGTGCCACGATGAGGGCCAGCGGCATATTGTGGAACATCCGCTGCAGATCAGCGATTTTCACCTTCAATCGCTGGTCAAGATATTTGCCGACGAACTGGCCAACGCCCCGCAAGAGCAGCAGGAAACCGCTCAAAGCTGCCTGCTCACCTTGATGCTGCGCCTCAAGCGCTACATCGAGGCCGCGCCCTTTGCCAACACCAGTTGGCCCGGCATTCCCGGCCTGGCAACGCAGCCGGATATCCCCCAGGCCTCGAAAGAACTCTTCGAGCTGGCGGTGAACTATATCCAGTTGCGCATGCACGAAAAACTCACCTTGCAGCGCATCGCGCAAAGCGTCGGAGTCACGCCCCAACACCTCAACCGCGTGTTCTACCAAACCGCCAGCACCAGCGTCATGCGCTACGTGACGGCCCAGCGCATCGAAGCGGCGCGCCAAATTCTCATCGACGACCGCGGCGAACCCATTCAGGAAGTGGCCCAGTTAGTGGGCTTCGAGCATTACGGCACCTTCTGCAAAGCCTTCGTGCGCGAAACCAATTTCTCTCCGCGAGCCTACCGGCAGCAAGCCATCGGGAAACACATCCAGAAAGGCAACCCGGAATAACGGGGGTTCATTTTCTGCCTATATGTTCTTTTACGACATGTTTTTACTGCTAAAAACGAGTTTGAAAGACACCTTGCATGGGTATAATTAAGTGACGGCAAGTGTTGTCTGGAAAGAGGCCAATGCCATCGAGGAGTTTTCGAGATGTTACACAATAACAATAAAAAATACGGTTTCACCCTGATAGAATTATTGGTCGTTATTGCGATTATCGCTATCCTTGCCTCCATCTTGTTCCCGGTGTTTGCCCGCGCGAGAGAAAACGCGCGTCGCGCCAGTTGCATTTCCAACGCCAAGCAGATGGGGTTGGGATTGATGCAATACACCCAGGATAACGACGAGAAATTTCCCGTTGTGGTAGTGAGCCTGAGCAACAGTGTTTCGGTGTGGGATAACGCCATTTATCCCTATGTCAAAAGCGATCAAGTCTATATTTGTCCCAGCGCCTTTACCGAAAACACCCGTAGTTTTGCTTTCAACGCCTGGCTGGCCGGCTGGACGAATCACCTTTTCGTCGATAAACCGGCAGGCGACCCGCCTCATATGGTCACATTGGCCGCTATCGACCATGCTGCCAACACGGTGCTGGTTTCGGAAAATTGGGCCAGGCAAAATACGGGGGCCGTTTATAACAAGCGTGGGATGTGGGCCAGTTCTATCATAGCGGGCACTTCCACCAGCAGCCTGCGGTGGAGCACCCGCACCACCATTCCCTGGGGTAGCTATAACGGGGCTTCCCGCAACTCTGCGGGTGTGGAAATCTATGGCGCGGGGGCGGGAGTGCATATCAACGACACTTTCGTCACCATCTTTGCCGATGGCCATGTCAAGCCGGTAAAAGCGCAACGCCCGCCACCCACCGATGGCTCGTTTCTGTGGGTGCCGTGAACAATTTGGTCTTTGGTCTTGGATCTTTGGTCTTGGAAGGCAACCCAGCTTCTCAGCTCTCCTGTTCTCATCTGTGTTTATCGGTGTTCATCTGTGGTTAATAAATCGAAAAATTGCGCAAACTCGCGCACGCAGTTTGCGTTGCGCAAGCATAGTGTTCTATTCAATCCATGAAAATTTTATCGTTCCTTAGTCTTACCGCCGCCTTCATCTTCTCCACCGCTGCCCACGCCGATGTGCCGCTGGTTCAAAACGGTGTGGCGCAGGCGACTATCTATTTTTCCAAAACCCCCACCCCCGGCCATATCGAGGCATCGCCCACTTCCACCAGTACACGCTTCCACGCGCCGATTAATCCTTCCACTCTCAAAGTCGAAAACGTCTCGCCCCAGGTCACGGCGGTGCGTGAGCTGAATTACCATCTCGAAAAGATGACCGGCGCGCGCTTGGCCACCGTGCAAACCAATAACCCGGCCGATGTGAAAGGCAATGCCATCGTGCTGGGTAGCCTGGCGGTGAAAATGGGGGCGCAGCCTCAAAGCGCCTCGACTTCCAAAGAAGGTTTTCGCGTGCTGACGCGGGGCAACACCATTCTCATTGCCGGTGAAACCGACGACGGCACGTTGTTTGGCACTTATCGCCTCCTGCGCCACTTAGGCTGCGACTGGGTGATGCCGGGCACGATTGGCGAAGTGGTTCCCCGCCGCCCCAGCGTAATCGTGCCCGATATGGACGAAAGCTCGCAGCCCGGTTTCCCGGTGCGCTTCATGTGGTGGAGTTCACGTTTCGCCACACCGCAAGAGATGCTGCTCAACTCGCAGTGGCTGCGCCGCAACGGCAAAGGCGACTACTACCCACCCGCGATGTTTACCGGCGGGCATTACTGGGACAAGTTCATTAAGAAGCACAAGGCCCATTTCGATGCCGACCCCACCATGTATGCCCTGGTGCGCGAACCGAGCGGAAAACTGGTGCGCAAAGGCCCGCAGATTGAAACCACCCATCCCAAAAATATCGAGCTGATGGTGCAGGATATTAAGGACGAGTTCGCCGCCAACAACTGGCCGCGCGATAAAGAAGTGGGCTTCCCCTACCTTGGCCCGGCCGATACCAGCGAGTCGTCGCTTTCAGCCGAGTCGCAAAACGCCGGTTCCGGCGCCGTCGATCCGCTTTCGGGCGACCCGGAAATCACCGACCTCATCGTGCTGCTGGGCAACACCATCCTCGAACGCATTAAAGACGAATACCCCAACGTGTGGCTGGGATTTTACAGCTATCACAACTACCAGGAGTTTCCCAAGCGCTACCAGCCCGACCCCAGGCTGGCGGTCATTTTCGCGCCGCTACGCTACGGGCAGTATCACAGCGCGCTCGACCCGCACTCCAAAACCATGAGCTACTACCGGCATGTGGTCGAAAAATGGGGCGCACAGGCCAAGGCCCACGGCAACCCGCTGGTGTTTCGCGGCTATAACTTCAACAATATCGAGATGTTTTCGCCCTATACAAAGCTTGGTATCTGGAAAGACGAAATCCCCTTCTACCACCGCATGGGTTTTCTGGGCATGAACGTGGAGTCGGTCAACCAGTGGGGTAATTATGGGCCACACGACTACATGCTGATGCAATTAGCCTGGAATCCGGAACTCGACTGGAACGCCACTTTTGCCACCTACTGCCGCAACGCCTTTGGCAACGGTGCGCCGCAGATGCGCCAATACTATGAGCGCTTGATGCAGCGCCAGAGCCAGGCCGGGCAAGAAGCCAGCTCGTTCGATGCGCTGCACCTCATCTATACCCCCGAAGTGGTAGCCGCCGCCAGGCGCGATCTCGATGCCGCCCTGCAAGCTGCCGGGGAACCCGAGCAGAAAACACGCGTGCAATATGTCGCAGATAGCTTCAAGTCGCTGGAGATCTACCTCGATTACCACCGCGCCACGCTCGCCTTCGATTTTGCCACTGCTAAAGAGCGATACGACCAGTTGATTGCCTATCACGGCGACTTAATCAAGCAAAACAGCCTGCTGGGAACGAGTTATGCCATACACCAGCTCAACCGCTTTCTGAAAAACTATTCGGCTATCGCCGCGCAATATTCGAGCGGTGACTATCGTATCGTACACCGCTTGCCCGAAGAGCTTCCAACCAGCCTCGACCCGTACGCGGCAGGCAAAGAAATGGAGCTGTTTAGCCCGGCGTTAGACGAAAGCCGCTGGCTCGCCACCAAAACCGCGACCACCACCTGGCAAGACCAGGGCCTGGAACTGCCCAAGGAAGGCGCGGTGTGGTATCGCCACCGCTTCACGCTCACCCCGCAGCAAGTGCAGGGCAAAGTCGGCCTGCTATTGGGCGGTTATGCCGATACGGCCAAGGTATGGGTGAACGGTAAGCCCGTCGAGCCGGTCGCCCCGGCCCCGGTTTACGGCGGGCTGATGAAGCCACAGGTGTTCGACATCACCGCTGCCCTGAAAACCGATGGCGAAAATCTCCTGGCCGTTGAAATCACCCGCACCTCGCGCGCCAGCTTCTACGGTGTGGGCGGCCTGACAAAACCCTCGTTCCTCTTCACCGGCCCGCGCCTCTGAAGAACCACGCGCGTGAGCGAGTGGAAGGCTCCGGGCTTGATGCTTATCTGAAGCCCATTGTTTTAGCCCTTCCACTTGCTTACGCGCGTGGTTCTTCGGAGCTGTGACGCCCAAACCACTCCACCATCTTCTCCCACCGCGTCTGGTTGACCTGTTCTTCGCCTTCATAGCTGAAGTGCCCGGCGGGTTCCACCAGCAGTTCGTGCGGCCCGCCCAGGGCATTGTAGACCGCGAACTGGCCGGGTGGCGGCACCGAGGGGTCGAACAAGGCGCAGGCCGCCATCACGGGAATTTTAATGAAAGTCGCGGCGGTGGCGGCATCGTAATAGGCCAATACATCCAGCACTTCAGGGTGCTTCTGGTAGTAGTTGCTCACCGAAGAACCGCTGCCGGTGCATTCCAGGGTGACGCGTAGCGGGTGATTGCCAAAGCTGGGCACACGCAGGAAGCCGGAGGTAAAGCGTTCATCCCAGGGCAATGCCAGCGCCCCGATACCACCGCCGAAGCTGCCGCCAATATAGTGCAACGATTGTGATACTTGCGGAAACAATTCCAACAGTGCCGAAGCTGCACACCACACATCGGCGGTGTTGCCGCGATGGATATAGGTTTCGCGCGATTCGATGCCGGTGAGTACATGGCGTTGGCCAATGGTAGAAACGCCTTTCATCAACGAGCGAGTGCGCTGCCCGCGCAAGCAAGGGAAGATGCCGACGGCATTCTCCAGCGGCAGTTGCATGTCAGGAGCTTCGCGCCCACCGTAGCCGTGAGTGACCACAAAACCGTGCTTCACTTCCCGGCCCTGCGGCACCGTGAGCCAGCCGCCAATACGCATGCCCTGCCAGGAGTCGAACTCGATTTCATACAACTCAATCTCAGGAACCGGACTTTCCATGAGGCGCTGTGTTATGGCTGGAGGCACGGCCAGGGCGTCACGGTAGGTCTTTTGCCAGAATTGTTCAAAATCAGGAGGTGCTTCAGGCGCGCCGACTTGCAGCAATTGTTCAAGGTTGTAACCGTAGGTGGGGTCGAAGGGGAGATTGTGTTCCAACATGAGGTTTATCTTAACAACATGGGAAACAGGAAACGGGAAACAGAAAACAGGGGGCAACCGAGGGGAGACGCCATCCGTAGGGGCTTACCGTTCACCTCACAATTCCGCCAGGACAATACCCTCGTAGGGGCGCAGCATGCTGCGCCCCTACGGGTGACGTCTTCCCTCGGTTGCCTCCTGTTTTCTGTTTCCTGTCTACTGTTTACTCTTCACCGCGCCCAGCGTAATACGATGGTTGTCAGGATCGCGCAATATGACCTCACGCATTCCCCACGGCTCATCGGTGGGCGGTTTTTCAAAGGTTAAACCGGCTGCCGATTGCTGGTTATAAAAACTATCGATCTCGGCCACATTGAGGTAGAGGTCACAATTATCGCAACCGGTGCCGCGATGTTCACTCAGATGCAACGTATATTCCCCGGCGCTCACCGACATCATCAACGGTGAATCGTCAGCAAAGCGATGTTCCCAATCTTTACTGAAACCCAGTAAGCCGCAGTAAAACTGTTCAGCGGCGCGGCCATCTTTGACGCGCAGGACAGGGGTGACTTTAGATATGTTCATAATTTGGTCTTGGATCTTTGGGCTTTGATCTTTGATTATTGTTGAGGAGTGCGGATTGGTGATGGCCTGAGCAAGAAGCTGCGACCTGGATCCCCGCCCAAAGGCAAGTATGAACGATGAATTATGAATTATGAACGGTGGTTACCTACTTCATCATTCATA
>DAITOV010000070.1:0-17084 GCA_036833945.1 Abditibacteriia bacterium
TTTGCCTGCGCTCGTAACCGGTTTTGCGCTGGCTTTTGCGCGTGCTGTGGGGGAATATGGCTCGGTCGTTTTCATCGCCGGTAACATGCCGATGAAGACGGAGATCACCTCCTTGCTCATCATTACCAAGTTGGAGCAATACGATTATCCCGGTGCGACGGCCATCGCCGTTGTGATGCTGACGATATCGTTTGCCATGCTGCTGTTAATCAACGCCTTGCAGCGTTGGAGTGCGACACGCCACGCGGCGTAGGGAGGAGATTATGAGCCAAGAAACATTGATTTTAGAAGCGAGTTACGTCTCCGCTCCCCAGCCGGCTCCGGTACAGGAAAGTGAACGTGTAAAGTCCTCCGGCCCGGCAGGAACCCCTTCGCGACAGGCGGTCAACGATCCGTTGTGGGTTCGCCTGCTTTGCATTGCAACAGCATTGGCTTTCGTGGCCTTATTCTTATTGGTGCCTTTGGCGATTGTCTTTACGGAGGCATTTAAGAAGGGAGCGGAAGTTTACTGGGCTTCCATCCGTGAGCCGGATGCGCTGAGTGCCATCAAGCTCACGCTGATTACCGCTCTCATCGCCGTGCCGCTCAATACGCTGTTTGGCATTGCAGCGGCCTGGGCGATTGCGCGGTTTGAGTTTAAAGGCAAAACCGCGCTCATTACGCTCATTGACCTGCCGTTTGCGGTATCGCCAGTCATTGCCGGTCTCATCTTCGTGTTGCTCTTCGGG
Organism: Abditibacteriia bacterium; assembly: GCA_036833945.1. Lineage (GTDB taxonomy): Bacteria > Armatimonadota > Abditibacteriia > Abditibacteriales > Abditibacteriaceae > DAITOV01. The sequence continues at coordinate 729 of DAITOV010000070.1, forward strand.
CTGCAAGGAGTTCTTGGCCCGTGGTTGCAGGAAAACGATTGGAAAATCGTTTTTGCGGTGCCCGGCATTATGCTGGCGACGGTGTTTGTGACTTTTCCCTTCGTGGCTCGTGAGCTGATTGCATTTATGCAGGCTCAGGGGGCCGAAGAGGAAGAGGCGGCCATCGTGCTGGGAGCCAGCGGTTGGCAGACTTTCTGGCGGGTGACCTTGCCCAACATTAAATGGGGCCTGTTATATGGCGTCATCTTGTGTAACGCTCGCGCGATGGGCGAGTTTGGTGCAGTTTCGGTGGTCTCGGGACATATTCGCGGCGAAACCAACACCATTCCGTTGCACGTGGAAATTCTTTATAACGAATATCAATTTGCCGCTTCATTTGCGGTGGCGTCGCTTCTGGCATTGCTGGCGTTGGTGACTCTGGTTGCGAAGAAAATTGTGGAACATCGTGCCCACCAGCAGTTAGTGGAGAGCCAGAAGGGAGTTGTGGGATGAAAATACAAGCAAAAGGTATCAGTAAAAAATTCGGGCATTTCGATGCCCTTTCCAATGTCGATCTGGAAGTGCCGCCCGGCCAGTTAGTGGCGTTGCTCGGCCCATCGGGTTCGGGGAAAACCACGCTTTTACGCGTGGTGGCAGGTTTGGAAAGTTCAGATCAGGGCGAAGTGCTCTACGGTGACAATAACGTCACTCGCCTTTCTGCACGCGAACGCAACGTCGGTTTTGTGTTTCAGCACTATGCGTTGTTCGGGCATATGACGATTTTTGAGAATATCGCTTTTGGTTTGCGGGTGCGCAAATGGAAAAAAGAAGCGATTCACGATCGCGTCCACGAGTTGTTGCGCCTGATTCAGCTTGAAGGTTTGGCCAAACGCTTCCCTTCGCAGCTTTCGGGCGGCCAACGCCAGCGCGTGGCACTGGCTCGTTCTCTGGCACCCGAACCTCAAGTGCTACTGCTCGATGAACCGTTCGGCGCGCTGGATGCCAAGGTGCGCCTGGAATTGCGGCGCTGGCTGCGCCGTTTGCACGATGAAATTCACATGACCAGCCTTTTCGTCACCCACGACCAGGAAGAAGCCTTTGAAGTGGCCGACCGTGTCGTGGTGATGAATAAAGGCCGCATCGAGCAGGTCGGTAGCCCGGACGAGGTGTTTGCCAAACCGGCCAATGCTTTCGTGATGGACTTTCTGGGTAGTGTCAACGTGTTTCATGGCCGGGTGCAGAGCGGTAAGGCTCAGGTGGGGGCATTTGAAATTCCTTTTCCCGAACACCAGTCGGAAGAAGCGAAAGAAGCTACAGCCTATGTGCGTCCGCACGAACTGGATATCGATCGCGTGCCTCATGGAGAGAACTCCATCAAAGCCAAAGTCATTCGCGTATCGCGGAGCGGGTCGCTGGTGAAATTAGTGCTGGAAGTGGAATCGGACAAGCAGCATTTGGAGATCGAACTCGATCACCAGCGCGATCGTGAACTGGGTTTATCCGTAGACGATGAGGTCTTCGTCTACCCGCATCATGTGCGGGTTTTCGTGCAAGAGACGGAAAATAAAACGGAAATCGCTACAGCTTAAAAAACCATTAAGGCAAGTTTAATCTGGCCTTAATCTGCATTATCTAAAACAGACGTGTGAATTTTAAGGAGAAATTATTGTGAAGCACAAACGTGAATCCCGCTTGATTGCCGGTGGGTTATTGGGAGTTGTGGCAGCCATTGCGGCTCCTGCCATCGCTGATGAAGCGGTATTGCCGGTTGCCGTTGAAAAATCCGAAGTGAAAGTTGTGGAAGCAGCCGCCTCAAGTGAAGAACAGGCCCAGGTTACGACTGTTGCTGCGCCGAACGAAACAGAGGAACTGCGCGCCCTGGTGAAACAGTTGACCGAGCGTCTTGATAAGTTGGAAGGCGAACAGAAGAAAACGGCTGCCGCAGTGGCCAAGCCTTCGGTCAGCTCGAAATTGCCGATCACCATTTCCGGTTTGTTCCAGCTTCACGGCACGGCTACGACCAGCGAAAGCGGCCCCGATTCACGCACCAGCGATACGTTTCGTATCCGTCGTGGTGAACTGAAAATCAGTGGCAACATCACCCCGCGCATCTCTGCCTATGCCCAGCTCGACCTGGCTAAAGTGCAAGACAGCAATGATCGCGCTGCAGACACCATTTTGCAGGAAATCGTTTTGAGCTACTTGCTCAATCAGAATAAAGAACGTGGTAGCTCCCATTACATCGATGTCGGTCAGTTCAAGTTGCCCATCGGTTATGAAGGCGACCAGGTTTCGTCGAGTGCCCTGCAAACCATTGAACGTGCGTTGATGTTCGGTTCGCGCGATCCGTGGCGTGGTGGTTATGGCGATAAGCGCGAAACCGGTGCCCGCGTTCGCGGTAACTTCGGCCAGATTGAGTATCAATTGGGTGTCTTCAACGGCATGGGCGAACGCCAGAATACCACTTCGGTAAGCGACAACAAAGCCGTGGTCGGGCGTTTAGCATTCCGTCCCAAGAGTATTGAAGGTTTGTTGGTGGGCGTGAGCGCAGCCAAGGGCAACAATGGCAACCCCACCTCCGGTGCAGCACGTCTTAATCGCGATGTTCTCAACGCCTTCATTGCCTATCAGCGCGAAAAGCTCACCCTCCAGGCCGAATATTTGAAGGGCGATGGCGTCCAAATCGATGGTGGCAATTTGCGTGATGTCCGTTCCTACTACGGTAGCGTAGGTTACAAGTTCACCAAGAAGCTCGAAGGTGTAGTGCGTTACGACGTATTCGACTTCACCCGTGGCGTATCCGGTGGCGATATCAGCGAAGCGACTCTCGGTTTGAACTACTACATCAAGGGTAACAACGCCAAAATCCAGGCCAACCTGGTGAAGCGCAGCGGCGACGATTTTGCGCCCAGCGGTTCGCGCAACGACAGCACGCAGTTGCGCACCAATTTCCAGGTTGCCTTCTAAAAAAGAGCCGACTCACGAAATAGGCGACAGAGTCAAAAAAGCGCAGCAAATTGCTGCGCTTTTTTGTTTGTAGTTTCAGGCGGAATCGGATACTCTTAAAACCTGATATGAGTAATCAACTGTTAATTGAGCAAACGCTGCCCTTAGCGGTGGCCCCGATGGAAGAAGTGCGCTGGGCGTTTATCGGACAGGGAGGCCGTGGTTTTGGGCATTTGAAAACGGTTGCCCAATTGGAAAATACGCAGATTACCGCCGTCTGCGATACCCATACCCCCAATGTCGAACGATCTGCCGAGCATGTGCGCGAGAAAATGGGTAACGACCCGTTCACGGTCGGTGCCGACGGCGACCGCAACGCCTGGCTGCGCGTCATCGAACGCGACGATGTCGACGCCGTGGTCATCTCCACCGCCTGGGATCAGCACGCCCCTATGGCCATTGCCGCCATGAAAGCCGGGAAGCATGCTTTCCTCGAAGTGCCGGCCGCCGTCACCATTGAAGAGTGCTGGCAGTTAGTCGATGTGGCCGAAGAGACCGGCCTGCATTGCATGATGCTGGAAAACTGCAACTATGGCCGTGAAGAGCTGATGCTCTTGAACATGGTGCGTCAGGGCTTGCTGGGTGAAATCCTGCATGGCGAAGCCTCCTATCTGCACGAATTGCGCGGTCAGATGTTTGAAGTGGAGCATGGTTGCGGCTCGTGGCGCACCTACCGTTACGCCGAGGGACAGGGCAACCTTTACCCCACTCACGGCGTCGGCCCGATTGCTCATTGCATGGACGTGAACCGTGGCGACAATTTCGACCATATTGTGTCGATGTCGAGCCCGGCTCGTGGCCGCGAGTTGTTTGCGCGCGAAAACTTCGAGCCCGATCACAAGTGGAACCAGATTGAGAACTGGGAATGCGGCGATGTGAACACCTCCATCATCAAGCTCCTTTCCGGCAAAACCATGATGGTGCAATGGGATGAAACCTCGCCCCGCCCCTATTCCCGCCACAACTACCTGCAGGGCACGCGTGGTGCGTTCGGTGGGTTCCCCAACCGTATCGCTGTCGATTACGCCCTGGAAGACCTGCCCGAAGCCGTGCGCGGCAGCGTGCCCAAGAACGCCAAGGGCGACCGCAGCAACTATCACGTGTGGGATGAACACCTCGAACCGTGGTTCTACAGCTACGATCACCCGATGTGGCGCAAAGTCGGTAAATACGCCGAAGAGCATGGCGGACACGGCGGTATGGACTACATCATGTTCTGGCGCGTTCAGGAATGTCTGCGTGCTGGCAAGCCGCTTGACCAGAGCGTCTACGACGCCGCTCTGTGGAGCGCCATTACACCACTCTCGCGCGACTCCATCGAGCAGGGCAGCGCACCGCAGAAGTTCCCCGACTTCACCCGCGGTAAGTGGCAGACCACGCCGCCAATCGAAATTGAGGATTAAACAATTCCCAATTGATCGTAGGAAAGTGGCATAATAACGCTATGCTACGAAAATCTGTTGGTCGTTCATGGAAAGTGGCCGCTGCATTTGTAGCGGCCACTGCTTTTATGGCCCCGCTGGGCCAAGTTATTGCTCAAACGGGTAATGCTGGTGCCAATGCATCTAACATCCAGCAAAATGGCCTGGAGTCAATTCGGGTGCGTAACATGCGTTCGGGCTTAATGGCCTGGATGTTAGATCCGGCTCATAACCCCGAACCGATCGAAGTGCGTCACGTTCGACAGGCAGGAGACGAGACGCTCCGCCCCGTGGACCTATTCGACTTACCTGCGGATTTTAAGTTGCCTGCCGGTATTGTCTCTATAACTTCCATTGATGCCCAGAACACTCTGGCAGTGACTGGAACGCCCCAGGGAGTGAAGCAGCTACGGGCTATCGTAGAAGAGCGAGACCGCCGTATTCCCCAGGTTGAGGTTGAGGCGAAGTTCGTCTCCCTCGCTCCGGCAGAATTCAAGCAATTAGGAATTGCCGATTTCATGAACGCTCAAGCTCCTGAAGTGGGTGAATTGAAAACCGGTGCGCTACCGCCCGATTTCCACCAGCGTTTAGACAGTCTGGTGGCTCAGGGCAAAGCCCGCATTATGAATAGCCCGCGTGTCACAACCATGTATCGGGTGGCCAGCCAGTTGGGAAGCCGGATAACCGTGCCGGCTCAACTTACGGTTGATAAGAGTAACAGCGCTCTGGCCGATCTCCAGAAACAGCTTGACGCTCTGCCAAGGGAGTCGCAAGCCCAGGTGGGTGTCTATGCCTTCTTACGTGCGAAACCGACCGCTATTAATGGAGATAGGGTGACATTGGAACTGGCTACTGTGCAGAATTTGCAGATTACGGAATCGTGGAAACCGAGCGCGCCTCAGGCCCGGGCGCGATTGGAGTCTCAACCCACCGTGACTTTGAAATCAACGGAGCAATCCACAGTGTTGACAGTTAAAGATGGTGAGAGCATGCTCATTCGCGGAGTTTATCCCCTGTGGGTGACGGAAAGCTTGCCTGGAGCAGGCAACTTCGCCGTTGTTACTGTGAGAACCTTACGCAGGAGTGAATAGTAGGCAGAAGCCAAAATAAAAGAGGGCGCGCTCATAACGAGCGCGCCCTCTTTTATTTTGGCTGTCCTTATATTTACTGCGGCGGTAGTGAAGACATCGGCAAAAAATAGTTCACAACCAGAAAGATACCGTAAGCCAGAATCATGCAGGTGGGAATGGTCAGAAACCAGGCCGTCACGATACTCCCCGCCACGTTCCACTTCACGGCATTGGCACGGCGCGAAGCACCGGCACCCAGAATGGACGAGGAGATCACGTGGGTCGTCGAAAGCGGGAAGCCCAGCTTGGAGGCCACTTCGATCACCGAGGCGGCGGCAGTTTCGGCGGCAAAACCGTGAATCGGTTGAAGCTTGGCTAATTTATGGCCCATGGTCTTGATGATGCGCCAGCCGCCCATGGCAGTTCCCAGGCCCATGGCAATCGCCGCCGTGAGCTTAACCCACAAGGGAATCGGCATTTCGGGCATATTGTAATAGGAAGCCAGGGCGAGAGTCATGATACCCATCGTTTTCTGGGCGTCGTTGCCGCCGTGGCTAAAGGCCATAAAAGCCGAGGAAGCGACCTGCCATTTGCCAAAACGCCTCTGCACGTCGCCGGGTGAGTGTTTGATAAAAACTCGCAGCAGCACGATCATGAGTCCCAATGCGAAAACAAAGCCGATGACGGGAGAAAGGAAGAGCGGCAAAATGACTTTGGTTAGGACCGAACCCCAGTAGGGTGCACTCCAATCTTTCTCGGCAATGACCGCTCCCAGCAGACCGCCGATCAGGGCGTGGCTGGAACTGGAAGGAATACCGTAGAACCAGGTCACCAGGTTCCAGATAATGGCGGCCAGCAGCGCGGAGATAATCGCCGGTTGGGTCGCGAGCGCCGCCGGGACCAGCCCCGAAGCAATGGTTTTAGCCACCGCAGTGCCCATCATGGCTCCGATAAAGTTGAGCGAAGCCGCCATGATGATAGCCTGGGCCGGCGTGAGGACTCGGGTGGCGACTACTGTCGCGATGGCGTTCGCGGTGTCGTGGAAGCCGTTGATGAAATCAAAGGCGACCGCCAACACGAGAATGAGGATAAGAAGAACGAGCGCTGTATCGACCATTTCTTTTTAATGATTACGGGAAGTTGCGGGAGAGAGGCTGAGCTTTACAGGATTGTGCAAGAGTTCTGTGAAAGGTCGATGGAGATCTGGCAAGCTGCCCTCTGTCTGGTTTACGAGAGTTATCTCTCGTAAAAGCGATATTTAAGAGTGCTTAAGCACGATGGTTTGCAGCACGTCGGCGATATCCTCGCACAAATCGGTCGCATCTTCCATTTTTTCGTAGATTTCTTTCCAACGCATGAACTCGAACCAGTTGTCACGGTGATTGGCGATCAGGTTTTCCAGCGCGCGGCGATGCAGCGAGTCGGCTTCGCGCTCCAGGCGATTGATTTCCACGACGTGAGTGTGGATTTTGGAGAGCAGCTTCTTGTCGCGCAGCAGCGTCATGGAAGTGTTGACTTCCTCCGCGCAACGCACGATGAGTTCACCCAGGCCGTGGGCTTCGTCGGTGGGTTTTTCAATCTTATAGAGAATCATCAGCACTGCGGCCTGCTCGATGATATCCACCACGTCGTCGATAGCATGGCCCAGGGCGCGAATCTCTTCCTGGTCGAAGGGGGTGATGAGCGTGGTGTGCAAGAGGTCGTTGATCTCGTGGAGCACGAAATCGCCCTTACGCTCGGTTTCGGTGATGTGGACGACTTTCGATTCGGGCCGGTCGTAGTTATCGACAAGGTCCTTGAAAAGGCGCGCAGCTTCTAAAAGGTTTGCACCACCTTTTTCAAACCAATCGTAAAATTTTGTTTCTGCCGGCAGAATTTGAAATCGAGCCATAAATACCCTGTTGCTGTTTGCGTTTCTTAACGATTTACACCTCTATTAAAGGTTGTTCCTCGCAAGTTAAGAAACTCTTTGCATTCTCTTAATCTTTTCTTAATGAAGTGACCTTAACATTTTTACTGAAATTAGATGGAGAGAAAAGATTAAAAAATGAAAATGCATAACATTACAAAAATCCGGAAATCAATGCTGTTGGGCATGGCCGGTACCTTGAGCCTGGGTTTTGTGCTCGCCGGATGCGGTGGCAACGGTGCCCAAACGACTGAAAATACTACGGAAACGGCAGGCGATTCTGCATCTGCTCCTACCGAAGCGCTGAGCGGTTTGGTTAAAATCGATGGCTCTTCGACCGTCTTCCCGATTACCGAAGCCGTGGCTGAAGAGTTCCAAAAAGCCAATACCGGCGTGCGGATTACGGTTGGAATGAGCGGCACCGGCGGCGGTTTCAAGAAATTCGGTGCCGGGGAAACCGCAATCTCAAACGCTTCTCGCCCCATTAAAGATAAAGAAGCAGCCACTGCCAAAGCCAAAGACATCGATTTCGTCGAACTGCCCATCTCTTACGACGGCGTCTCCGTAATCGTGAACCCGAAAAATACCTGGGTCAAGTGCCTGACTGTTGACGAACTGAAAAAAATCTGGGACAAGGGTTCCAAAATCACCAACTGGAAGCAGGTCCGTCCCGGCTTCCCGGACAAGCCGCTCAAGCTCTACGGCCCCGGCACCGATAGCGGCACCTTCGACTATTTCACCGAAGAAGTCAACGGCGAGGCCGGACGCAGCCGTGCCGACTACACCGCCAGCGAAGATGACAACACCCTGGTGCAGGGCGTCAGCAAAGATGAAGGCGCACTAGGCTACTTTGGTTTTGCTTACTATGAAGAGAATGCCGACAAGCTAAAGCTGGTGGAAGTCAACAGCGGCGACGGTTGTGTTCTGCCCAGCCAGGAGACCATCAACACCGGTAAATATGCTCCGCTTTCCCGCCCGATGTTCATCTACGCTTCCACCAAGGAAATCGACCGCCCCGAAGTGAACGCGTTCCTCAAGTTCTATCTCGACAACGCGGCGGAACTGGCGAAATCGGTGGGCTACGTGCCGCTGCCCGACAGTGTGTATGTCGCCGCCAAGAAGCGCTTCGAAGAAAAGAAGACCGGTTCGGCCTATGCCGATCACGCTGCCGCCAAGGGCAAAACGCTCGAACAGTTGTTTGCCGCAACACCGTAAGGAAAACCACCGGAACGCGGGCGACCGCGTTCCGGCCCCTTGATTTATGACCGAATCTATTGGAACTCCCCCGGCTGCAACAGCGATTGAACTGTCTGGCCGTCCCCGTCCGTTTGAAGGTTTCCTGCGCTGGATTTTCGCGGCTTGCGCCCTGGTTTCGGTGCTCACCACCTTCGGCATTATCTGGGTTCTGTTTCAGGAGAGCCTGCCGTTTTTCATGCACGTTCCCATCACGGAATTCCTGACCGGAACGCAGTGGACTCCGCAGTTCGAACCGGCCCGGTTTGGCGTATTGCCACTGGTGTGCGGCACCTTCCTGGTGACAATCGGTGCAGCCTGCTTCACCTTGCCCCTGGGGCTGCTTTCGGCGATTTATCTTTCCGAATACGCTTCGCCCCGCGCCCGCTCGGTTCTCAAGCCCATTCTCGAAGTTCTCGCCGGTGTGCCGACTGTGGTTTATGGCTTTTTTGCACTGATCTTCATTACTCCGGTTTTGCAGATGGTATTTCCGCAAACCGAAGTATTCAACGCCCTTTCCGCTTCGATTGCAATGTCGATCATGACCTTGCCCCTGGTTTCTTCCCTGTGCGAAGATGCCCTGCATGTCGTGCCTCCCGGTTTGCGTGAAGGTGCCTATGCCCTGGGCGCGACCAAAATGGAAGTCTCCACTCAAGTTGTGGTTCCCGCCGCATTGTCGGGTATTGGTGCAGCTTTTATCCTGGCTCTTTCCCGCGCCATTGGCGAAACCATGATTGTGGCCCTGGCTGCCGGTAGCACGCCTAAAGTCACGCTCAATCCGCTTGAAAGCGTGCAGACCATGACCGGTTATATCGTGCAGATTTCGATGGGCGATGTGCCGCACGGCACGACTTCGTATCAGACGATCTTTGCCGTAGGCTTGCTCTTATTTTTCATCACGGTAGGCATGAACCTGCTGTCGATTGCGCTGGTGAAAAAATATCGCCAGAAATATGATTGAAGATTTTAGATCTTAGACCTTAGATCTTAGGAACTAAGCATGAGGTCTTGAATAGAGAATAATCACTATGACTTCTTCGCTCACGAAGAGTTCGGCGCATCTCAAAAAGCGCAAATTCGTTTCAAAACTCTTTGCCGTGGTTTGCGGTGGCGCTACGCTTCTGGCGGTATTCGCTCTGGCTTCGCTGCTCTTTGGCGTTTTTCGGGAAGGCTTGCCGCATCTTTCCGCCAGCTTTCTCACCTCGCCGCCCTCACGCTTTGCGGACAAGGCCGGTATCTTTCCGGCGCTGATGGGTTCGATCTGGGTGCTGGGCATCACTCTGGTGGTGTCCGTTCCCCTGGGAGTGGGTGCCGCAATCTATTTGCAGGAATATGCCAGTGCCAATCGCGTGACCCAGTTCGTGCAGGTCAACATCGCCAACCTTGCGGGTGTTCCTTCCATTGTCTACGGTATTTTGGGCCTGGCACTGTTCGTGCGTGCCATGGCGTTTGAGCGGAGTGTGCTTTCGGGTGGCCTGACCTTAGCTTTGTTGGTGCTCCCCATCGTGATTATCGCTGCGCAGGAAGCTTTGCGTGGTGTGCAGCCTTCGCTTCGTGAAGGCTCTTATGCGCTGGGTGCAACCCGCTGGCAGACCATCAGCCGCCAGGTGCTGCCGGTCGCGATGCCGGGTATTCTCACCGGTGTGATTCTTGCGCTTTCGCGCGCCATCGGTGAAACCGCGCCGCTCATCATGATGGGTGCTCTCACCTATGTTGCCTTTCCACCCTCACATTTGAAAGATGGCTTTACCGCGCTCCCCATCCAGATTTTCAACTGGACCTCGCGCCCGCAAGCTTCGTTTCAGGAAATCGCCGCTGCCGGCATCATTGTTTTGCTGTGCGTGCTGTTGTCGATGAACGCTTTCGCCATCGCACTGCGCCAGCGGTATAAAAAGAAAAGTTAAGCCGTATCAAGGGATATTATGACGCAAACCACTTCCAGTTCGCCCGATTTGCAATTGAACGCCGTGCCGACACCTGCACAGGGAAAGAACGGCGCGCATAGCACTGCCGCTACACCGGCCACCAACCGGACTATTAAAATGGAGACCAATGATCTCCAGCTTTTCTACGGCCAGAAGCAGGCTCTCAAAGGCATCAGCACGCGTTTGGCGGCCAACTCCATTACCGCTCTCATCGGCCCTTCAGGTTGCGGCAAGAGTACCTTTTTGCGCTGCCTCAACCGCATGAACGACCTCATCGAGAACGTGCGCATTGAAGGTGAAGTGACGCTCGAAGGCCAGAACGTTTATGCTAAAGGCGTCGACGTAGTCGAACTGCGCCAGCGCGTGGGTATGGTCTTCCAGAAGCCCAACCCCTTCCCGATGAGCATTTTCGATAATATTGCCTATGGCCCGCGTTTGCACGGCATCAAGCGTAAAAGCGAACTGGAAGAGATCGTCGAAACCGGCCTCAAGGGCGCGGCATTATGGGAAGAAGTGAAAGATGATTTGAAGAAATCGGCCCTGGCGCTTTCGGGCGGTCAGCAGCAGCGTTTGTGCATTGCCCGCACCCTGGCCACCCAGCCCGACGTGATTTTGATGGACGAACCCTGTTCGGCACTCGACCCGATTTCAACCTTAAAAATCGAAGAGTTGATGCGCGAACTCAAAGAGCGCTTCACCATCGTCATCGTCACCCACAACATGCAGCAAGCCGCCCGTTGCTCGGATGAAACCGGCTTCTTCCTGCTCGGCGACCTCGTCGAAATGGATGCAAGCTCAAAAATATTCACCGACCCCACCGACAAACGCACCGAAGACTACATCACCGGACGTTTTGGATAAAAACAGATCTTAGATTTTAGATCTTAGAGCTTAGTGGAGAACCTCCTAAGATCTAAGATCCAAGTTCTAAGATCCCGAACGCAGTGAGGAAAAAATGATCATTCGCCGTACTTTTGAAGACCAGTTGCAGGAATTGCAAAACGATATGTTGCGTTTGGGGCGCTTTGTGGAAGAGGCCCTGGGCCGATCGCTCGAAGCGTTGGTGAGTCAGGATTTCGCTTCCGCCAAGCAGGTGATTGCCGACGACGACTTCGCCGATGAAATGGATTTCGGCATCCAGGCGCGAGCCATGCAACTATTGGCGCTGCAGCAGCCGATGGCGCGCGACCTGCGCATTATCGGCGCTTGCTTGCGTATCGTCGTCGATTTAGAGCGCATCGGCGACCACGCCGTGGATATCGCCAAAGTCGTGCGCTCGCTGGCCGGACAGACCTACTCCAAACCGCTCACCGATATCGCCCGTTTGGGAGAACTTTCCCGCAAGATGGTGGGCGATTCGCTGCAAGCATTCGTCTCATATGATGTCGATCTTGCCGTGCAAGTCGCCCGCGACGATGACGCCGTAGACGATTTATGCGACCAGGTGCAAACCGCGCTGCTCGACCAGATGCGCGAAGATCCCACACGAGTGGAGCAATGCACCCGTTTGTTGCTGGTGGCCCGCACCCTCGAACGCGTGGCCGACCACGCGACTAATATCGTGGAATACATCTACTACGTCGAAACCGGTGAGATGCGCCAGTTAGCGCGTGAAGAGCATGCGGAAGCCGAGTCGGCTAATCGTCCGGTTGCGCTGGATGCCAAAGTGCTCGATCACGATGGGCGCGAAACAATTGAGCGTAAGAAGACCGGTAGCCCTTTGCTGGGCAAGCCGAATGAAAACGGTGGCGCCAACTCGGAATGAGCGAAAAACTGTTCTTTTTTGCTGACAATTAATTCCTCAATCATTACACTTGCCACCTCTTGAAATACCCCGTAGCTTCGGCTGCGGGGATTTTCTGTTTCTTCAAGGTATAAAGAGCATAGAGAACAGATTTGGCCGTTGCCGCTACACTGTCGCAGAGCTATTAATGTCGTCCTGCCAACCCCAATCATCACAGCCGTTATCTTAAGGGGAACGAATGAATTTAAAAGCAATCGGGCGTATTGGAATGGGAAAAATGTCGTGCTTGGTAGCTTTAGCCTGTGCGCTGGGGCTCGCTGTTGGTGCGTAAGCATCGACTAAGGCACAACCGTTAAAAGTGGGCGAGACGGGCCATTTTACGCTGGCGCGCAATGGCAGCAAGGATTTCAGCGTTTCGCTCGGCAAAGGTTCTTATCGCTTAGTGTGGGATACCAAACGCGTAGACGGCCGCAGCAGCAATCTGCTGGGGGCAATCAGCCTGCACAAGCCGAACGGCGTGATTATCAAAACCAACATTCTCAACCTGAACGAAATTGCGCTCGCCTATCGCGTGGGCACGGTTCTTAACGTCACCACGCCGTATGTCGCGCGCTTTCGCGTAAAAAACGACGAGAATTTGGAGAACTGGTTTACCGTAGTGCCGGTCAATCCCGCCAAGCGCGTCCCCTTTGGCTGGGGTGTGGCGATTACCCCCGCCCGCATCGCCAGCGATAACGGTGTCGGCGGCACCATCGAAGGCGATCAGAGCATCTACCATTCCATCACCCTCCCCAAGGGCAAGTGGAGCATTTCACTGGGATTATCATTGCCCGATAACGAAAGCTCCAACCTGCTGGGGAACGTCGATCTACTCGATACGCTCGGCTTTGCAGTAAAGCCGCGTTTGGTGACCATGAACGAGATCGGTACCAATGCCCGCACTGAGGGTATCGTCACTGTGACCAAGCCAACGCCATACCTGCTGAGAGTTACCAATGCCGACAATCGCAAGGTTTATAACTACGACGTTACCATCGAACCGGCAAGCTAACCGCAGATACTCAAAAAACAGCACGGAAATTTTTCCGTGCTGTTTTTTGAGCTCTCTATCCGACGGAGAAGTTTCAACCTCTTTGCTTTCTTGTTACTTCGGGTCGATGCGTCTACTTGGGTACACCGGTATGAGCGGCGGGCACACTCGAAGAGCACTTTAGCGGGGCAGTTTATAGAGCTCGACATCATCGAACCAAACGGCGTCTTCGGGGCTTTGCCGTTCCGTGATCATGAGTAAGATCAGCTTGCCCGCACCAGGCGGAATCGTGATGGTTCCAGTAATGAGGCTCCATTCGCCTTCGGCCACCTTGGGGGCCATTAGAAGCACATCTTTGCCTTCCTGAGTCCAGCGCATCTCGTCCGGTGTTTTCCAGCGCACGCGAATGAATGCAGGGTTGTTTTTGGCGTTGCGTGTCCAGGCACGCAGGAGATACTGTTCGCCTTCCTGCACCGTTACCACCTGAATGAAGCTTCCGCCTAAGCCCACGTTTGTCACCTTGCCCGAACCATTGGGTTGACCTCCGGCGGCTGGGCCGCTGCGGGATACAGTGGGATCGAGCTGAAAAATGCCCTTGGACTCGTCGGTTTGCCAGTATGTCCAGCCCGGTATAGCGTTACCGGTAGCCCAGTCGCTGGCCCCCCCGACTGCGGCTTCGGACGAAGTTGCCGAGAATTCGCCGTTCTTGATCAGGTTCGTCGCTTTACCTTCGGCTTTGAGTTGGGCCAGCATGTAGTCGAGCCTCTTTGCAGGCTGAGTCGTCGAGGCCAGAGCGGGCGTGATACCGGGAAGCTTATCATTCCAGTAATCCGGCTTAATGCCGGGGTAAGAAGAACGCGGCCACCAGTTGTATTGTTCGCCATAAACCCAGACATACTCATCGGCAGCATCCAAAGCCCAATTCGTTCGGATTCGGATACGCTCGGTGGGCGTAACGCCTTTGGGATCGAGGTAAATGCGTGAACTGGGGTCGCTCACGTAGGGGTCGAGGTAGATACCAAAGCTGGTCTGCACCTGCGCTTTATGTTTGGCCCTGTTCTCTGGTGATACCAGACTCAATACGGTGTTGCGCATGTCGTTGGACGCACGCAGGTAATCCTGTGGACTATCATAGCCATAGGCCCATTCGTTGCCATCCACAAAGGTCATCGTTGGAGGGGCTACATCGAGCCAGCCATCGATAAATGAGGGATAAAAGCCCGAGGGAGCAGCATGTAGCGCACTTTCTGGCTCCAGTGCTTCGGCAGCCATGAAATTCAGGCTGTTCATCCAGAGGCAGTAAATGGTGAGATTAGGGTTGATTTCGGCCACAGCCTGCATCACTTCGCGGCCCCGCTGGCGCACCTTGGCTTTGAACTCTGCGACGGAGGGTGCCGCTGCGGGATTCGCCGCACGCGCCACGCGCAAGGGGTCGCGCACGTTTTCGGGTAGGCTACTCTCTAAGTGGCCGTAATTATCGGGAATATTGAACTGTGGCAGATGAGAGTAGTTTTCAGGGTCGAAGAGAATACCCTTCATGCCAGCCTCGTGGGCTACCCAGGCGGCGATACGCCAGTGCTCGACGACCTGTTTCCAACCGGCATCATCGTACCAATCGACGTTGCCATCGTTGGTGCGCACCAGAACAAAGTTGTTGGTCAGGGTGCGCTGCCGGGCACGAATGGCTTTGAGGTCATCGACACTCGACTGAAACCATTCGCGTTTCCAATCGCGCTTGACAAAGACATTGGACAAAATGACTTGCTTTCCGTCATCATCGACTCCCCGCACCCCGATTACAATGCCATTAAAGGGCGATTCAGCTTCGATTTTTGACAGATTATCGCGCACCGTTTTTGTGTCTGGCGGGTCCATCGACAGAGCGATCAGTTTTTTAGTGACCGGCTTATACAACTTCGCCGCAGTCTCAAGCTCGACTGCGGTGGGTTGAGCGTAAGACCAGGAAGACATGAGTGCAACCGGAGCCGCCAGGGCTGCGGCGACCACCATACTTCTCAACGAAGACCAACGTTTGATACTTAATTTCATACTGAATTCCAATACAATTACCGGGTTACAGTGAGAGGCAGTCGTAAGGGGGCATGGTATGGCTGCTTCTTGCCCCGACTATCGATACGGCGCGTGAAGCTCACCATGTGCCTGTCGTTTCGACTTTGGCTGTCGCCTTTGGTTATTTCACGGCTTATCGGTTAGCCAGAGTTCGGGTTGGCTCTTGAGCGAGGTGCCGCTAAAGAATTTGGCATGGCCATCGCAAAAAAGCACATTGCTGCCATCCAGATGGCGTGTGTAAGCGTTATTAGCGTCGTAAGTGGGAATTGCGGGTTTGTGTGCGTAGTAAGCTGTCATGTTTTCTGTTCCCGTGATTTCACCGCTCATAATGGTACGCGCCGTTTCCTCGATGGCGGCCAGGCTAATGGCTTCCCCCGCGCCCAGATATTCCCAGTTATAACCATAAGCTCCGCTCGTGCCGGGGTCCGTCGCCCAGCGTGAGTAGGGGGGTGCATATTTTTGTCCACCACTGGGGCACTCGAAAAGTTGTGTGCTCTTGACGTAGGGCTGTGAAACAGAAGCCCAGTTCCCCAGTGTCGTTCCTGAATAGGAATAAAGCGGCAGTTTTTCGTCGTAATCCTGCGTATATTGCATGATCCCTAAACCGATCTGCTTGAGATTCGAGAGGCACGAAGTGCGGCGCGCATTTTCTCGTGCCCGGGCGAAGACAGGGAACAAAATCGCGGCAAGGATTGCGATAATTGCAATGACAACCAATAACTCAATAAGAGTAAACCCTTTTTTGCTGACTTTTAAACTGTCTTGAGTGCGTGCTGAGAACATAGACTATTTTCCTCCCTATAGTATTGGTACATTATACCCTTGAAGTAGGTCGTCCAAACATTAATATCGGTCAACCGCCTACTCTATCGGTCTTTTTTAGCACGATATTCTGCAGGCAGCATGCCCAAATGCTTACGAAAAACGGTATTGAAGTAAGCGGTAGAGCGGTATCCTGCGACAACGCAG
>DAITOV010000071.1:0-3357 GCA_036833945.1 Abditibacteriia bacterium
GTGAAGGCGCTGCTGAAGGCAGCGGCCATAATCAATGTGTTTTCGGGCAGTGAAGTCACTTTAGTTGGCGGTTCACTGTGGGAGGTGTAAGCCAGCCACAATAACTTGATGGGCACGTTTTCTTTGGCGACTTTTTCGGCGACGATCTTGCCGAAGACGCTCACCCGGTTGCTTATCGAAATATCACCCATTGGGCGCTTCCACTCAATTTGAGCTTCGCTGGGCCAGATCGATTTTTGTGCAGGGTCGTCCATCGCGCGGCAGAGTTCGCACTGGCACCACAGGTCGTGATCGAGTGGCTCCAGGCTGTGCGTTTCAAATTGCGGATTCTCTTTTGCGAACTGCACCACTTTCTCGGCGGTTAAGCGCTGCACTGCCGGATTGCCCAGGCAGAGTTGGCCGTTGTTGCGCCGTTTGCCGTCGATGAGCGCGTAGTATTCGGGATGATTGGCAAAATATTCGCCGGGTGGAAACAGCGTGTCGTAAATGTGGCGGCTTTGAGAGATACGTGAGCCACCCATCTCCTCGGGAAAGCCACCGGCCGAAACCGAAACGTTATCGCGGTTGCGCACGCCCCACACCAGTGCAGCCTGGTTCTGCTCGGGCGTGGCATCGACCCAGTGGCGGTAACCGCCCATGAAACTCATGCGGAAGTTGTAGGCCGGTTTGTCGCGTCGCTGCCCCACTTTGAGTGCGATGCGCTGCAATTGCGGCACATGCTCGCCCCAGGCTTCAGGCCGATACCAGCGTACGCCCAGTTCTTCGAGCAAGTTATACACGCCATAAAGCGTGCCCCGGTTTTGCACCCGCTTGGTGCCGTTGGGCAGATCGACCGTCTTGGGCAAACCACCCACGATATGCACGCGGCGTGGCTGCACATCGATAATCGATTCCTCCAACTCCAGCTTCTCCGGTTGCAAATAAGCGTTCTCAGGGCGTTGGCCAAGCACGATCACTAAATCTTGTGCCGTTAACTGCTTGGCATCGGTTTGTAAAACCGTTGCTTTGACAATTTTCTTAAGATAGGTCGAAAGCTCACTGGCCGCGAAACGATCGGTGGAAGTGGAAAGCGACGGCAAGGCAATGAAGACTCGCTGATTCTCTTCGATAACGAACTGCGCTTCTTGCGCCCGGCTACAGCAAGCGACGAGCAAGCAGGCGGCAAAAACAAATAAGGGTTGGAGGATAAGGCGTGTGATTGATTGAGTTTGCATAATTGCGTTACGACGAGAGTCTACTTGATGGTTAAGTTACTATTGCGTGTGAGGTAGACCGTTGTCTTACCAGTCTGTCATCCTCGCGAATGCGGGGATCCAGTACACGGCTTTTTGGATAGGACAAACACAAATCGCTTGTGCGTGGAATCGATTTTCTACTGTTTTCTTTTTACCAATTTAAAACTCTGCATTTAGTTGTTTTCTTAGCCAAGAGAGGATGAGGCCGATAAAAAACAAGTTGGTTTCGTTCTCTTAAAAAGCTGTGTACTGGATCCCCGCGTTCGCGAGGATGACGAGCTGTGAGGGATAATCGTCACCGTCAAAGTTTGGTTGACTTTAATTCTTCTCGCTGAAATCTGAGAGTGATTAATCTATGAGATTGGAGGTTAGCTGCGCGGATTCCACGAGTTGGGATTGACGCCCGAACGGAATTTGCGGGCTTCGGCCACCACCAGGCTCGATTTAATCCATTTCGCATGCCCATCGGCATAGGCCATGTTCACGCCATCGAAGTGTCGGCCAGCGGCTTCGCAGTCGCGCGTATAATCGTGGCCTTGCAAGCATCCCAGCGAGGAATCGACTTTATTGGCCCCTGGCAGGTAGCGCCAGCCATAAGCCGCCGGGCCGTTGACGACTAATACCTGGGTGGGATGGGGATCGTAGCCGCCGAAATCCATAATCATGAAAGTTTCGGAAGAGCGCTGTAAGGCGGCCATATTCAGGAGATTGGTTACGCCCGCCAGTGCGCTGGGCATAAGCTGCTGGTTTGCGCCATAGTTAAAGGCGTAGGGGCCACCGTAATTAGAGGGCAGAGGAACCGCCGAAGGGCAAAAATAAACCTGACGGCTTTTGGTATAGGGGTAGATGACTTGCTGCCAGAACCAGGTGCCGCTAAACCACACCGTGCCATCAGGCGATGGTTGCGAGGTTGGCAGATAACCGGGTGGGTAATATTCGTCGTAATCCTGTGTGTATTGCATCACGCCCAGCCCCATTTGTTTTACATTACTCAGGCAACTGGTGCGACGAGCGTTTTCACGGGCGCGGGCGAATACGGGAAAGAGAATCGCGGCAAGGATAGCTATGATGGCAATGACGACAAGAAGTTCTATGAGTGTGAAGCCTTTTTTGGAGGGAATAGTGGAACGGGTCATTGGAAGTCTCCTTAAATCAATACTCGACTGCATTAAGTATTCCCTCTTTCATATTCATCTAAACATCTATGGAAGCTATATTTGCTTTGTCAAATGAGCATTTCTTTGAAAAATGAATATTTATGCCAGTGCTGAAAATTAGCCGCCTCCTGTTCTCACAGAGAAAACAGAATGCAGGAAACAGGAAACCTACACTTGAGATAAGCATTTTGCTTTTACCTTGAACAAAAAGCTGTGTACTGGATCCCCGCGTTCGCGAGGATGACGAGCGCGGGATGCTTACAGCTACCATCAAAGTCTGGTTGCCTTCCTGTTTCCTGTTTTCTGTCTACCTCCTGTACATATACCTTCACGATTGGGCATGTCGCTGGCGAAACGCCTGTGGGCTGGTACCACTGTATTTACGAAACGCCGTGCTGAAGTTTTCGGCGTTGTTAAAGCCTACCAAGAGGGCCACGTCGCTGATCCGTTCGCGATTATCAATCAGGATTTGCTGGGCGGCTTGCATGCGCAGATTATGGATATAGCGCATGACGGTGGTGTAGTGGTGCTGCTTGAAAATACGATTGAGGTGATGGGGCGAAAGGCAGACGCGCTCGGCCAGTTGATGAATCGTCAGCGGTGTGTTGAGGTGGGTTTGTGCGTAGTCGATAACTTCCAGGCAAATGCGATGGTTCTTGAGGTCGGTCGGCGAAAACGCATTCGCCTCGCTGGTTTGCATTTCCAGGAAGCAGCTATTGTGCAAAATGGCCGGGTGCTTGAGGAAATAGCGCCGCAGCCGGTGCATCATAGTGAGCAGCAGGCTTTGTGCTGCCACGCCTGCATCGCGCTGACGCAGTTCATCGAGGTACATTTCGCCCATCTGGGCCAGCATCGGGTCGTGTACTTGCAGATGATGCGTCGATTCCATGCCGCCGGGAGTGCGCCTGCCCAAGAACGGCGATACCAGCCCGTTATCGAACATGATGTTGAGTTCCCGCACCTCC
>DAITOV010000071.1:3367-16983 GCA_036833945.1 Abditibacteriia bacterium
GAGGAACTTGATAGTTGAAACCCGGCACACCATGTGGAAAGCATTGCACTGCCAATGCGGGAATGCGCAGCCGAATAATACCCGGTGTTATTTGGCCGCGTTTGGCCAGTTCATCTGCCTGGCTTTGCGTCACCCCGATTTTAATATCACTGGCACCTTTATAGACGATGCCGATATGGATGCCGCGCGCCGCCGTCATGCTCTGTTCGGGCCATTGCCGCACCACCTGCAGCGGCCCGGCCTTGCTATCGGGCAGCGGTTCCTCTCGTTCCACTTCATAGAAGAAGCGTTGCTTATCGAAAGGTGGTTCGGCCAGCACTTGAAGCGCCTGTTGCGCGGTCAACTGGGGAAGAATTTCTTCGTCCAGCGCCTGCAACATATCCTTGCGAATCTTGGGAGCGAAAGGCATGGCCTTAGTGACAAACGATGAACCTAAATCGTCAAATCGCCGCCGTTGATATCGAGCGAAGCACCGGTGATGTAGGCGGCTGCGTTTGAACAAAGAAAGGTCACCAGGTTGGCGACTTCCTCACATTTCCCCAAACGGCTGATAGGGAAGGTTTGTTCGTAGGCCTGGATTTTCTCCGCCGGAATGGTTGCCCGCACCATCTCGGTATCAATTAAGCCCGGACACACGGCGTTGACAGTAATGCCTTCGGCTGCCACTTCCCGCGACAAGTGCCTGGTGAATCCCAGAACACCGGCTTTGGCAGCCGTATAATGTGCCCCGCCAATCGTGCTCACGCTCTTTCCCGCAGTGGACGATAAATTCACAATTCGCCCCCACTGTGCTTGCTGCATGTAGGGCAGAGCTGCTTGTGAACAGAGAAATGTTCCCTTTAAATTGATACCCACCACGAAATCCCATTCCTGTTCTTCGATGTCACTTACCCGGGAAGGACGGAGCACACCGGCATTATTCACCAGTATGTGTAATGAGCCGAATTCCTTGACGGCTTTTGCAACCATCTCCTGCACCTGGCTTTTCGAGGTGACGTCAACGCCCACGGCCAAGGCGGGTTTGTTCTGGGCGGTCAATTCCCCGACGACATCCGCCGCCGCCTGGTAATTCACATCCGCCACGACGACATTTGCCCCACAAGCGGACAGGGCCAGTGCGATGGCCTTTCCCATTCCCTGACCGGCTCCGGTAACGAGTGCGGTCTGGCCGTTCATGGAGTTGTGCAATTGAGTATCGATCATTTTTAGTGAATTGTAATACCGATTTTACAAATTAACAGCCTGGGGTTTGGTAGGAGGTAACCGAGCTTCGATAGCCTCTCTCAAGAAATTTAGCCACAGATTGACACAGATTACACGGATTAAGGTTAAATTTACGATCAGTAATAGGCTTGCATCAACGGATGACGAGATCAAACGTTTAAACGACTTTTGCCTCCCATCTGTGAAATCTGTGTTAATCTGTGGCTAAAGAGAGTATGCCTGTACTTTTATGAACTTAACCCCAGTCCAACACCCGCTCCAGTAAACGATTCGACCGCATACCGGATTCGCCACTGCTGAGTGGCTGGCGATTGGTGCGCACGCTGTCGATAAAATCTTCGGCCAGGTTGATGTAGGCGTTCTCGACGGGCGGCACTTCGAACTCTTCGCGCTGCCCGTTGCGAATCAGGCTGAAATGCGGCGAGAGTAGGGAATCAATGAGGATCTTGCCTTCGGTACCGGTAATCTCGAAACGGTCGCTGGAGCTTTTGGTGTTCCAGGCGAAGTAGGTATGGACATAAGCACCGCCGGGTAGGGCCAGAACGGCACTGCTGCCGTCTTCCACTTCGTAGTCGTGGGCCAGGCGCTGCTCGCCCGACCAGATAACGCTGCTTTCGCCGAGCCAGTAATCGAGCAGGTCGAAGCGATGCACGCCGATATCGGCCACCGCGCCGCCGCCAGCACTGCGCGCTTTCTGCACGCGCCAGTATTTGGGGTCGTCGGTGCTGGGATTATACCAGCCGTGGCAGGAGATATTGACCCAGGTGATTTTGCCCAGCACGCCTTCATCGATGAGTTGCTTGATGCGCCCCATCTTGGGCTGGTAACGGAGATAAAAAGCCACCCCCAGCTTCACGTCGTGTTGTTTGGCAAGCTCCACCAAATCGAGGCACTCCTGCGTATTGGAAGCCATCGGCTTTTCCACCACGACGTGCTTACCCTTTTCAATGGCGCGGGCGGCGTATTCAAAATGGGTATCGGCGGGCGTGGCGACATAGATGGCGTCGATATCGCTGTTAATCATGTCGTCGAACTGGTCGTAGACCACCGGCACATCGTTATTATCGGCCAAGGCCTGGGCCTGGGCTTTATCGCGCCCCCAGATGCCGGTGAGTGTGCTGCCCTCTGCCTGCTGAAGCGCGGCTGCGAGGCGTTTGCGCGCCAGATCGCCATAACCGACTAAGCCCCACTGAAAGTTATCGTTTACCATGATTTAAATGCTTTGTAAATTTATTTTTACTATTTGATTCACTATATACCCTGTCATTCCGAGGCACGAGGAATCTCGTAACAATGAACTAAAACGCCGTGCCTTGCGATATGCGCTTTAGAGAGGTGGGATGAGATTCTTCGCGGGTTCAGAATGACAGCTTGTGATGCCGAACTTCCAAGCCGGTATTCCCATCTTCTCAATAATCACTGCGGCTTTGAAATATGCAAAATCTTTGAAACCGTTTCAAATCCCACACGCTGGTAAACCCGTTCGGCTTCGTCGTGGCCGGGGGTGAGGAAAATAATCGAGGTGCCTACCGCTGCCATTTCTTGTGCCAATAGCGCCGTGACGGCAGCGGCGATGCCGCGCCGCTGGAAAGCCGGGCGCACCCCGATACCCGCCAGTTCGCTCACCCCGCCAAAAGGCGGCAGGCAAACCCCGCCGCCAGCGGGGGTGCCGGTTTCACTATCGCGTGCCAGCACGATAACGGCCCCGGCTTCGAGGCTGTCGCGCAGCCGCTGCACGTCTTCTGCGGTGGGGGCTTCTTCCTGGCCGTAGGCATCGAACTGGGCCACCAGTGTTGCCATGAGTTCATCGTCGGTGCTCGCTTTCACCAGCTCGATTCCCGCAGGAGCGCAAACAGTTTGCGGAGCCTCCCGGTTATAGACCATGATGGGATATTCGCCTTCCACCTCAAACCCCGCTGCCAAAAGCGCCGGTAACACTGCCGGATTGAGTGCGGGAATATATTCCAACCGGGCGATGCGTTGCCGCCACTGGTAGGCGGCAATCAGGGATGCCACTTCTTGCGGTGCCGGTTGCGCGTTGTCATCGGGAATGGCGTAATTGAGAAAAGTCAGGTCGGTGTGTTCACTAAACGTCGCCAGAAACGGCCCCACCTGTTCGACGGTACGCCCCTGGCTGGCAGCCGGGCGCATATAGGCCTGGATAGCATTTTCAATTTCTGTCATGCGCTTTATGTTCCTCAAAAATGCACAATCCTTGGTTTCCAATCGAGCTTGGCCAACAACTCTGTATATTGCGCCGAACTCTTCGCCCCCAGCGCGGCAAACACGCCTTCCATGACATTGGTACCAAAACTGCGCCCATCGAACTCCGGTGTGGTGGTGATGAGGGTTTTCAAGCCGCGTTCGCGCAGCAGCTCGATATCGCCCTTAGTAACGGTATTGGTGATGATGACCTTGCCTTGCAAGTTATCGGGCAGGTAGCGGCGAATCAGCAGAAAGTCG
This sequence comes from Abditibacteriia bacterium, assembly GCA_036833945.1. Taxonomy (GTDB): domain Bacteria; phylum Armatimonadota; class Abditibacteriia; order Abditibacteriales; family Abditibacteriaceae; genus DAITOV01. The sequence continues at coordinate 7,055 of DAITOV010000071.1, forward strand.
CCTGCGATGACGTCGTTCTCGGTGAACCATTTATTGACGGTGGCGTTGCTCTTGATTTCGGTTTGCTTCTCGCCGGTGGGGTAGAGCATGGCAGGCGGCAGGCGATGGGCAAAATCAGCGCGCCCAGCAGGGAAATAGTGCGCAGGCTGTGCAGCGGAATCGGCAGCCCGAGAATGAAGAGAAAATCGCCAAAGGTGCAGCGCGCGCCTTGCGCGACGAACTCCTGCGCCATGCCAAAGCGATCGACCGCGCAAGTCAGCAACACGCGGCTGGTTTTAAAATCGACAACGCCTTCGCGCTGCAAATAGCGGAGGGTCTCACGTTCGAGGGTGTCTTTGAGTCCGCTGCCATCGACCACCGGCGTGGTTTTGGCGCGAGCGGCCAGGCGGGCGGCGTCGCGCATCTGGTAGCGGCGGGTGCCGGTCACCAGGTACAGATCGATGCCGCCCAGGCCGATAGCGGCTACTTGCCCGTCTAATTCACCGATGAGATCGGCCGCTTTGGCGAGGTCGCCATCGGTGCCACGGCGTTCGATGGAGAAATCGCGGCCTAAGAGATTGGCCTCGGCAACGGAATTGCGCGTGGAACTGCCCAGCGAAACCGAAACGACCCGCAAAGCGTTTGAATTATCGGAAATGGAATCGAGCACGGGCGCAGTATACCGTGTGCCGCTAATTTTTTCGGGCAAAGCTGCGCCAACGCGCTATAATGCCAAGGGCCGTTTCGCTACCACCCTTATGGATGCGTTTCACGATTCGCCGAGAAGCTCTGCCTCCGCGCCGCGCAAAACTGTTTTTTCGCGTCTGCGCGACCTGACACGCGTCGTGCCATTGCCCGATGCCGTGGGCGAAGCCCAGTTTGAAGCCGGGCTGCAAAGCCGTGAAGCCGAAATGGTAGTGACGGCGTTCCGCACCCTGGTGCTGATTCTGGCCCTCACTGCGCCGCGCATTCTGGGGCTGACCGGGCAATACGAAATCCCCGAAATCTGGCTGGCTGCCCTCGCTTGCACCTACAACATCGCCGCCGGACTCTCCTGCCTCAAGCCCGACCTCTACGCCATGCGGCGCATCTTCATGGTGATGATGGACATGATGCTCATCACGCTGTGGATTCGTCTTTCGGGCCAGTGGGAGTTGTTTCCGTTCTACTTCCTTGTCGTGGTGGTGGCCGCGATGTGGTTCCGCGTGCTCGGCGGTGCCCTGGCGGCGGCGTTTTGCAACTTCTTCTTTCTCCTCTTGTGGGCACGTGCCGTGGCCGACCCGGAGATAATGCGCATCCCCGCCTTCACCACTTCGATGGCGCTGGGCACACTGCTACTCTTTTTAGTGGGCTGTCTGGTTGGCTACATCGTGGAGATTCAAGATAAGGAACGCGAGCGCCGCCTGGAAAACCAGCTTTTGGTGGCGAACTACCAGCGCGAGATCGACCTTTCCTCGCAGATGCAGCCGCTGCTGATGGCCCAGCAAAACCACAACTTACCTTCACTCGAAATCGGTGTCGCTATCAAGACCGCGCGTGAACTGGGTGGCGGCGACTACATCGATGTTATTCCGCTCGATACCGATAAAGTGCTGCTGTGCATTGCCGATGTCTCGGGCAAAAGCGTGCGCGCCCAAGCCCGTTTGCCACTGTTGAAATATGCCTTGCGTGCCCTGGCTCCGCTGCACCACGACCCGGCCGAACTGGTGATGCGGCTTAACGAAACCCTCGCGCCCGACCTGCAACCCGAACTCTACATTGCTTTTTGTTGTTGCGTCATCGACGGTAGCCAGCAAAGCCTGCAATGGTGCAACGCCGGGCACATTTCGCCGCTACGCATCCGCACGAAAAACGGTGAGGCCAGTGTGCGTCCCCTCGAAACCTGCGGCCCGCCACTGGGCCTCTTCCCCGATCGCGAATACGCCACCCGCCAAATGCGCTGGCGGCCCGGCTATCAATTGTTGTTCTACACCGACGGCCTGAGCGATGCCCTCAGCTTCAACAATACTGAAGACGGCGAAGAACAAGTACGAAGCCTGGCCGTGCGCCTGGCCAGCGAAAACGAGCGCAACATCGATGACGTCGCCGAAGATTTCATCGCCCTGGCCGGAGCCGCGCTCGACGCCTCCAACGAACTCCCCGAACGCCTGCGCGCCGGGCTGAGCCAGCGTTTGAGTTCGCTGCTCCCTCAACGGAGCGAAAGCCAGCCGGAAGCGGAAAGCGGTCCGGGGCATCGTGATGATATTACGGTGGTTGTGGTGCGGGCGCGAGATAATACCGATATTTAACCACTGAGGAGAAAACCTATGCGGAAACGGATTCTACTGAGCTTGTTTTGTGGCTTGGTTGGTTTGGTGGCTTCGGCCCACGCCGATGCGCCGCGTTATCGAGTGACGAAAGTTACCGATGGAATGGCTACAGACATTAATAACCGTGGCGAGATTGTCGGGCAAAAGGGAGATGGGCCAAGTGGTAAGGCGTTTCTCTGGCGGAAGGGGAAGATAACAATTCTGCCTCAGTTAAAGAACACTGCGTTTAGTCAGGCAACTGAGATTAACGACCAGGGGCAAGTTGTGGGCATAAGTTCCTTAAAGAACCGTCAACGGAGATATTTTTTATGGGGTAAAGGTAAAACGCAGGATATAGGCGTAACCCCGTGGTTATCGGGAAGCCCTCGCATCAACAACAAAGGTGAAATACTGTTGCCGATATCAAGTAACGGTAATCTTCGCTCAATACTGCGGCAAAATGGCCGTAACAAGGATTTAGGGCGCTGGTGGGCGATGGCACTCAATGATTCATCGCAAATAATCGGTACGAATTCGTCGGCTTCTCTCGACGCTTCTGATTTGCTGAAGAACTCCCGGTCGATGTGGCCGGTGGCCTGGAGAAACGGCAAAACTATTAAAATAGGCGAACCGGGCGGCATGGGTGTGCATATTAATAAGCGAGGAGATATGGTTATCCGCCAGCTCTCTCCTGATGCAACCGAAAAGCTGATTCTTCTGAGCAATGGTAAGCGTATTGACATTACCAGGCGTCATCAATACAAAGCAGTTCCAGCCGGTATAAATAACAAAAAGCAGATCGTCGGATCAATACGCACCGATGAAGGTATTCGCGCGGCTTTCTGGCAAAGCGGTCAATGGTTTGACCTTAATAATCTCATTCCGAAAAATTCCGGTTGGGTTTTATACGGAGGAGAGGGTATCAATGAGCAAGGTCAGATTGTGGGAAATGGGAAGTATAAGGGCGTGTATAGTGCGTTTTTATTGACGCCGATAGCATAAAGTCATGTATAAGCTCTACCTACTATATCTTATTTGTTGTTTGGTCACTTTCGGTTCCGCCCGCGCCGATACGCCGCGTTATTGTGTGACGAAGATTACCGATGGCAGCCAAGAACGTACCGAAACCTATGCCCTCAATAATCATGGCGATGTGGTAGGGCGAATGGGAGACCGGGCATTTTTATGGCGTCAGGGTAAGCTGACTTTTCTCGAAAAATTAAAAGGCAGTCATGGCAACACCGCGAACGATATAAACGATAGCGGCCAGATCGTAGGCACGGCTTCGTTTGGTAATTGGAAGCGGAAGTATTTTTTCTGGCAAAAAGGGAAAACTCAGGATTTGGGGGAGGCCGCAGCTCTGTTCGGGCAGGCTCGGATCAATAACAAAGGTGAAGCTCTCCTTCGTGTGGACGGCGACCAAACAATGCGTGCCGCCTTATGGCAAAATGGCAAGCGAAAAGATTTGGGGGCCTGGTGGCCTTGGGGTATTAATGATCACACCCAAATTGTGGGCAGCGAGTCTTTTCAATACAAACGTCACCATGTCATATGGGCTGTGACATGGGAGAAAGGTGTCACTATCGAGGCGCGAGGAAGAGATAGCGTTGGAACACTCATTAATAACAAAAGATCCCTCGTAATTGTTGAATGGTCGCTGCATACGAAGGGTAAGCAGGCGGTATTTCTCGTAGAAAATGGCCAGCGCACAGCCATTATTGCGCCTGACGATCAACGTGTCGCCGCAGCGGCAATTAACGATAAATCCCAAATAGTAGGTTGGGTTAATTCCGCGAATGACAAGTCGAGAGCTTTTCTCTGGCAAAGTAAACAATTTTTGGATCTGAATGAATGTATTCCTGCTGATTCAGGTTGGATGCTGACTCAAGCTTTGGATATCAACGAAAAAGGTCAAATAGTTGGTTCCGGCACACATAATGGTGTAATTTGTGCGTTTCTACTGACGCCGCTTAGCCAGAACTAAGCAATCGCCTCAAGCCCCTTTGTCTTAACCAACATCAACAGCTTAAGTGAAGTCCCACTGGGATGCCGTTCTCCGCGTTCCCATTGACTGATAACGATGGGGCTGACATTCAGATAGCGCGCAAAAACCGCCTGGCTGGCGCTGTTTTCTTCGCGAATCGCTTTAATCTCTTCCGGTGCTAATTTACGCACGGGAGTGAGGCAAAGTTCGTCGAATTCGCGCATGGTGCTTTTTGAGATCGCACCCGCTTCGTGGAAACCGGCCATTGTCTCATGAATGGCGGCGGCCACATCGCTTTTATAGGTCTGTTTTTTCTTCATTGCAATCAACCTCCGTCAGTTCGCCTGCTGTTATCAGTTGGTCCAGCACGTCGTCTTCAAAACTCAAGGTCACTTCGGCGGCACGTTTAAAGAGTTTGAGGTCGGCGGCGCTGATGTTATCTTTTTGGCTTTTGGCAAATCCGTAAACGAAAAATGCCTTCTCCGCTGTCTTGTAAAGCACGATGGACCGAAAACCACCCGATTTGCCTTGTCCGGGGCGGGCGATTCTCTGCTTAATTACTCCACTACCCAAATCGGCATCAATTTGGCCCTGTTCGGCTCGCCGGACTGCTTCGCAGAGCTGTGCATTGCTGATACTTTCCTGCCTGGCAAAACGAACAAATCTCTTATTTTTAAAGATTCGCAAAGTGCTTTTCCTATGCCGTTTTGTAATACATAGTATTATAGCTGATTTTCATTTTATAAATAACTCCCCATGTCATGCATCTTTCATGCTTCCGGCCCAAATTTCGATGTTGATAGCTTTTTGCGAACCTCCTCACTAGTGCCTGACCGCGTTCTTCATAAAGGTGAACCGCGCGGGAAAAAGAGCATTCATGAGCAATCCGGCTTCACAATGGTGGCCAGCAATGCGGAAATGGTAGACCCTGCGCAACAAGTGCTGGATGCGATTGAATTCCTCAAAGCAAATCAAGTTGAATTGGAAAAGTTGCGGCATGTTCAGGGCGTGACGATGTGCCTGGATTTTGGCATTGCCGATCGTGATGTCGTTGTGCAATGCGACCGGTTTCCGCCGGAGTTATTGCGTCTGGCAGGTAATCTGGAGATTGGCATCGAAATTTCACATTATGCCTGACTCATAAAACCAATTTGATATACTACTCAACATCGCATAAACAACACCAGCCGCCTGTTTTGCATCACCTTACGGGCGGCGTTTTTCCGCCCTATTGAGGATGATTCATGCCTGCTAAGAAACCCACTGCCGCCAAGACCAAAGCCCCTTCCACCAAGCCCAAAACCACCGTTGCCGCAACCAAAGCCAAGCCCCCCGTCGCGGCTAAGGCCAAAGCCCCGGCGCGTACTGGGAAAACACCATCTCCCACCTCCCACCTCCCATCTCCCAGCGAAATCACCCCCGATAAATTCATCATCATCAAGGGTGCGCGGATGCACAACTTGAAGAACATCGATATCAACCTGCCGCGCCACAAGCTCATCGTCATCACCGGGCTGTCGGGGTCGGGGAAGTCGTCGCTGGCCTTCGATACCATCTACGCCGAAGGCCAACGCCGCTATGTGGAGAGCCTTTCGGCCTATGCGCGCCAGTTTTTGGGGCAGATGGATAAGCCCGATGTCGATTTCATTGAAGGGCTTTCACCCGCCGTCTCCATCGACCAGAAAACCGCCAGCCGTAACCCGCGCTCGACGGTGGCGACCGTCACGGAAATCTACGACTACCTGCGCCTGCTGTTTGCCCGCGCCGGAACGCCGCACTGCCCCAACTGCGGGCGCGTGGTGGCGCGGCAGAGCGTCGACCAGATCACCGACCATATTTTGGGGCAGGGTGAAGGCGCACGGCTGCATATCCTCTCGCCGCTGGTGCGCGGACGCAAGGGCGAATACCGCAAGATTTTCGAGGACATGCGCAAGAAAGGCTTCGCCCGCGTGCGCGTCAACGGCGTGCTGCATTCGCTCGATGAAACCGACGACATCAAGCTCGAACGCTACGAAAAGCACGATATCGAAGTGGTGGTCGACCGTATAGTGGTGCGCGACGACGCCCGCCAGCGCATCGCCGACTCGGTGCAAACCGCGCTCAAGTTGGGCGAAGGCATCATGATGGTCGAAGTGCTCAGTAGCCGCGAAGAAGACGGGCCACCGAAAATGCTGACTTTCAGCGAACAGTTCGCCTGCGCCGATTGCGGCATTTCGTTTGAAGAACTGGAGCCGCGCACCTTCTCGTTCAACTCGCCTTATGGCGCTTGCCCGGAATGCTCGGGCCTGGGCTTCCAGCAGGAGTTCGATGAGCGGCTGGTGATTCCCGATGAGCGTGTCCCGCTGAGCGAGGGGGCCATTGCGCCGTGGCGCCGGGCGACTTCCAACTACAAAAAGCAACTGCTGCTGGCCCTGAGTGAAAAATACGGCTTTTCCACCAAAACACCGTTCAACGAGCTGACGAAAAAGCAGCGCGACATTATCCTCTATGGCACCGGCAAGGAGAAGGTTTTTGTCTCCTATGTCAACATGCACGGTAAAAAGCGCGCCTACGACGTGGCTTTTGGCGGCGTGCTGGCCGAGTTGCGCGAGGAGTATGGGCAATATGGCGATAACTGGCGCGAAGAGCTGCAAAAATACATGAGCGACCGCCCCTGCCACGCCTGCGACGGCGCGCGCCTCAAACCCTTCCCCATCGCCGTGACCGTGGCCGACAAGAACATCGCACAAGTCACTGACATGAGCATTGGTGAAGCGACGGAATTTTTTAACGGGCTTCGCTCAGGCTCCGATGCCGACAATGCCCAGCGCCTGGCGCCCAGCACCCAGCGCCTCACCGACCGCGAAGTCGCCATCGCCCGCCCCATCCTCAAGGAAATCGGCGAACGGCTTAACTTCCTTTTCGATGTCGGCCTCGACTATCTCAACCTGGGCCGCACCGCCAACACGCTTTCGGGTGGCGAGGCGCAGCGCATCCGGCTGGCCACGCAAATCGGTTCGGGGCTGGTGGGCGTGCTGTATGTGCTCGATGAGCCCAGCATCGGCCTGCACCAGCGCGATAACGAAAAGCTGCTCAACACGCTCAAGCGGCTGCGCGACCTGGGTAACACCGTCATCGTGGTCGAGCACGATGAAGACACTATGCGCATGGCCGACTGGATTGTCGATATCGGCCCGCGCGCCGGTGAACACGGCGGACGAATCGTGGGGCAGGGCACCCTGGAAGATATCCTGGCCAACGAAAACTCGGCCACCGGACGCTTCCTTTCGGGCACTGATTCCATCCCGCAGCGCGCCACGCGCCGCGAACCGACCGGGTTCATCGAAATCAAGGGCGCGCGCGAGCATAACCTCAAGAATGTGGATGTGAAAATTCCGCTGGGCACTTTCGTGTGCGTCACCGGCGTTTCGGGTTCGGGCAAGAGCACGCTGGTGGAAGACATCCTGCACAAGCGCCTGGCCTATGAAATCAGCAAGCAGCCCACCGTGGCCGGTGCGCACGATTCCATCGAGGGCCTCAAGCAACTCGATAAAATCATCAACATCGACCAAAGCCCCATCGGCCGCACCCCGCGCAGTAACCCCGCCACCTATACCGGCGCGTTCACGCCCATTCGCGAGCTGTTTGCGCTCACCCGCGAATCGAAGGCGCGTGGCTATGGCCCGGGCCGCTTTAGCTTCAACGTGAAAGGCGGACGTTGCGAAAATTGCGAAGGCGACGGCATCATCAAAATCGAGATGCACTTCCTGCCCGACGTGTATGTGCCCTGCGAAGTGTGCGTAGGCAAGCGCTACAATCGCGAGACGCTCGATGTGAAATACAAGGGCCACAACATCGCCGAAGTGCTCAACATGACGGTGGCCGACGCCCTGGCCGCCTTCGAGAACCTGCCCTCCATCGCGCGCAAACTGCAAACCGTGTGCGACGTGGGCCTGGGCTACATCCGCCTCGGCCAGCCCGCCACCACGCTTTCGGGCGGCGAAGCCCAACGCGTGAAGCTCGCCAGCGAACTCGCCAAACGCCCCACCGGCCACACCCTCTACATCCTCGACGAGCCCTCGGTGGGTCTGCACATGGCCGATGTCAAAGTGCTCATCGAAGTGCTGCAACGCCTCACCGACCAGGGGAACACGGTGTTAGTTATCGAACACAACCTCGATTTGATCGGTAGCTCCGACTACATCATCGACCTGGGGCCGGAAGGTGGGACAAGGGGTGGACAGATTGTCGCGACGGGGACACCGGAAGAGTTAATTAAGCACCCGACGAGTTATACCGGATTGTTTTTGAAACAGCATTTGGAGAGGTTGGGGAAGTGAATTAAGAGAAGAGGACATTCATACCCTGTAAAGTAAGTTTTTATTTACTCGGGTTATTCTCATTGATGCTTTGAGCTCTATTTGCGAACCCCGAGCGTGAGCGACGGGCTGGCGTTGGCGCTTGCGAAACTATGAGGTCAGCCTATCGCTCACGCCCGGGGTTTGCAAATAAATGCGTTAGTCCGAAAACGAATTAACACTGTGGGATAAAAAAGGCCTTATAATCGTGGACGATTTTCTCAAATTATTCTTCGAGGCAAGTTGGGGACTCTTGGTAAAGAGCTACCACGAGAAATCTTTCCTACGCAAAATTGGTTTTGTGCTTCTTGCTGTTACTGCAGTAGTGTTGGGTTTTGCCGCACTTTGGTTTTTTAGCTGAATTTAAGGAGAACTCGGACATGCAAGTTGTAAAGAATGGACACGTAATTACGACTCTGGACCAGTGGAAAAAATTCGGCGCGCCTAAAGGCAAAGATAAGCACTGGAAAGATGGCCGCAGTGCCAAAGAATGTGCCATAGCTTGGTGCGGCAAAAATGGTGCACCGACCGTTCCTGCTGAGATTAGCACCTTGTTGGCTTCTCATCTCGATATTTCGAACTGTGTTATCCAAGAAGTCATCCCTGAGCATCCGGTCCGCTTTGATAAATTACCTGGCGAACCACGGAACTCAGATATTTGCTGTACAGGGCGAGACGATAGTGGTGACTTGGCTATTAGCATTGAAGTCAAAGCCGATGAATCGTTCGGTAGTATTGTGAGTGAAGAACTGGCCCGTCTCACCAAGAAAATTGCCAACGACGAAAACACCAACGGCATATTACGTATCCAGCAACTTTCTCGTTGGCTTTTGCCGAAATGGAGCGAAGGGCTTCCGCACTTGGGGGAGCTGCGCTATCAATTGTTAACCGGCATGGCGGGTGCCATTGCCTATGCGAAGGCTAACGAAACTGACCGCGCGATTTTTATCATTCATGAATTTAAGACCTCTGCCACGACCGATGAAAAGCATGCCGCTAATGCGCAGGATTTAAATCGGTTTATGAATAGATTTTCCGACGGGCTGCATGCAGAACTTGAAGAAGGTTGGCTTTACGGTCCGTTTGAGGTTGCTGCGGAGCCTTCGTCGAAGGAAATGGTGAAGGTTTATGTGGGGAAGGTTGTTCGGGATTTGAAAATTCTGAAGGTATTATAAATGACTATCTCTGACCATTTCGAACTACCATTATTTCTAAAAGAAATGCAGGGAATAGGAGCGAAAATACCTAAGGATAATATTAAAAAGCATCATCCATGTTGGTGTGGTTCTAGAAGTCATCCCAAAACTGTACATTTGGATTAAAAGTTGTTATTTTTCAATT
>DAITOV010000072.1:0-16966 GCA_036833945.1 Abditibacteriia bacterium
CGAAGAGTTCGATGTCACTATGGGGCACGCCAACGTTATCTGGCAGGGTGATGCCAATGCGCAGGCGATTCAGTGTCTGGAACACGCCGATAATCCACCCAACATCTTCAACGTCACCGGCCCAGAACTGATTTCGCTCCGTGCCCTGGCCAAGAGCATTGGGGCGCGTTTGGGCAAGGAAGCTAAAATCGTGGGCGAAGAAGCCCCGACCGCCTGGCTCAACAATGCCGGTAAAGCGCAACGCACCTTCGGTTATCCCCATGTTTCGCTTGATCAGATGGTGGAATGGGTCGCGCAATGGGTCGAGCAGGGTGGCAGCACGTTGGGCAAGCCAACGCACTTTGAAGAGCGCGAAGGCAAGTTCTAAGTCGTAACGATATGAAACCGCTTGGCTGCGGAAAGTTTTTTTAAAGTTTGACCCGGCCAAGCGGTAAGCCCTATCACTTTTTTGCCTTTGAGATTGAATATGAGTTGGGTTTGAAAGTTGCCCGGCTGATTTTCCAAATCATATGCACGGTGGAGTTTCATGGCGGTAAAATTCCCCGCATATGCAACAAGCGTCAACGCAATCGTATATCAGCATTCCATTAGTAACGGCCCTTGAGGAAATTGGTTTTCGGCTCCAACGTGAGAATGCAGCCCGTATCGTTGTCGCTACGCCACGAAAGAGCGGGCTGCACGAGCATGATCTGCCATCACAGTTACAGGTGATTGGGAGGCCGCTCAAGGGACGGCGTGTCAGCGTCAGAAACGCCCGCCATTTTCAACAAACGCGTTTACGGATTGCTCATTATCCCGAATCTCAAATGGATGAATGGGCCGTGCCCGTACTGCTTTGTGTGTTGAGTGGGCAAGCCAGGATTCATGCCGGGAATTATGTTTTGCAGAGTCAACCGGGGAATTTTGTGCTTATTCCCCCAATGGTGCCTAAAGGCAATTTTTCCCATGCCCTTGATGGCGATCTGCAGAAGAGTTGCGAGGTTCTCTACATTTATCCAGGCCGTTTGTTGGGAAGTGGGTTGGAATGTTGGATCGCTCACTCACAGGGCGAAAGTATAGAGACTTACGGCGGAACTTTGCTCAAAAGCGGTTTTTTGGCAACGCTATTTGAGCAGTTAGCTAACGAAGCGAAAGAATCTCCCAATAGCCAGGTCACATTTTTTCTCATTAACAGCTTGATTTCCTTCCTACTACGCGAATTAAAGGAAGGACGGGGGTTGGTTCCTCCGACCCAACGGATTTACATGCAAGGGGAGCAAGCAGATGGGCCAATAAGATACGCATTATCCTACATCGAGTCGCATCTTCATCTTCCGCTTACCATCGAGCATATGGCCCGTGAAACGGCGCTTTCCGCCACGAGTTTTAAACTCCTGTTCCGCCAGGCTACCGGACAGTCCTTTCATCAATACCTCACATTGTGCAGACTGGATCTTGCCGAGAGGTTGCTGCGGGAAAGTGAGCTGAAGATTCACGATGTTGCCAGATATATCGGCCTTTCGCCCAGTCAGTTCAACCGTTTGTTCCAAGACCACCATTCCTGTGCGCCCGGTGAATTTCGCAAACATAAATAAATGTCCGTATTGCAATATTGCCGTCCGAATTGCGAGTTTGAAAGACATGACGAAAGGGCATACTGTAGATAGTTCCAAAGCAGGGAGGCATTATGTCAAAAAGATTCCTAAGAACATATACAAGATGTGGTTTTACACTGATAGAACTTTTGGTCGTCATTGCTATAATAGCTATATTGGCGTCCATTCTCTTTCCGGTTTTTGCGCGCGCCCGGGAAAACGCACGGCGTACCAGTTGTTTGAGCAATCTTAAACAATCGGGGTTGGCGGTGATGCAATATACGCAGGATTATGATGAGGCTTATCCTCCTTTCCTGATTAGCCGTCCTTCGTCTGGTGTCAACACGCCGCCGGGAGGCAACTGGAGTGATGGATATTGGTTCTGGCCGCAGACGCTTTATGAATATCACAAAAGCGTCAAGGTTTTTAAATGCCCTTCGACATCGATGCCGCAATCTTCTTCCGTCGAAACACTCCAATCGGGGCAATATGGTGCCAATCGTTTAGTCATGACGGCAGCAGGCGACAGCAGGCCGCCTTTGAGGTTGTCATCCATTCAGCGGGCAGCGGATAAATACCTGATTATGGATGCCAGTTATATTGGGATTGTCCCGGGTGAAATCGCCAATGCCCAGGGAAGTAATCGGTATCTGCCAGGGTTTGGCCAGATGGGCGGGCCGGGAGGATGCGATCTGACCCCGCTTAGCTACAGCGCTGAATTGACAGCCGCGTTTAAAAAAGATTGTGAGTCGGGGCGGCACTTTGACGGCGTTAATGTCGCCTTTGCCGATGGGCATGCCAAATGGCTTAAAAATACCGCTGTCTATGAAGAAGCACGTAAGTGCACTGATTGTTCGAATTACGCAACCGCGACACCAATCTCTTTGAGTGCGTGGAATCCTTTTAGTGACTAAAGCTTGATCTGTAATGCAACTTAAAGTTTCAACACTGTTATTGACTTCTATTCTGGCAGGGGCGCTCTCGGCTACTTCTACGCAGGCGCAAGCACCTCTCGTCAACGATGGCAAGAGCGCCTATACCATTGTTATTCCCCGGGATAGCCTTCCGCAAAATCGGAATGCTGCCGAAGAGTTCCGCAAATGTGTGGAGATTGCGACCGGGGTTCGTTTGGCTTTGCAAAGCGACGAAAATGAAATCAACACTCCATTCGTGAGTATTGGTCGCACGCGTTATGCAACATCGTCTCATATCGCCGATGCAAAGCTGGCTTACGATGGGTTTCGCATTGTGACGCAAAATGGAAATTTATACATAGCCGGCAACGATACCCCCGAGGGCGGCTCGACCGATTCGTTGGGAAAAAGCCGGGGCACGGCCAATGGCGTTTATACCTTTCTGGAAGATTACTTGAATGTACGGTGGTTGATGCCGGGCGATTTGGGGCGTGATGTTCCCCGGCGAAAAACGTTCACCCTGGAGAAGATCGACCGTACGGAAGTTCCGCTATTCAATATGCGGCGTTTGCCTCATATTTCAACGCATGCCAATGCCGGGCAGTATGAGCACATTCAGCAGTGGGAGAGCCGTCAGAAGCTGGGCGGTTCTGCCTGGTTTGGCTTTAACCACAACTGGGTAGAAACCGTCAGTCCTGAGCTATTCAAAAGCAAGCCGGAATGGTTTGCTATGAAAGACGGTAAGCGGGTTGCGCCGAGTAATGAATTTGACAAGCTGGAAACGACCAACCCTGAACTGATTGAATATTTTGCTCAAAAAGCCATTGCCAGTTTTAAGGCCTCGTCTCGTCCCACCCCTTTCTCACTCTCTCCCAGCGACGGGCGAGGTTGGAGTGAGAGTCCGGAGAGCAAAGCTCTCTACGATCCCAGTCCAAACACTGTTTTCGATCCGGAAGCACCGCCGGGGTTACCGAGCATGTCGTCGTTGGTCTTGAAGTGGTATCACGATGTCTCCCGGCGAGTCGCCCAGGAGTATCCCCAGGGACGTTTGTCGGGATATATTTATTCGGATTACCTCTATCCGCCGGTGAAACTGAAAATGGAACTGCCGGACAATTTTGTTCCTGTGATTGCCCCCAGTTTTGATTATGGCTACGGGCTGTATCGTCCCGAAACGCAAAAGCAGTTTGAGTATGTCATGGAAGCCTGGCAAAAAGTCGTGCCGCGAGAGTGGTATTTTTACGATCTCCCCAACACTTTGCTGCGCCAGCACAACGATGAAATCGGCGCCGGGAATTTTCCCGGAAGCACGGGTATCGTGACTCCGGTTGCGCCCGATATTCTCAATGTGCTTTTTCCAACTTTTATTAAAAACAACATTCGAGGCGTTTATCTCTACGGCAATAATTCCTGGAGCAATGCCGCTCTTTCCAATTACGTCGTCGCCAAAATGAATTGGAACCCCAGGCTGGATGCGAATGAGGTTCAAAGAGAATGGTTACATCGTGCCTACGGCACGGCAGCGGGCGAAAAGATGGAACTGTTTTACACGCGGCTCAACGATTTGTTCCGTGAGTATTATCAGAAAAATAAGACTGTCAGTTATCATCTGACACAAGATATGCTGAAAAATTTGTATGCGGCTCATTATGGAGAATTGGAGTCTCTTTTCCTGGCGGCCAGAAATCAGCAAATGTCAGAGCCGCAAACACAACGCCTGGCGCTCATCGAAAAGAATTTGATCGTGCTGCAATGGCGTTTACGGCAGGCAGTTTTTTTAAACGCCGAACTTCAATCGCCGCTTCAGCGTAGCGATGAAGAAGTGATTGGATTGCTAACCGCCGATAATCCCGACTTTCCTCTTTTTCCCGGCATAGTGCGTTCTCAGAAACTATCCGATGTTGTGGCCCAGCCCGTTGCTTACCCCTGGAAAGTCGGTGTCGGAGAAAGCACTGCGCCCGATGGTAAAGCGGTTGCATTGAGCGACGACACCATCTTGATCTATGCTCAAAAGACCGGTGAAGTGCAGATCAGGGCCGATAAAATCGATCACGGAAAATATTTTGCCTCTTATCTCGTTCGAGATGGTGCGGGACGAGAGATTACCGCTGGTATTTTCAGGACGGGGATTCCTGTAATATTCCCGGTCAAAGCGGGGGAGGCGTATTATCTTTGGTTGCCGCAAAGAAAAACGGTCAGTCTGTCGCTACAGGTCTTGGATGCGAAAACGACCTCTGCCGCCTTTCAAAATGGCCTCGTGACTTTGGAAGCTAAAGACAGCGCGCTGCTGGTTTATCATGCTGCCAAAGCTGCGCCGTTAAGTGTGTATGACACGGAAAGCGGTGTCACGATTCAACAACCGGTTAGTGGAGCGGCGGTCGTTGCTGCGCTATCAAAGAGCAAGCAATACCGCAGCGTGCGCCTTCTGCAATCGCTGGATAACGGCTGGCGCTTTGGCCCCGATCCGCAAAACGATGGCGTGGCGCGAGGCGTTACCGGTGCCGATTTCGCGGACGGTTCCTGGAAGAAAATCAGCGCTCTCGATTGGTGGCAATTTCAGGGATTTAAGGATTATCACGGCGTTGCGTGGTATCGCATAAAATTCAACGGCCCTGCCTTGCGTAAGGGCGAACGAGTTCGTCTTTATTTCGGGGCGGTGGATGGACAGGCAGAAGTTTATTTGAATGGCCAGCGCATTATCGACCGTAAATTAGGAGAACAGTTTAAAGGTTGGGACCAGCCTTTCTCCAGTGATATTTTTGAGAAAATTTTGCCCGGCGAAAATATCATCGCAGTTAAGGTCACCAGTAAAAGCCAAACCACGGCGAGCGGTATTTTTAAGGGAGTGAGCTTGCTGGGTGTGGTTTATCCGTAATTGATTGTAATGCTCTGGCGAGGGCGTAGCGAAATGAGGTATTGGGCGATGCTCTATTATCGTCTGCGTGATAGGCAGATGTGTATTTAATACTAATCCCAGAAGTGATCTTCCTCATTGTGATGCCCTTTTCAACACAAAGCCCACGAAGTGAACACAAAGTTCACAAACATCTTTCCTTCTTTGTGATTCCTTGGTGTTCTTTGTGTTAGAGCCGTTGTCCAGGAATATAATTTACGGGATCGGTATAAGCGGTGGCTTCATTCTTTAAGAGATTAAAGAATGGGAAAGAAAAAGGCAGGCATCGTCAATGGTGCCTGCCTCTTTTTTCGGAAACAACAACGTCTTGATGAGGCTTTAGGCCGGTGTGCTATCCAACTGCGAAGTGCAATTGGGGCAACGGGTAGCGTCTAAGGCGATGTCGGATTTACAATAACTGCACGCCTTCGTAGAGGCGGGTTTTTCCTTGCGGAAACGATTGATCTGCTTTACGACCATAAAAATGGCAAACGCGACGATAATGAAATTAACGACGTTGTTAAAAAACATGCCATAGGCCAGAGCAGGCGCACCGGCATCTTTTGCGGCTTTCAACGTATCGTAGGTTTGTCCGTTGAGAGCAACGAACAGGTTGGAGAAATCCACCTTGCCTGTCAACATGGCCAGGGGGGGCATGATAATGTCTTCCACCAGACTGGTTACGATCTTTCCGAACGCGGCACCGATAACGACACCGACAGCCAGATCCATTGCGTTTCCAGACACCGCAAAATCTTTGAATTCCTGGACGATTCCCATAGTAAAAACTCCTTGTCTCACTTCGTAGTGTCGGGTGTATTTTATCCCATAAATATTGCCGGGTGGCTAAAAATGTGAGCGTCGTTTTATTCTGGCGCGCATTGCCGGGGCTATGGCGGGTGGAAAGATGGTTTTTTCATCGAAACTTACATGGCGAAGTTGTTCAGGTGTCAGTCCGGTGACATCGGAGAGGTCGGCACCTTGTAATTGCACGCCATCGAGGTTGGCGTTTCTCAGGCGGCAGCGCGCCATCCATGCACCCTGAAGGCTGGTGCGAAAGAGCAGGGCACCTTCCAGGTTACAGTCGTAGAGGAACACGTATTCCAATTTGGCAAAAGGCAGATGGGCTTTGGCGAGGTTGGTGCCGTGCAGGTCGAGCGGGCGGTCTTCATTCTTGAACGACCATTTGCGTCGCCCCAGAATCGTGAGGATGAGTTGAATTTCCGATTCGATATGCGCCTGTTCGCTTTCTTCCTCCGTAGCGTTGGGTTTCCAGGGAGCGTGGCGTCGCACGTAGGCGGCGAGGATTTCAGCGACGGTTCCCTGGTCTTGCGCGGAAATGCGCGCAATGCGTTCCAGAGCAAAAATTCCCCCCCAACGCACCTCTGGTTTATCGTCACCCAGTAGCTCCATACCGCGTGCGAACCGTTCGGCGATATGGCGGTCTTGGAGACGCGCGACGTGTTCTTCAATCGCTTTGGTGCGTTTGGCGGAGGCAACGCCATCGGAGAGAAGAACTTCAAGCGAAGGCAGCATGGGGAACTTTACAAAGTCTTGGAAGGCAACATCTCGTGGTCAGAACGTTTAGTGGGGAGTTCGTCTTCCATCTCGGGAGCCGGGGTTGGCACGGCGAGGCGTTTAGGGTCGAAGGCGTTGTCCGGGGCGGAAGAACGCAGGTAATCGGGAATCTTGGTGGTCTTGTCCAGGTGCGCTTGCTCCAATTGCTCCCATGTCAGGCCTTCGGCGGCGGTGAGGTCGGCACCTTCAAGGTGTGCGCCTTCCAGAATGGTGTTGTGTAGATGAGCTTTCCATAGCCATGCGCCTCGCAGATCGGCGTTATAGAGCATAGCGCCTCGCAGGTCGGCTTCATAAAGAAAAGCGCGTTGCAGGCGTGCAAACGGCAAATAGGCGGTAGCGAGAGCTGTGGCGTGGAGGTCGAGCGATTCATCTTCGCCACTGGCCCAGGTGCGGCGGCCTAATACGGTGAGGATGGCCTGGATATCGCTGCGCAAGCGCGGTGCGGTTGCGGCTTCAGGGTCCCAGGTCGCATGTTCACGAATGTAGGTTGCAAAAACTTCCGTCACGGCGGTCTGGTCGTTGGGCGAATCGCGTGCGATGCGCTCCAGGGCGTATATGCCGCCCAGGCGCACCTCCAGCTTTTCATCGCCCAGCAGTTCCATCACACGCACGAAGCGTTCGGTGATGTGGCGTTCAGAGGAAATCGCGGCGCTTTTTTCGGCCGCGGCTGTGGTGCGTTCGGCTGCGACGACTGTTTTGCCGATGGCATCGACGTGCCGCCAGGTGAAATAGCAAGCAGCAGCGAAGAATAGTGCGGCGAGAATAGTGGCCCAGGTGTCACGCAGGGCATTGGCTGTAAGCAGGCGGTCTTTCGGACTGAGTTGTAGCCCGCTGACCTGCCATTGCGGGACGATCCAGAGAACTGCCAGGAAAATGAGAAGAGCTAACGTCCAACGATAAGGAGATTGGGGCGAGTAGGCAGGCGAGGTCGTATTATTCTCGGCTACAGCCGCGTCAGGGGACAGCACATCAGGGGATTGAGGCGAAGTATCCTGGCTCATGGCTACAGTTTAAGTTGTTTTTAGGAGCAGGGGAACAGTTATTTGGGAGTCCAAACAAAAAAGAACGGGAAAGCGAATATCGCTTTCCCGTTCTTGATGTTTCTTGTTCTGCGCCGGATTTAGAAGGACTGGCCAGCGGAGATGAAGAAGCGAGAACCGTCGGCATCGATGAAGCCGCTGCTCTTGCTCAGCAGACCCATGCGAGCGATACCACCGTTGATGGCAAAGCCCTTGCCGTTCTGGTAACGCAGCGACAGCGAGTACGGTGCGGAGGACAGGAAATCGTCCTCATCGGCGGTGCGGGTGCCGTATTCACCGACTAGGTTGAAGTGACCCTTACGATCGAGCGGAACTTCGGCACCAACGAAGGCCGAAACCTTGCTGGAGCTGGCGTCGAAACCGGCAAAACCGGCGTCATACTTGAAGCGGTCGTAGCGGATACCGGCGTGGGTATTGATGTTGCGGCGGCCTACACCAAAAGCCTTGCTGGCTACCAAGTAAGCATGAACGTTCTTGACGAGCGCGCGGTTGTAACCGGCACCAACGGCGATACGAACGCCACGTCCATCTTCACCTGAACCACGCAACTGGTACTTGGCACCAATGACGATGCCAGACTTGTCCAGAGCGTCTTCGATGGCATTGTCAACGGCACTGCCAAAACCGAGGTCGGAGTTGACATCGAATTTGGCCAGACCACCGCTGATTTCCAGCGGGGTGTCGCCAGCGCGACCGGCTGCAAAGATACCGTAGTACTTGGAGTCGGCGTCGCCACCGGGGACATTGATGCGCGGGCCATCAAAGTAGTTGACCTGAACACGGACGCCACTGGTGTTGGGGATGTCGGCAGTCGGGTTGAGCGGCAAACCTACGGCACCGTTGATGTTGAGGCCATTGTGGTTCTGCGGGGCGTAGTCGTAGTCGCCACCGGAAACGTACACGGTTTCGCCACCGGTCGAGGTTTCCGGAGAAGCCACAGTCTGGGCGTGGGCGGCCTGGGTGGCGCCAACAGCCAGAAGAGCGGCCAATGTTGCTTTTACAGTCTTGTTCATTGTGTCTCCCTAATAAATTGGTTCAGCCGATTAGGATAGACGGTTAAACAAAAAAAGAATTACGAACCGGCAATGCGGCTCATTAGAGTTTGGCTTTTATTCAGATTCAACAAAGAGAGTGAGTCAAACCGCTTCTTTTCCTGTTTTGTATCTCAGTGTCCACGTTTCCTGAAAGCAACACGAAAATAAGCACGTTGCCGCGCTCTTCCTATCTTGTCTGGATAAAGGCTAACTTTAAATCGCCCCATCGACCAATACGATGGTTCCAATTTCGTTTATCTCGCCTATACCTTCAACAAACTGATTTGCTCACATTATATGCGCAAAAAATAAAAAATGTCAAACAAATGCAGTACTCGACCCCATTTAATTATGGTATTCGTGCGCGAAAAGTGCGATGAGTGCTCGAAATGGTTAATCGCTTTAAGGGCTACAATACAGCTTCGATTCATTTCATATACAGCTGTAATACCTTACAGTCATACGTTAATCAGAGAGCAGTTCTACCAACGTTCAGTAGCTATTCTCGTAACCGCGCGCTGAGGTTATATAGCCTGGTTGATTAGCCAACGTGCTATGCGGCGATGGTACGGAAAGCGAGATAAAGTATCGCGTGTGGGATAAACCCGGTTGTTGAGAATAATGCAGATGTGCCCGGTGCTACGGCTGAGCCAGAGTGTAGGCCCGGTAAAGCCGGTATGGCCTGCCGCATCGGCGGGGGCTTTTTCGCTCATAAAGAAGGTTGCGTTCAACTGCCAGCCCAGGCCGCGTCGGGCAATGGGATTGAGTTCCCGGGCTGGGTTATCGAAAATGCTTTCGACCTCTTCTCGTGTGAGAATCTGCATGCCTCGATAGGTGCCGTTGTGACACCACATTGCTGCAAATTTGGCTAAATCTTCTGCCGTTGAAAACAGGCCGGAGTTTCCGCAACTGGCGTGGCCGGTAAATTCTTGCCAAGTGCGTGCGGCTTCATCATGCACGATGCCATGCCATAAGTGCTCTTCATCGCGCTCTGTCGGGGCGATTTCTTCGAGCGTGAAGTGACTTCTTGGCAGCCATGTGGTGCGCTGCATTTGCAGCGGCTGGAGAATTTGAGTGGTGATGTAGTCGTCGAGTGGCTGCTTGCAAATCAGTTCAATCACACGTGCCAATAAAAAGAAATTGGTGCAGGAATATAGGACTTTGGTTTTAGGTTCGCTGTGCAAAGGGGCCTGCGCGATATGAGTAATCCACTCATCGGGTGAAATGGCGATGAGGGCCTGAATAGCCAGGTCTATGCCCGAATTGTGCTGCAATAAATCGCGTAACGTAATGGAATGCTTATCGTGTGTGGCGAACTCCGGGAAAAACTCAGCCAGAGGGGTTTCTATGGAGAACTCAGTTTCCCGCAAGGAGATGAGCAACGCAGTAGTCGTGAAGAGTTTGGTGAGTGAGGCAACGTCGTAAAGCGTCTGGTTAGTGACGGTGTGCGAGTAGGGCGCATCGTAGGCCGTAGTGCCAAAAGAACCATGCGCCAGCACCTGTGAGTTACTTTCGAGCCACACCTGCCCGCCTGAAAAAATTTGCTTGGCGATGGCTTCTTCGAAGATAGATGAGAGCTTATCGGGCATGACGATTGTTCAGTTGCTAAAGGGTGCGAACTCGATTTCCCAGATCGGCGCAGGCGTGCCTTCGCTGGACACAAAATATTGCATGGCATCGGTCGAATAGCAAATCGCCTCGCCCTGTTTGGCCTTGGGCAGTTCCCAACTGCGCGGGGCTTGTGCGAGTGCGCTTTTCCAGTCGCCGTCGGCAGGAAGCTGCCATTCATGGGCGTGGGTGTAGGTGCGCACCACGAAACGCCGGTCATCCGGACTCAGGTCGCCGGCAGTAGTGAGGTAAGACCATGCGGTAGGGCCGGTGAAGGCATATTCACCGACGAGTTCGAGTATTTGCGTGCTGTTATTTTCAAATGGCCTGGGCGTTTTGTAGAAGCGGCTGGCCCCGCCGTTTTTGGAAACCAAAACTAACTCGCCGCTGCGCGTTGCCATCAATGTTTCGCTATCGCAGGGCGCGTCGGGATATTTGAGCGTCATTTTTTCCGGCACGACTTGAATTTCCTGATTTTTGCCTTCTGGGTTGAGCTGTGGCTCGGGTAAGCGATAGATCACAACGCTTTCGTGGCGGCGCAGGTTATCACCGATATCGCCCACGTAAATATATCCACCAGCGACAGCCATATCTTCCCAGTCGCGGTTTTGCACGCCGGTAAGAGTGACGGTGGCGACGGTTTCGCCATCGGGGTTGAAGAGAAAAACCTGCGGCGTGCCACCCGAATCATTATGGGTCCACAGCAAGTTATAATCGGCATATTTACGGCTGGCCGCCAACCCGGAGCTTTCGTTGATGCGGGTGTCTTTCAGATTGCATAGGAGTTGTGAAGTGGGTGCCAACTGCTGGGCCTGAACCGGAAAAAATGAGAGGAAAACGAATAGGAAACCGCACAAAAATTTCATGGCTTCCAGTATCTCACAGCGCGTAACGTTAAACTGTGAGTACGTTGATTCATCGTTCATCATTCATAATTCAGCGTTATCAAAAAATGTCTCTTGCGATTGCTATTGTCAGCGGCGGTCTCGATTCCGTCGTGTTGGCCCATCAGCTTAAAAGTGAAGGCCACGATCTCCACCTCATTTCTTTCGACTACGGCCAGCGCCATGCCCGCGAACTGGAATATTCGCGCCTGTGTGCGGCCCGACTGAACGCACCGCACGAAGTCATCGATATTCGCGCTGTCGGTCGCGTGCTGGGTGGCTCGGCGCTCACCGATGAATCGATTCCAGTGCCGCACGGCCATTACGCCGCGCCTTCGATGGCCATTACTATCGTGCCTAACCGCAATGCCATCTTCCTGACCATCGCTTACGGCGTGGCGGTGGCGCGCAATGCGCAATTGGTGGCGACTGCCGTGCATAGCGGCGACCATTTCATCTATCCCGATTGCCGCGAGGCATTCGTCAAAAGTTTCGATGCTATGCAGCGCCTGGCGGTGGAAGGCTGCGGCGATGCCGGGCTACATTTGCACACGCCTTTTGTCGATAAGAGCAAAGCCGACATTGTAACGGCTGGTGCCGCTTTAAACGTGCCCTTTCATGAGACCTGGAGCTGCTACGAAGGCAACGAAATTCATTGCGGCGGGTGCGGCACCTGCGTGGAGCGCAAAGAGGCGTTTGCGTTAGCGGGCGTAGCCGACCCCACGGAGTATCTGGCGTGAAGCCGATTCCGATTTCAGAAATCTTTGGCCCCACCCTGCAAGGGGAAGGTGCGCTGATTGGCACCCCCACGGTTTTTGTGCGCACCGGCGCATGCGATTACCGCTGCAACTGGTGCGATACGCTTTATGCGGTGCTCCCTGAATACAAGCACGAATGGACACCAATGCCGCCAGCACAGATTGTCGAGAAAGTCTTGGAGCTTTCCGGCGGCAATCCTATTTTAGTGACGATCTCCGGCGGTAACCCGGCACTGCACGATCTGGAAGAATTATTGGAGATAGGCCACTCGCAGGGTTTGACTTTCGCGCTGGAAACCCAGGCTTCCAAAGCCAAAGCATGGTTCAAAAAGTTAGACCATCTCACGCTTTCACCCAAAGGCCCGTCATCGGGCATGGCCACGGATTGGGACGCGGTGGGGCTGTGCATCGCCCTGGCGGGGCCACAAACTCAAACCAGCTTGAAAGTCGTGGTCTTCGATGAAGCGGATTATATTTTCGCGAGCGAAGTCCACACCCGTTTCCTGCAAGTGCCCTTTTTTCTGCAATGCGGAACCGAGGTCGGAGCCGATGCCGTTCAAATCCGTGAAAAAACCGAATGGCTGCTCAATCGCGTCGCTCAAGACGGCTGGTTCGATGTCGTCATCTTGCCACAGCTTCACGTTCTGCTCTGGGGCAACAAACGTGGAGTTTGAACGGGATAGCACGCAAAGCCTGCGGCTTCGCAAACTTCGTCGCAAGTTTTCGCAATTAACGACATTTTAAAATAGCGTCGTTTTTGCGAAGCGCAGCTTTTGCGCAACCGCAGGCTTAGCGTACTATAAAACGCTTAGCTCTGCGCCGCACGAGCTTGCACCTGTTCCGCTTTTGCTGCTTCAATAATTTGTGGGTTATGCAGCAACTCGACTGCCGCTGCGGCCATGACTTTAGATGCCAGTAGCATCCCTTTGTAGGCCAATTGGCTCTTGCCCTGGGCGACGGCTTGCCAGCTATGGGCCGAAGTGCCAACAGCCCATACGGCGGCGCGGAACTGGGCGGTGGGGATGGCCCAGCTCACATCACCCACATCGGTAGATGCCCAGTGCATGCCGTAGTGCGGACGGAAGGGCGGCATTTTTTCGGAGAGATCGAGGCCCTGGGTTTCGGGAATGTTGCTTTGCTTTTTTTCCTCTTCCGAGAGGGTCGCCCGAATTTCACGCGCAAATTCCCGATCGGCCTCATCGTAGACCGGAAGACCTATTTTTTCCAACTGCTGGTGCAGCAAGCCTTCGAGGGTAGTGTTGGGAATGATGTTGAGATAGCGTGTCTCATCGACAATCTTCAACTCCGTTCCCGTCATCAAAGCCGCCCCGCGCGCGATATCGCAGACGCGTTCATAAATTTCATCAACCTGCCCGCCGCGAGGCGAACGGATTTGGTGAATGACCGACGCCTTGGGCTGCACAACGTTGGGCGCACTGCCGCCAGCGTCGGTGATGGCATAGTGAATGCGGGCATCGGAAGGCACGTGTTCGCGTAGATAATTCACGCCAATATTAGTGAGTTCCACCGCATCGAGTGCGCTGCGCCCGATATGCGGATTTTTCGCGGCATGAGCGCTGCGACCCGAAAAATAGAAATTCACACTCTTGGTCGCCAGCGTGGGGGCCGATTGCACGTAGGTGGCGTCGCTGGGGTGCCAGGTGAGAGCGATATCGGCGTCAGCGAACAGGCCAGCCTCAACCATCAGCACCTTGCCGCCGCCGCCTTCTTCTGCCGGACAGCCGTAGTAACGCACCGTGCCGGACAGATTATTCTTTTCCAGGTAGTAACGCAAAGCCAGCGCTGCGCCCAGCGCGCCAGTGCCTAATAAGTTGTGGCCGCAGCCGTGTCCGGGAGCACCTTCCTCAATAGGTTGAGGTTGTGCAACGCCACTCTGTTGGCTCAGGCCGGGTAGGGCGTCATATTCGCCCAGAAAACCAATGATGGGGCCACCATTGCCATATTCAGCGACAAAAGCCGTGGGAATGCCGCCTGCCTGTCTTTGCAAGGAGAAGCCGTGCCTTTCCAGCAGTTCTTCGTGCAAGGCACACGACTGGTATTCGTTAAAACGCAGTTCCGCTAAGTGCCAGACCTGATCGCTGATAGCGATGAGTTCGGCTTGATGGTCTTTGACTAATCCACAAATTTGCTCAGTATTGCTCATAGTTTTTAGGAGGCTTTGATGGCTTCGTGTCTTACGGTGAATTGGTTCAAAACGGTGTGGTTCAGGGTATATCCCATCCCCGGGCCGTCTGGAACGGCGAGGTAACCCGGTTCGCTGAAATCGACGGCCGGTTCCACCAGGTCTTGCACCCAGTGGCGCTTGGAGGGTGAAGTATCGCCGGGGATGGAGAAATTAGGCAGCGAGGCCAGGGCGATATTGTGTGCTTTCCCTACGCCCATCTCGAACATGCCGCCGCACCACACCGGAATGTCGTGTTGCGCACACAGGTCGTGAATCGCTTTGGCGTGGGTGAGGC
Organism: Abditibacteriia bacterium; assembly: GCA_036833945.1. Taxonomy (GTDB): domain Bacteria; phylum Armatimonadota; class Abditibacteriia; order Abditibacteriales; family Abditibacteriaceae; genus DAITOV01. The sequence goes on from DAITOV010000072.1 coordinate 14,764, forward strand.
CGCCGACGCGCCCGGTTTTAATGTTGATGGTGCGGCAGCTTCCCAGTTCGATGGCGTGCCGGGCATCATCTAACGTGAGAATGCTTTCGTCCAGGCAAATGGGTGTATCTATTTGTGCCTGAAGTTTGGCGTGGTCGATAATATCGTCATGCGCTAAGGGCTGTTCGATCATCAAGAGGTTGTATTGATCGAGTTCTTTAAAAATCGCGGCATCATCCAGCGTATAAGCCGAATTGGCATCGGCCATGAGGAGCAAGTCGCTGCCAAATTGATCGCGAATTGCTTTGATGAGTTCGATGTCGAAACCGGGTTTGATTTTAACTTTCATTTTCCGGTAGCCTTCCTCAACGAACCGCGCCACGTTATCTAACACATGCTGAATAGAAGGTTCGATACCGATGCTGACTCCTACTTCGATTTTGTCGCGTGTGCCACCCAATGCTTTCGAGAGCGAAATGCCTTGCTGGTGGCAGTAAAGCTCCCATACCGCACTTTCCAACGCTGAAAGCGCCATGAAATTTCTCCGGATAGCCGAAAGCGCCGGGGCGACATCGCGAGGATGCTCGATGGAATGGCGAAAGAGAGTGGGGATAAAGAAATCCTGCAACAAATGCCAGGCGGTGTTGGTCGTTTCTTCGTTGTAATAAGGCGTACTCATCGCGATGCATTCCGCGTGGCCTACTGCGCCATCGCCTATTGCTGTAACGAAAATACACTCGCGGGCGATGAAGCGCCCGAAGCTGGTTTCAAAGGGTTGTTTGAGTGGGATTTGCAGGATGCGGAGTTCGATCTGTTCAATGTTCATAGCGGTTTCGTGAGTGGCGATGAATAAGTGACACTGCAACGCCCGGTGAGAGGTGGGTTCTCACCGGGCGTAAGTTTAAGAAGATTAAGCCGTTAGTCGATGCTGAATGTGGCTCTGCCGCCAGAATCTGCCGAACTGACACCGGCATTGTAGACGGCTGTGCTGGAGCGTAAAACTCCACTGATGGCAGAAGCTTTGAGCCATTTCACATGACCATCGACGAACGCATAGTTCGCTCCGTCTAAGTGTCTTCCCAGTGCCTCGGTTGTGGTCATGGTTGCAATCTTTGCCGTAATCTGTGCCGCAGAACAGACGCCGGGGGCACCAGTTGCCGAAGAATTACAGCCGTTAAATGCATACTGTGCGCTATTTCCATTTCCATCACCATTCATGACGGTCTGTGAGGCAGAAACCACGGCAGATTGGCTGACTGCGGTTAGTTGGTAGTTGTACCAATAGTCCGTGTAGCCTGGAGCGGTGTCTGTTGGGTCATCTGTCGGTCCCTCGGTTTCGCTGGGGCACTGAAATAGTTGGACACTTTTAACATAGGGCTGTATGGCATCAGCCCATCCATAAGGATTTGTGGGAGTTACGTTGGCGACCGTTGTAATGACGATGCTTCTGGGGAATTTCTCGTCGTAGTCTTGCGTATATTGCAAAATTCCCAATGAAATTTGTTTCAAGTTACTCGAACAACTGGTGCGCCGTGCATTTTCACGAGCACGGGCGAAGACCGGGAAAAGAATCGCGGCGAGGATAGCTATGATGGCTATAACAACAAGCAATTCTATAAGTGTGAAGCCTTTGCGAACGTTTTTGCTGAAGGCGGTTTGCATGGTATGTGACCTCCGGTATTTATAAATAGAAATAATGAAAAGCGACATTAAAAGTATGACCCTTATCAAGCGAGTTTAAACACCATAATTTGATATGAATTATACTGCCCAAAATGAAGCGGATGATTCTCGAGTCGTCCAACGGTGCGTTGGAAGAGCAGTATTTCAAGAACATCTCCCCCGATGCTCAGGGCGATATCCTGGCGGTTGGCACCAGTCATCCCGGACGGCAGAATAACTGGTGGGAGATGCGCGAGTTATGGGAGTATCCCTACTATAAGCTGGCCATTGTCCTTAAAGAAGGAGCGGGCTATTACCGTAACGAAACCGGCTATGAATGCGAACTTGCCTATGGCCACTTTTTTCTCACTTTTCCCGGTGTGAAGCATCAATATAACACCGGCCAGGGCGAGCTTTGGAGTGAATTCCGTGTGTGTTTCGTGGGAAAAATTTTCGACGGTTATCGCTCTACAGGCGTTCTCGATCCGGCGCGCCCGGTCTGGAATCTCGAAAATCCCGCACCTTATATCCGGCGTTTGCAACGTTTGTTTAATGTTCCCCA
>DAITOV010000073.1:0-16919 GCA_036833945.1 Abditibacteriia bacterium
AACACCAATGGATGCCCCTCGGCGCGATGTCGCAGCTTTTCGGGGCCAGTTTCCTGCCTGCTTCGTCGCTGGTCCCGGCTTCGTTCATCCAGACGGCCGTGGTTCACGACCTGCGTGGTTTCCTGCTGCCCAGTTTCATCCACAGCTTCAAGCTGGCGCGCGACCGCAAGATTCCGCTGCGGCCATTGCTTGGCCTGATTACTCTGGTAACCGTGGTGGCGTTTGCCATCGGTATCTGGATGCGGGTACGCCTGGGCTACGAGGCGGGCGGTTTGCAGCTCAACGCCTGGTCGGCTGTGGCCGGTCCGAAATGGCCGCCGCGCGTGGTGACGGCGGTGCAGGGTGCGCCGCTCCCCGAAACGTTTTGGGAAAGCCTGCTCAACTGGACATGGCTGGGCGCTGGCGCCCTGATGACGATTGCATTGATGCTGGCCCGAGCGCGCTTTGCCGGTTTCCCGCTGCATCCGTTGGGCTACCTCATTTCCCTCACCTATGCGCTCGACCAGCTCTGGACTTCCATTTTTCTGGGCTGGCTGTGTAAAGTTCTTTTATTGCGCTTTGGCGGTCAGGACGTGGTGCGGCGCGCCGGGCCGTTTTTTATCGGCCTGGCATTGGGCGATATCGCCCTCATGCTGTTCTGGCTCCTCATCGACGGCTGGCAGGGTTCCGTGGGGCATCAGCTCATGCCGAATTAACCGGGCTTGAAATTTGGTGAAGAAAAATGTTTAAAATGATGGTAAAAAGGGAATCCTATGTGGTATTAGTCGCGTAAACTATGGTTTTTGCGACATCTTTCAGGCCGGGGGAACCAACTATGCATCCGATAGTGATCGTCGTTTTGATTTTTGTGGCGCTGGGATCGGCCTACTTTGTAATGACGAATCTGGAAGCGTCCCAGATTGCCGCCACCGGCATGGCCAACCAGGCTGTGACGACCTATGGCACGCTGGCAATGAAGATCCTAATGGCCGCTGTGCTGCTTTATGCCGTGTATTACATTGTGGAAACGGTGCGAACCGCGCTGCAGCAGCGTAAGGCCATTAACCGTTTGAAAGACCAGAATGGGCTTTAACAGTTTTTCGTTTATCGTGCGAAACGTTCCAAGGCCCACATTTCAACACCATCGTTACGGGGATTGAGAAGATAACGGCTGTCTAGTGAAAAGGCGGGTGGATCGTAATTCGCATACTCAGTTCGGAGTCCCCTCCAGGGTTTCCCCATTTGCCCCAGATATTTCCCTGTAGAGGTGTCCCACACGCCCCAGCCCTCTTTTCTGATCAATGTGCCGCCTATCAACAAACGTCCATCTGGCGTAAAGGTGGCTTGAGCCAATAGATTGTGGAAGAGAATGCGGTCTGACTGTTCGTTTCCCTGAGAAGGGGGTTGGATGATGGCCCACGAAGTTCGTCGTGAAGCCAGATCATAGCGCGCTACTTTGGCTTGCAACGTCATATAGCCTGCAGAGATACGCGTCAATCCCTGAAGTTGCTTGCTATTCTTATCCCAAACGTAATTCATCCACAGATTACCTGGCAATGTTCCTTCGAGTTTGAGCTGCGGCCACGACGCAATAAAGAGGCGTTCCTTAATAGCTCCACTCTCTTCTTCTACTCCATTTGAAGAAGGGGGTAAGCTGGTGCTTTCTTCCTGAATGGCTACATGTTGTCCGTCCGGTGAAAAAGTAAGCCGCTTAATATAGGAAATATCTCTCTGCCAAAGTTTAGGGTCGAAGATGCGCTGTAAAGCTCCTGTCGTGGCATCATAGATGCGTATTTTCTCATCGTGGACGATGAGAGAGCGACTGTCAGGCGTCCAATTGAAATTACGATTATCCTTGGGGCCATAAACTCCAGGGTGGGTTATTCGGTCGAGGGTGCGAATTTCAACTTGGCTGCGAGAATGGCTCTTTTTGTCCGGCAACCAGGTAAAGAATGCGACTTTCTTGCCATCAGGTGAAAATACCGGATTTTGTGGCTTTACATCTAAAAGCTGTTGACTCTCTATACGCCTGGTATGCATATCCCAACGAAGAAAAGATGCCTTGTAATGAGGACGTTTTGTGTGTTCGAGATTTGGTGTGTTTTCAAATGCCTGTGCCGGATAACCAAAACCAATCAGTTGACCGCTTGCCGTTGTGAAGAGAGTGGTAGGGTATACCGAAGAGTGCAGCGCGGGCCGGGAAAAATTCCATTTCCAGAGAAGTCCCACTCCAATCAAGACGACGGCCAGTAACCCGAGCAGTGCAGGACGTCTCCTGAAAGATTTTATGAGAAGGCCGGAACTGGTCATGCGGACTCCTTTTTCGGGGAGGTTGTTTTTCCTACGGATGAGGGATGTGGCGGTAATGCGAAAAGGCGGGTTCTATCTACAATCGCATGCACCCTATAAGTATTGAGCTGGCGCGTTCCAGTGGGCGTCTCGCGCCAATATTGTGTTGTGGTGTATGGCATAGATGCGGAATTTGGCCCCAGCCCCCAGGCTTGTTCTCGAACCGTCCTTCCTTTATTATTGGCAAGCCAGGAAACTTGTGGAATCGCACCAACATCGGGAACGGGTTTTATTTTGAGCAAGACGGGCGTGCCTGTGAAATCGAGCATACCCAGGGCCTGGAATTCGGCTTTGATATAGATGCGCCGCTCCCAGGTGGCGGCTTTAGCCGAGGCTTTCCAGTCGCCGTACGTCACTTTAATCTCTGGTAAAACAAAAAGAATTTCCTGACGAGCGGAAGTGGCGATAACTTTCCCATTTGAATCGAGCAATTCCGCCCAAACGAAAGCCTTACCTGGCTTGGAGTCGGAGCGAAACGGTATATAGGAATTGTCAGAACTCTTCCAATAAACGATATCGTCATTTTTCCCGGGTCCATTAATCTGACCGGCAGGGGTGCCATCGGCATGGCGTGCTACAAGCCGGATGCGAACTAAGTCTAAGTCACCGTAAATATCCAGCTTGATATAGGCCTGGCTAGCTGGAAAATTAGCCTCACTGGCCAGCATTACCTGCGACAATACACTTCGTGTCCGCTCAGGATAAACGCGCAACTGCACTTCAATGTCGGGGTGTTGTGGATTTTCTTCTCGCTGGGAAGATATATTTTGCGAAAAGCGAACTTGAGGCGGACGATTGTTAGTCCAGGAGATGGTGTGAGCGAGATTCGGCGGCTCGGCATTGAAATGAGGCGAAGTTTGTTCTTCAATGGGGAAATGAAGAGCAGAGACAGAAAAAGCCCCGCCGCAGAGCAGACAAAAAGCGGCAAACAGCCCTTTCTTACATTTAACTATCTTCATGCCGTTGATTTTGACACATGCGGCAAAGCTATTGGTTGAATTTAGGATATAAATCCGAAGTGAATTCGGAAATAGGCACAAAGATGAAAAACCGCGCGTTGTTAACGCCCACAATGCCGCAGCAACTCATCGTAGGGCATGGTGGAAAGGAAACCGATCGTCCGCTGCTTGGCCCAGCGGGTGGCTTTGCGCGAAGCCAGGAAACTGGTGCCGACAAAGAGAACGAACAACACGGCGGGGAATGTGATGTTGCCGGGCGAGGTGTTGTAAAGCAGCCAGGCCATGATGATACCGCATAGCGTCGTGCCCGCCCCCGCAATCAACCCCCATTTCGTGCCTTCGGAAATCAGTTCGTGTTTGATGAGTTCGCGGCGCTTGTGGTCGCGGCGGCGTTCCACTTCATTGGCATCCATACGCAGCACCGGAATGGGTGGGGGCAAGGGGATGCCCTCGCTCATGTCGGCAAAATCGTCAAACGATACATCGGCCGTTGCCATGCCGGGCAGGTCGCTTAAAGCCAGCTTGGTATCGTCGTGGGGTTTACGCGGAGCCGGTGGCCGGGTGCCTTTCCTGGCGTAATATTGCGCTAATTCCTCGTCATACTCGGCGCGCTTGTTCTTGTCGAGCAGAATCAACCGGGCGTGGGGCAGGTGGGTTTCGTACAACTCTACGTAGTAGAAACGCTTGCGATGGTTCTGGTGATCGAGGTTGACGCGAGCTTCCAGATAGAGGGCGGAGATCCGCCGGCGCAAGGCGTCGGGAGCGGCGTTTCGCTCCATATCGAGAATTTCGTAGAAGTCAACGAACGAGGCGTCGTCGAGTCGCATGGCGCAGTGAGAGGAAATAAGTTGACGTTACCCTCTATTTTGGCACAAAAATGGCTCGTTAGTGTAAAGCTTTATTTTGGCTAATACCAAACTCTTCCTTGTTCATAGCACGCAAAGCCTTCGGCTACGCTAACTTCGTCGCAAGTTTTAACGACAGAGCTTAGATTTTAGAGCTTAGAACTTAGGTTTCGCGCTCTGCCAAGCCCCTCCTAAGAGCTAAGTTCCAAGATCTAAGATCTAAAAGAATCTGTGGCTAAATTCCTTTACTTATTCCGGCTTCAGTGTGCATTGCGCCGTTGCGCCTTCGGGCAGGGCAGGAACATCGATACCCTCGCGCGGCAGTGTGCCTTCCAATTCTTGTTTCCAGTGCGCCACGTCGCCCGCCGGACCGTAGCAATAAAGCATCGTCATCGGAGCAGAGCCGGTGTTGGTCAACTGGTGAAACATTCCCGGTGGCAGGTAAACGGCTTGCCCGCTGCTGATGGGGCCGCGTTCTTCACCTACGCAAATTTCCCCGCTGCCCTCCACGATGAAATAAATCTCTTCCTGTTCCTGGTTGTGCCACGGCACTTGCCCGCCGTTGGGTTCGAGAATGACCAGCCCCATCGAAAAATTGTCGGCTTGAATCGGCGAAGCGCCGCCCACCAGGTTGCGGGTCCAGCGGCGGGCCGGGAAGATGCGCCCGGCAGTTTTTTCGAGATCGGTAATCAGCATATTTAGTTCCTGGGAAATAAGATTCTTGAAAATAAGAGACGGTTGTCAGCTACGCCTTTGTAGGCGAGCACTTCCAGCAAGAAAAGTGGCGGAAACAGGAAACCCAACAGCACGAGAGGTCGCAGTCGTGGCTGCCGCCAGAAGAAATAATTAACGGCGAATGCCCCGCCGAACGAGCGGCCGGTGTGCGACACGACTTTTAATTCACGCTCGCACTGCCTGTAGCATAGTCCCACTTTCTTGAGCTGGGCTTCGCTAAAAGCTTGATAAGGCGTAAATACGAAATCTGTGGTGTCCCATCGGGCCAAAAGCAAGCTGCAACGGCGACAAAAGCCACAATCGCCATCCCAGAGCAGATACTCCTTGCCTGGCTCCCAATTCATATCCTCACTCCCCGATAAACCGTAACCGGCGAACCTTCCGCGAGGAGAGCCGAATGCGGTTTACCTTGCAGGCAGGGGGCGAACGAAGCACCGTAGGTAGTTGCAATATCGCATTCCAGAGTGGCCTGGGTGGCGGTTTTAAAGTGCCAGCGCGGATGCTCGACCTGATATTCAATCGTGCCGCCATCGCGCTGCGCGGTGTAGCCCCAGTAGTGTTCGGTGATGAATTCTTCCACCGAATCGTCTTGCAGCTCTTGCCAGTCACCGCTGTGTTCCAGGGCGAGACTGTTCCATTGAGCGCGCGTGCGCCAACGATACTCCACCGCTTGCTCGTCGATGCGATGGCGCATGGGAGCCGTGCGATATTGCTCGTTATACAGGGTGTTTGCGATTATTGTAATCGCATGGCGCGGCACAAATTCGCGCAGGAACACCACGCCGCGCCGCAGCTCGCCGTTGTGTTCGCGGCTGACATAGAAGCGGAGATTGACTTCTTCAAAATTCATATGCAGCGGGATGCCAAGCCCGCGCACACGCGTATCCAGAAACAAAAATCCCACCAGGCTGATGAAGGTGGTGCCGTTCCAGTTATCAAGCTGGGTCCCTCGCGGCACGTGGGGCAACAAAAGTGAAGGCTCAATTTCGTAATTGAGCATCACCAGGTTGCGCCACTGTGCCTTGAGGAACGGAGTGCTCATGCGGTGGTTTCTTCGCTCAGATAGCCGATGGTCTTGTAGAGCAAGCGGGCCACGGCGAAAGCGGCGGCGGGGTCGCCGCCCATCAGTTCCACGCAGTCGAGTCCCAGCACTTTTTTGTTGCGGCAGGCGGCGCGCAGCAGGTCGCGCACCTGGTAGTAGCCCAGGCCGCCTGGCTCAGGCGTGCCGGTGGCGCTGATCCAGCTCGGGTCGCATACATCGACGTCAAAAGTGATGTAGATGTTATCGCTACAGGCGGCGAGCACTTTTTCAATGGTGCCGGGGAAATCGGCCAGCACGTCTTCGCACCAGAACTGGGTAACGTTCTCGGGCACGTTAGCGGCCTCTTCGGCAGAGGTCGAACGTAGGCCGACTTGCACGATATTGACGCCCGGTAGTTCGCTCATGCGGCGTGAAACGCAGCCGTGTCCCCACTTGGTATTGCAATATTCCTCACGCAAGTCGGTGTGGGCATCTAACTGCAGCACGGTGAGATTGCCTTCGAGCGGCAATTTGAGAACACCGGCGACTGCGCCAAAAGTCAGGGAATGTTCGCCGCCCAGCATGACCGGGATTTTTCCGGCGAACAGAATTTCGCTGATGACTTCGGTCACGCGCACCGCCATATATTGCGGGCCGCGCATATCGGGTTCCACATCCTCGGTGGTGTGAATGCCCACGTCGCAAATTTCGCGTTGCAGTTCCACGTCGTACAGCTCCATGTTCATGGAAGCATCGAGGATGGCATTGGCACCGTCGCGGGTGCCGCCACGCCAGGTAGTGGTAGAGTCGTAGGGCACCGGCACGACAACGAATTTCGCAGCATCGAAATCCGCCAGTTCGTTGTCGATGGCACCAAAGTTACGGGGAGGCCAAAAGTTATGGGCTGAAAGCATAAAAGGGTTTTAAATCAGTAATAATCGCCATTTCTCATGGCGGTGGGTAGTTTATTATAGGTTATGGGTGATAGGTCATGGGTTATAGGTGCTCTCCTATAACCCATAACCTATCACCCATAACCTGCCTTTATTTGTTTGAACAAATAAAGATTCTGTTGCGTCCATTGGTTTGTAATTGCAGCGGACGGATCGGTTGGCTTCGCTGCGCAGGAGCAACACATGAATACAGTTTTATCGGCGGGACAAAAAGAAACTTCCTTGCGCTGGAAGAAAATGATGAGCGCAGTGGTTTTGGGCGTCGCTATGCTGGCCCCGGCGTTAGGCAGCCAGGCATTTGCCCAGTCGGGAAAATCCCCGGTGGCCAAGTCTCCGGCAGTCTCGGCCTGGGGCGACCGTGACCGCCGTGATAATGATCGTGACCGTCATGACAACGATCGCCACGACCGCGATCGTCACGACCGCGACCGCCATGATCGCGACCGTCGCGATAACGACCGTGACCGTCACGACCGCTACGACCATCGCGATAATAATCGCGGACGTTACGACCGCGACCGCCGTCATGACAACCGCCGCGACGACCGTTGGGATTGGAATGACCGTAATCGCCACGGCTACGGCAATGGTTACGGCTATGGCAACGGATACGGTTACGGAAACGATCGTTACAACGGTTCTTACACCAGCTTGCGCGGTGTAGTCCTCGATGCCAGCGAACGTTCGGGTTATGCCCGTGTGCGGGCCGATAACGGTCGCGTCTACACGGTGCGTGCCGACCGCCGCGAGTTGGATAACCTGCGTCGTGGCGAGCGGGTTACGGTGCGAGGCCGCCTGCAGGGTGGCGTTATATACGCCAGCGATATCGACGAACGCTAAACACAATCTGCCGGTTTAAAGCCGTAAAAACGGGAGCGCATCATATTGCGCTCCCGTTTTTTATTGCCGTCTATGGGCTTTTTCTTGCCAAACAAGGAAGAAAACAGATGTGCTCGTGAGTTCGTAAGGTTACGTGTTGCCAGGTCGCCAAACTGCTTGAGGTTGCCCGTGCCCGCCTGAATGGCCTATAATTGAGCGCAGGATTTTATCATTTTTTGCGTTCGTTATTGCGCGTTTTTTAACTTATGGCAGCTCCCGCGATTTTAGATGCGTGCACCCTCTTTGGACCGTGGCCTCGTCATGCCACCGATCTGTCGGTAGAAGACTTGCTGCAAGGCATGACGCAGAATAATGTGACGCGCTCGCTCGTCACCGCAACATCGGGCATTTTCTACGATTATCGGCAAGGCAACAGCGAAACTTTGGCTGTCGCTAAAGCGAATGCGGCCCATTTCTTTCCGGTTGCCACACTCGACCCTCGCGCCTTTCCCGAATGCCTCGAAGAAGCCCAGACCCGTGCCGCCGAAGGTTTTCGTCTGTTTCGCTTTTTCCCCGAACGCCAGGGCTGGCCGATTCGGTATGCCCCGTTTCGCGAATTGCTGCAGAAATGCGATAGCCTGGGCGTGCCGGTGGCGGTGGAAATTTCCCGTCCCGGCGATTGCACCGAGTTGGCCGATGCCACCACTTTTACCCGTGCTCCCCTGCTTTTGGCGGGAGTGAAACCGGCGCAATTAGCTGAAGCGCTGGCCGTGATGCGGGCCGATACCAAGTTTTACCTTGAAACCACGCATTTGTTGGCACCGGGCACTTTCGAGACGATTCGCGATACCATTCCTTCAGGAGCCGAGCGATTGGTTTTTGCCTCTTATGCTCCACTGCGTTATCTTTCGGTGGCGCTGGCTCCCATTCTCACCTCGACACTCTCCAACGAGCATAAGAGTGCGGTGCTGGGAGACAACCTGAAACGTTTGCTCACCAAATAGGCGGGCGGCAAGTCAATCCTGTATATCATTCGATTCCTGCAAACATGCCATTCATCGATCTTCAATGCCATTACGGCGTAACGCCTGAAACGATCGCCGTGCGCCCGCCGCAGTTGGCTGAAGCCGCTGTCTACGCGGATAAATTCGGGGTCGAACAGCTCTGCTTTTCTTCGCGCGAGGCAGTTTCCGATATAGTGGGCGGTAATATCCGCCTGGCAGAAAAGCTGACTCAGGATAAGCGGTTTCGCGGTTGGCTTACCCTTTCGCCCCACCAGCCGGAGCAATCGCAGGAATTGGCACGGAAATATCTGGTCAAACCCAACTGGGTGGGTGCCCGCTTCGAGCAAAACGGCGATGCCGATGCCATCGATGGGGCAGGCGGACACGAAGTGCTCAACGCCCTGCGACGCTATAGCCGCCCCGCTCTGGTCACGGCCAGCACGCCCGCGACGTTGGCCGCCGTGATTACTGTTGCGAAAGATTTTCATTCGCTTCGTTTCGTATTATCGCCGCAAAGTGACAGCCTCACCTCCAACGCGATTTCAGCCATCAAGGAAAATGTTAATATTTCCCTGTTGCTCAATGTCGCCTACACCCAGCGCGGGGTGTTGGAGCGCGCAATGGAAGTGTTGGGCGACCGGCGTGTCATGTGGGCTTCCGACTGGGGTTCGTATCACCCGGCGGCTGCTTTGGGCATGATTAAAGACAGTGCGATTACAACGGCACAGCGCGAGCGTTTGACTTACCGTAATGCCAAGGAGTTGCTAAGCCAGTGAGCCGGGGAAACGGTAAACTTGGAAGAGTAAAGATATGAATAGTTTCAAGAAGCTGTCTGCGTTTTCTGTGGCTGCCGGTTTAAGCTTTGTATTGAGCGGTTGCGGCTTGCTGACGCCGCCCGAACCCGAAGAAGTGCCGCCGCCGCCCAAAATGCCCGCGCCGGATTTCTTCAACCCTGCCGATTACAATACCAAGGGCGTCGATTTGAATATACCGGGCGATGCTAAGTACCCGGATTATTTTGAAGTGACCAGCTTCGATGCGCCCGACGTTTTAATGGTGCGCAGCGTGAAAGTTACCAAAACCGGCACCGCGCCTAATGAGCGGGAAACCAAGGCCTATGGCGCTCCGGTGCGTATGCGTCTGGCCGGTGTGTATTCACCACGTCCCAACAGCAGCAACGCGGCTGAGCGGCGCTATTCGCCGATGGCGATGCAAGCGGTGCGCAACTGGACATTGGGCCGTCAGCTTTCGATTGAACAGGACCGGCGCTATCCGCAGGATTTGCAGGGCATTCCCCGTGTGCAGATGTTCTTCATGGGCGGTAAAAACCGCGACCAGAAGCTGAATTTGAACCGCATGTTGATTCGCAGCGGCTATGCCGTGGTCGATATTCATGCACCGACCATTTTCGATACCAAGGGCTGGCTCAACGATGAAGAGTATGCCCGTGAACATCGTTTAGGGTTGTGGCAATTTATCGTGCTGCAAAGCCGTCAACAGCCGCCGATTAAGACAACTACGACAACGACCACCACGACGACAACTCCTGCCGCTGCCCCGGCCCCGATAGATCCAGCCGCTCCGCCTGTTCCTTAAGCGATGTCAGGCTGGAAAAAGTTCTGGGGACGTAATGCTGCCACACCTTCAAAGGCCGCTGAGCCTTTAAGCGCCAGGCAGCGCGGACAAGATGGTGAAGAGATAGCCGCGCGAGAATTACTCTCTCGCGGCTATCGCATTATTGAGCGCAACTGGCGGCCAGGGCAAGGGCAGGGCGGCGAAATCGACTGCATCGCCTGGACTCGCGGCACGCGGGGTGAGAAGGTCTTGGCTTTTATCGAAGTGAAAACCCGCCGCAACGACAAGCAAGGCGCGCCCCAGGAAGCCGTAACACCGGCCAAGCAGCGGCAGATCGCACGTTTGGCCAATCTCTACGTATCCTTCCACAAGATAGATGATGTGGTTTGCCGCTTCGACGTTATGGAAGTGTGGCTCGACGATAACGCCGGCGCACGCTGCGCCTTGCACTGCAATGCGTTTGAGGCTTGATACGGCAAGTCAGAAGTCGGAATGCTGAATGCAGAAGTGAGGCAACCGGGCGTTGATGTCAACGATAAGGAAATTTAGCCACAGATTTTTTTAGATCTTAGGTCTTGGATCTTAGATCTTAGGAGAAGCTTCTCACGTGGATAGGTATCCTCCTAAGCTCTAAGTTCTAAAATCTAAAATCTGCCGTTAAAACTTGCGACGAAGTTAGCGTAGCCGAAGGCTTTGCGTGCTATGAACACCGGAGAGTGAGAGCGCTAAACCGGCGTGGCGGCTTGCAATGGAGAAGTGTCTGAGACATCCCAGGTCTGGTGTTCTTGGAGTAGCTGGGTGGCGTCAGCGGCAGAAAGCGGGTGTGAGAAGAGATAGCCCTGGGCGAAGTCGCAGCCGAGTTTTTGCAACAGTGCCATCTGGGTAGCGGTTTCCACACCTTCGGCGATCGCCGTCATTTTCATGCTGCGTGCCAGGGAAATGATAGCCTGGGCAATTTCGGTATTTTCGCCACTATGGGTGAGGTGTGAAACGAACGACTGGTCGATTTTAAGAACGTCGAGCGGCAAGCGATGCAGATAGGCCAGTGAAGAGTAGCCGGTGCCGAAATCGTCGATTGCCAATTGCACGCCCAGCAGTTTGAGTTCTTTGAGCAGCATCGTGGTGTAGTCGATATTCTCCAGCAATACGCTTTCGGTGATTTCAAGATTCAGCGCTCTGGGCGGCAATTTGAACTCGTCCAGAATCGATTTGATCTTGTCTACCAGGCGAGGGTCGGAGAAGTGGCGATTGGAGAGATTGACATCGACGATGAACGGCTGCTCCTCGGTTTGCCCGGCCACTGTGCGCTTTTCGATCAGCTCTTGCCATTCTTGAAGCTGGCGGCAAGATTCTCGCAGCACCCATTCGTCCAGGGCAACGATGAGGCCGGTTTCTTCGGCTAACGAAACAAACTCTTCGGGAGCGATGAGGCCGCGTTCGGGATGCTGCCAGCGTGCCAGCGCTTCAAAGCCGATAATATCTCCACTGCGTAAATCGACAAGAGGCTGATAATAGGCGCGAAACTCTTCATGCTCCAGTGCGTGCCGCAGTTCCGCTTCCATTTGGAGACGTGAAATGGCGCGGGTACGCATCGCTTCATCGAACACTTCATGACAGGCGCGGCCCGAGGCCTTGGCGCGGTAGAGGGCAGTATCGGCATCGCGCAAGATGTCTTCGGGCTGTTGATAGTGAATGGGGTGTTCCCGTTCGTTGCAGATGGCGATTCCGATGCTGGCGGTTGAAAAAACCCGTTGTTGCTGCACTTCGAACGGCTTGTGGAAAAGCTCCTGAATGCGGCGGGCAATGCGCATGGCATTGTCGATATTGCTGATGTCGTCGAGCAGGAGAGTGAACTCGTCGCCTCCCAACCGCGCGGCCGTATCGCCCGGACGCAGGCAGCTTTCCAGACGCTGTGCGACCGAAAGCAGGAGTTGGTCGCCAACGGCATGGCCCAGGCTGTCGTTAATGACTTTGAAACGGTCGAGATCGAGGAACAGCACGGCAAAGACGTATTCCTGTTCGCGTGAGGCGCGCGCGATGGCGCGGCCCAGGCGTTCGATGAAGAGGGCGCGGTTGGGCAGCCCCGTCAGGTTATCGTAGAAGGCGTTGTGTAACAGCTCGTCTTCGGCCTGCTTGCGGGCGGTGATATCCGAGAGCGAACCGGCAATGCGGGTTGGTTTACCATCTTGCAAAACCCGCAGACCACGCGCCAGCACCCAGCGGTAGCTGCCATCGGCGTGGCGGATGCGATGCTCGTCTTCGAAGTGAGGGGTATCGCCGTTGAGGTGGCGTTGCAGGTTGGCGTTGAGTTTGGAGAGGTCGTCGGGGTGAACGCGGCTCATCCATTCGTTGAGTTGCGGATGAATAACGCCGTCCTGCAGCCCCAGCAACATCTGCCAGCGCGTTGAATAATACACTTCACCGGTTTTGAGGTTCCAGTCCCAAATGCCGTCGTTGGCACCCTGGAGTGCCAATTCATACCGCTCGTCGGCGATTTTCAGTTCCTGGGCGTCGTTCCACTGGCGATAGCCCAGCGTCACGGCACAGGCCAGCAGCGAGGCCGCAATAGCCGAGGAGACCGGCATATACCAGAGGGTTTTGGCCATCAGCAACAACCCCATTGCCCACAGCACCATGTTGAACACCAAAATCCACAGTGCTCCCTGACGGGCACCATGCAGGGAAGTGAGCGCACCGGCAACCAGTGAGAGCACCAGCAATAATAAGACGGGTAGCCAGGCGGGCGCTTCATTTAAGGTGCGGTTTTCGAGAATGTTGTCGATGGCATTCGCATGGATTTCCACCGCAGGTTGGCTGGAAGAAAACGGCGTTGCGTATCGCTCGTAAGAGCCGGCACCGGGATGGGTGATGCCCACCACTACGACGGCGTTCTCGAATGTATCGTCGGGCAGTTTTTCAAAACTGTTCTTGGTCAGCACCTGCTGAAAGGTATAAGAAGGAAAAGTCGTGGTAGGGCCGCACCAGTTGATGAGGGTTTCACCGTTGGCATCGAGTGCGATGCTCTGCAAGCCCAGAAACAGTTTATTGGGAGTGACCTGGATATCGTTAACATGAACGCCCTTGAAATGGGCCGCCGCCGCCAATGCCAGCGAAGGGTAGAGCATGCCTTTGTAGCGTATATAGTGGGGAATACGGCGCAAGGCTCCGTCCCACTCGGGATTGACTGTAATGTGTCCGAAACCGGCGGCATTGTTGAGTAGCGGGGGGATGGCAATGGAACCGGAAACGGCGTTCAGGCCAACGCCGGAGGCAGCATTCACATTGCCTGTAAGCCGGTAGCGCTTCAGATCGCGATTGAGGGAACGGGAAATGGAGTTCATGCCGGTGTAGCTGGGCATTCCGGGAAGCGCGAAAACCCCGGCTTGAATCACGTTGCCTGCTTCCTGGCTGGCCCTGGCAAAAGCCTGGTCGTCTTGCGGATTGTTGGAGGGGGTTGAAAACTGGATATCGAAGACGATGGTTTTGGCACCCATGCGATGAAGCTCGCGAGTCAGATCGGCATAGATGCTGCGGGGAAATGGCCAGGGACCGTAACGCGCTAGCGTGCTTTCGTCGGCTTCGACGATAATGACGTGCTGGGAAGGCGGAATGCGGCCTCGTATCCAGAACATGGCGTCGAGCGTGGCGCGTTCGATACCCTTGAACCATCCGGCAGCGGTGAACAAGAGCACCAGGCAACCGCAGGTGGCGCCCAGGATGAGACCGCGGACAATTCTCGCTTGAGTTCGATGGCTCTGCGTTTGTGACACAGGGGAATTATAATCTAAGTTGGGTATGCCCTGAATATCATTTTTGATTGTCTTATTTCTGAAACCGAAAATTTTATGAAGAATGGCCTTTGGCATAAGGAGAATTTTTTTCATGCAAGCAACCAAGACAATCGTTAAAGGCGGAATGTTTCTCGGTATTGTCCTATTCTGTGCGAATGTCTTGCCGACACGGGCATTGAATAATCACGCGGCATCTCTGGATGATTGGGCCTGGCAGGCAGTTTCTCCACAGCCCAATGAAGCCAAGCCGGCTACTGCTGCCTTGCGTGAAGCCGGGACGGCAGGACTCAAAGCTCTTGAAGCCATGAGTTCTGCCGGTGAAAACGACCAGTTTGAGCAACGATGGAATTGGGCTGTAGAACAAGTTGGCGCCCAACGCGACAACTGGGCCTCACGGCTCTATTGGTATACCGATTTGGAAAAGGCCAAAGCCGCAGCTCGCGAGCAGAAAAAACCGATTCTCTCCTTGCGTTTGCTGGGCAATTTGGATGAAGAACTTTCTTGTGCCAACTCTCGTTTTTTCCGCACCGCACTCTATCCCCACGTCCAGGTGAACAAAGCGTTGCGCGAGGGCTACATCCTCCACTGGCAAAGTGTGCGGCCCGTGCCTAAAGTTTCCATCGACTTTGGCGACGGTCGAAAAATGGAAACCACCATCACCGGCAACAGCATTCATTACGCTTTGGATAGCCAGGGCCGGATTCTTGATGCCTTGCCGGGCCTCTACGGCCCCGGAGCGTTTGCGCGTTGGTTGGAAAGCACTAAGCAACTTGAGCGCGAAACACGCAGCCTGGACGCGGCGGCCCGTCAGCGCTATTTGAAGCAAGCCCATCAACGAGGTTTGGCGTCCATCACTCGCGAGTGGCAAGAAGATATTGCACGCACCAAGGCTCCGCTGACCACTCCACCGGCTTTGCAACAAACCACCGTAGTGCCTCGGCTCCAAACTACTGCGCTTACAGCCGGACCCGATGAAATTCTCATCGCTGCTCCCACTGCCCGTAATGCCGCGCCATTGGCAATGACCAAGATGGTAGTAGAAGCGCCTCTGCTGCGCCGCTTCACAGTTGCCGTGCCTCGCGACCGCGCCGCGCTCGAACGCAAAACCGATGATGCCCTGTGGGATCAAATTGCCGCTCTGCACCTCAGTGATGCCAGGCTCGATGAAACGGGGCTGAAAGTGCTGCAAAGCAAAACGCCGCGCGCCCGAACGATTGCCGCCAACTTTGAAAAATCGATTGCCCTGGATACGGTGCGCAACGAATATCAGCGCCACGGAATTTTGCATCAATGGCTGGCGCAAAACCCCGATATCGCGCTCGATGAGTTCAATGCGAAAGTGTACGCCGAGCTGTTCCAGACCCCCGACTCCGATCCCTGGCTGGGGCTTTTGCCCACCGAGGTTTATACCGGTATCATTAACGACGGCATCACGACTGCCCGCCCATGATTGAATATTCCCATCCCACCACGCACGACGTTCCGGCGATTGTTGAACTGTGGAACGCCGCCTTTGGTCCCAATTGGCCGCTGACAGAGCGCTTGTTGCGCCAAACCGTAGACGGCGACCCTTATTACGATGCGCAGGGCTGCTTTCTTGCCCGCGACGGCGAGCGCATCGTGGGCTGGGTGCTGTCCAAAGCCATGCAAAACGCCGGGCCGGAAGTGGGGCGGTTTGAAAAGCGCGGCGGCATCGGGGCGCTTTGCGTGCATCCCGACTATCAGCGTCGCGGCATCGGCACTGCGCTCTTGCAACGCTCCGAAGAGTATTTAAAGCAGAGCGGCTCGCCGCTCACGTTATTGTATTACCCGCACCATCTTCTGCCCGGTATCCCTGCTGAAAACGAAACCGCGCGCCTTTTCTTCGAAAAACATGGTTACGGTAACTGGAAAGAATGTGTCGATTTCCACCGCGATCTGCGCGATTACGGGGTGCCCTCGAAGGTGCTGTGCGCTTTGGAATCGAATCCCGGCGTGGAAATTCGCCCGGCGCGGGAAGACGAAAGCCAGGCCGTGATCGATTTCGTGGCGCGCGAGTTCCCCGGTGGCTGGAACTATTCCACCCGTGGCCATTTCGCGCGCGGCGGTAAGGCCAGCGATATCATCGTGGCAGTGGAGCAGCGAAATGGCAAAAGCGAAGTCATCGGCTTTTGCCACACCGCCGATTTCAACTCGAACTGGCTATTGGCCAATACCTACTGGTTTCCGCTGCTGGGTGAAAAGTTCGGTGGCCTTGGTCCTGTCGGATTGGGTAAGGAAGACCGCAAGCGCGGCCTGGGCCTGGCGCTCACTGCTCTTGCGGTGGCCGACCTCAAGCAGCGCGGCGTGGAGCAGATGGCGATTGACTGGACGAATTTGTTTGAGTTTTATGCAAAGTTGGGATTTGTAGTTTGGAAGAGGTATTTGCAGGGCGAAAAAGTTTAGCGAAAGCGGTTGTTCGATCGGCAAATGAGGTGTTTCCACCTGACTATCCTCATGACTCTTCAAAATCTCCTCAACATCGAACTTCCCATCATTCAAGCCCCGATGGCAGGCGTGCAGGGCAGTGCTCTGGCTGCGGCAGTTTCCAATGCGGGTGGCCTGGGTTCGCTGCCGTGTGCCATGCTCACGCTGGATGCATTGCGCGAGGAACTCACCGCTTTACAGGCACAGACAGAACAGCCGTTTAATGTAAATTTTTTCTGCCATAGCCAGCCGCCGCCAAGCGCGGAACGCGAAGCAGGGTGGCGCGCGGTGCTGGCTCCGTATTATGCGGAATTCGGTATTGATGCCGGGAGCATCGCGCCCGGCCCAGAGCGGATGCCCTTTAACCAGGAAGCGGCGCAGGTGCTGGAAGAGTTCAGGCCTGCCGTGGTGAGTTTTCATTTCGGGTTGCCTGAGGCTGGTTTG